>NZ_VOSK01000066.1 GCF_009296175.1 Microvirga tunisiensis | reverse complement strand
CGCCATCGGGGGGAGAGACGCCCGTCAGACGCGCCGCGGGGCTGTTGCCGCTCACCGTGCCGGAAGTGCGCCGTCTGCTCTGGCATCTGGTGTGGGAGCGGCCGCCTTCGGTTGAGGCCGTCGAGCACTGGTCGGTGTGGCGCCGGCGCCATCAGCAGCGGGCGCGCGAATGCCACTGGCGCAAACGCACCCGACGCCGACGCAAGGCCCGGCTGTAGTACTAGAGCAACGGGCATTCAGACGAATCCATACCCGGCAGCGGTGAAGTAGTTGCGGCATGCCTCGGGCTCGACCAGATCGCAAATGTTGCCGATGGCGCGCCAGAGCGCATCAAGCGTTCGGGCCTCAGCTTTGCGCAAGTGCGATTTGATCTGTGAGAAGACCTGTTCAATCGGATTCAAATCCGGACTGTAGGGTGGCAGGAACAGGAACCAGGCACCCTTTTGCTTGAGACACTGCGCGGCTTTCTCACTCTTGTGTGCCGGCAGGTTGTCGAGAATGACCACATCGCCCGGCGACAGCGTCGGCGCAAGCTGCGTCTCCACATAGGTTTCGAAGATGCGCCGGGTCATCGGCCCATCGATCACCCAGGGGGCACAAAGCTCATTGTAACGCAGCCCAGCGACAAAGGTCTGGGTTTTCCAATGACCAAACGGTGCTTTCGCATAAAGACGCTGCCCCTTGGGACAGCGCCCGCGCAGGCGGGTCATCTTGGTCGAGGTGCCGGTCTCATCGAGAAACACGAGCCGATGCGGCTCCTGGCGCATGCGCGGCTGGCGCTTGGTGCGCCAGTGCTCGCGCGCCTGGCGCACGTCGGAGCGTCCTTGTTCGCTGGCCCGCAGCGTTTTTTTTGGAAGCTGTAGCCTTGCCGAATGAACCAGCGCGCGATGGAGGCGGGCATGACCTTGGTGCCGAGGGCCGCCAGTTCCGCGGCAAGTTGCGGCATGGTGAGGTCGCCCTTCTCGGCGACACGCCTGATCAGGAACTCGCGATGCGGATCGAGCTTGGAGTAGCGCCAGCCGCCCTCTGGTTTGGCGGCCAGGCTGCCGGTGGCCCGATACGCCGCCATGAGCCGGACCACAAACGCAACCGAGACTTCGAAGTGGCGGGCAGCCTCATGGCAGGAATGGCCCGCCTCAACAAAGCGCGCCACCCGGCGGCGCAGATCCAGCGAGTAGGACTTGGTCATCGCTCATCTCCTCCAAAGAGGTTTGAGACAAGTGAATCACGAAGCCGCCACGCCGCATAGCCCCAACGATCCCGTCAGAACTGCCGTTGCTCTAGGCTATGAGGCGTCGAGCGGTTTACGGAAGCGCAAGGGAATAGAGATTAGGAAGACACAGCAGGTTTTGAGGGCGGAAGCAGCAGCGCCGAGCCAGCGGCGCGATCCGGGGAGATAGGCTCCCCGGTCGAGGCAAGCGCCTCGCCCTCAAACCGGAGGTGACAGCTATGTGGTTTCTACCCATTAGCTTCACGCTGGACATGAAAAAGACCCGGAAACACTGGCGAGTGAGACTCCGGGTCGATTTCTGGATCGTCTAGCAAAGAGCATGGCGGGCGAAAGCCCGCCGTGCACTCCGGCAATATAGCGCAAGCCGCGCCCTGATCCAAGTCTCCAGGTTTCAATCGGGTTTCACAGACGGCCGCGCCTTGCGAGGTCCGATCCGCCTTGCCGTTGCCGCCACTGCTCAACCGGGACAGCGGCCAAAGGAACTGGACGCGTACCTTTATGTTGAAATGGTACCTTAAACATGGTACCAATATACCCTTAGAAGGGTACCAAAATGGCGTTAAACATCAAAGATCCCGAATTGCTCAGCCAGATCGAACACTTGGCGCGGGTGCGCCGGGTCAAGAAAATGGACGTGATCAGGGATGCCCTCAACGGGGCTATGGAGAAGGAAAACAGCAAGAAGAGTGTTCGGGAGTTGCTTGCCCCTGTCCTCGACAAGGCAGCGCGGCTGGGAACCACCACCAGCACCATGACGTGGGAAGAGCATAAGCGCGCCTCTGACGAGGAATGGGGGGAAGAGTAATGTTTCTGGATGCGTCCGCCGTGTGCGGCATTCTGGCGAACGAAGAGGATAAGGATATGCTGCTCGCCAAGCTGGATGCCGCAACGACTCCGCTCACCACATCGCCCGTTGCCATGATGGAGAGCGTTCTTGCTGTCAGCAAAGCAAAGAAGATCACCATTGACGAGGCCGAGGATCTTGTGACGGACTTCATGACCGCCCTGAAGGTTCGGAACATCAGCATCACGCCGGAGATCGGAAAGCGCGCGATCCGGGCGCGTGTTCAGTATGGCAAGCCCCATCCGGCTCAATTGAACATGGGCGACACGTTCGCCTATGCCTGCGCGAAGAACTACAACATCCCCTTGCTGTATAAGGGGAAAGACTTTCCGCACACCGATTTGGGCTAGCGCGCCCGTCATGAGCTTGATCCGGCGTCCTGATAGCCACGCCGGATCTTGCCGCGCCGCAGAGCGGCGCAGGCTTTGTCGGCGGCTTGCGCCGCCGATCCTCCCCCATTCCCGCACCAGCACGATTGACCCGAACAAGTCGGGTTCCAACCGCATCACATAGAACCGAGCTATGTTGCGGGCTGGATCGCGCCGGGTCAGGAAAATCTCATTCACAGATCGCCGTCCTATCGTGCCGACGCCGCTATCGCTTTGCGGCCTGGTCGCGCAGGTAAGCGCCCACAGCTTCTTCAAGCACGTCGAAGGGAGAGATGCGCCGATCGAGAGCGATCCGGCGCACGCCAAGGACGAAATCAGTCCGCATTTGGACGCCCCACTTCTCGCGCTTTTGATCCGGCTTGGGACGCGGCGGCCGCCCCATCTTCTTTGGACCGGGCGCAGAAGCTTCTTCACCCGCCGACTTTGAAGATCGAACAGGCTCAGGCGGCACCGGAGCGGAGGGCGGTTTCACAGGCTCCGGTTCCGGTCTGGACGGTTGTGGGGCAGGGGGCTTGTCGCCAGTAATGATCTGCCCTGTGGCGGCGGCCGCTTCGCGGCCTTTCGCCAGGATTTCATCAAGGGAAAGCTCCTTCCCTCCACCAATGGCCGGGTCAGGCAGCGTAAACTTGGACATGGTATGATCCCGGCTCACACCGCCTCAGCGGCGAGAGCAGTTTCCCGCGTGTCCGGCTCGGCTACGCCCTCGCCGGTTGGTGCCGGGGCAGGCTGTTGCGGAGGAAGGCTCAGAAGGTCCAGGATTTCAGCCGTCAGGGCGGCGACGTTCGCGCGAGCCTTGCGCACACTCTCCGGGTTTGCATCCAAGGTTGCGAGCATCCCCTTGTCGTTGGTGATGGCCCGGAACTTGGGCCTTTGCTGTATGATGGTGCGGAAGTACGGGATCTTGTTGTTTTGGAGATAAGCAACCGCGTCCTTGAAGACCTGCGTTGTTCGGGCAATGCCCTCCACCTCGTTGAGGAACACCTGCACCCCACTGCTCCGGAAGTGAGCAGTGTATTGCACAAAAGGAAGCGCTTCCTCCAAATCAAGCTGACTGGCTCGGCTTGGCACTGCCACAACGTGAGCGCGGGCCGCGACAATCGCCATGACCGGGGAAAGGATGCCCTGAACGTCAATGAGCACAAAGCCGTCGTCGGGCAGCGCCTTGAGGCGTTCTGCCAACGCCGCCTCACCCAAGCACGATACAACTTCGATCCGCTCCGGCAGGCGATTGGCCGCCCGGCAGCGCTCGAACCATTTGACGGCGGACTGCTGAGGGTCCGTGTCGAGGATCAACACGCGCTCGCCTCGGGCGGCGATTTCCCCCGCCACGAGAATGCAGCTCGTGGTCTTGCCGCTCCCGCCCTTTGAGCTCGCGAACGCAACAATCGGCACCTGTGCCATCTTTCACACCCTCTTTCTCCGGCAGCCAAAAATCCTTCGATCACCCGCCGACGTTTCAAAGCTTTTGTCTCTTCCGAAGGTTTTGCGGCTTATGGCGGTTTCGGGAGTTTTGAACGCTCCAAAGTTTTGCAGCATTCAGAATTTTCCGAGCCTTATGCGCCTTTGAATCCTTCCGAGAATACAAGATATGTTCGTACTTAAGCAGGGTGAAAAGGGCAACATATATTTTAAAATTCGATGATTTATCCACCTCCTGAAGGTTTCGCGAGTTACCCGACTTAGGAGGGGCCAGAACCTTCCCGCACTTCGGAGCCTTTCAACCCCCTGGAAGTTTCTGGCGCTTTGCGGAGTTTTCGGACTTTCGAACCCTCGAAATGTTGAGAAGGTTCAGGGGGCAAAAAATTCGTAAGTCTGTTTCTTGAGTGGCAGGATAGGGGAAATTGTTATACACACTTTCCCATGTGCCCTGACCGGGCAGGTTTTGAGGCTCCGGCAGTTGCCACCTAGCGGCAACCGGAGCCTCCAGACTTCACACAGGACCCGAGATTTTGGCGGCTCCAGAGACCCGAAAAGACCTCGTTGCGGTACGGCTTCAACCGTCTGAACGGGCTCATTTCGCCGCCGTCTGCAAAGAGCATGGCGTCACCATGAGTGAGGGTTTCCGCCGATTGGCGCGCGCCGCAGGCGGACTTGGCCCGACGTTTGACGGCGAGGCAAAGGCCGCGATCGAAGAGCTGACCGCCCAAACCCGCGCCGTGGGTGTGAACCTCAATCAGATTGCGCGAGCCATGAACCAGGGCCTTATTCCGCCCGATCCGACCTTTCGGAAGGTGTTGGAGGACATCGCGAGCGCCATTCAGGCTTACGATCTGGTCTATGTTTCGATGGTGGCGCGGTCGCGGAAATTGGCGGTCGAAGCCCTCAAGGACGAGCAGGCATGATCGCCTCTAGCGTCTATGCCGGTCTCGATTTTGCCGGTCTGTCCTTTGTTGGACGTGCCCGGTTGAGAGCCATCCGTGAGGCGAACGAGATTGCGGCCGGTCTCTATGATGAGGCCCCCGCCAGGTCCTCGGCCGCCCCGCAGACTCCGGCTCCGAGCCGTGGCGTGCCGGCAGCACCCCGGCCAGCAAGCTACCTCCCCGCGTCCGGTTCGCGGATCATCGTCACCCCCGAAGAGGAGGAGCGCCGCCGCCCGCCGGTCGCAGCCGCAGGAGCCGGGATCGTCGCCGCGCGCCCGGTCCTGGCCGTGCAATCGGTTGGAGCCGTGCAGGACGTTTATGCGGTTCAGGTGGTTCGTTCGGTTGAGGTGAAGCGCGCCGCCCTCGCCATGGGCTCGCAAGCCGCCGTCGTGAAACTCGCCAGCTTTGCGAATGGCCGTGCCCGCGTGTCGGCGCTTCTGACCTACCAGAGCCATGATGGGGAGTTGGCCCTTGAGCGTGAGGACGGTTCCTATGTACAGGGCAGGGAGGCCATTCAGGCGCTTGTGGCCCGGTGGCAGGAGGACGCCCCGGCGCGCGAGCCGTCAAAAGACGTTCTCAGCTTCACCCTCACGATCGACGGCGAGGTTTCACAAAAGGACGCCCAGGCGGCTCTTGCCGAGGCGCTTGCCGGTCATCGCTATGCCTTCCGCATCGAGGAGGAGGGCGCTCAGTCCCGGCTTCATGTGGTGATGGCGGCCGCCAGCTCGCAGAGGGACGAGCAGGGCAGGGCGCTCCGGATCTTCGACACCAAGAAATCCCTTGGCGCCCTTGAGAGCCGCCTGTCGGATTCCTTTGAGGGAGCCACCTTCCAGAGCCATGGGTTCCTGCATGGGGTCGAGGGCGCAAGCGTTCGCCTCTTGCGCCTGTCCAAGCGCGGCGAGCAGAGCGTCATCACCAGCAGGGGCAAGGTTCTGACCGGCGAAGAGGCGGCACGGTCCGAGGCGAAGTCATGGAAGCGGGATCTGCGTTCGACCGATCAGCGCGAGGTTGCGCACATCATCTTTTCCGCCAAACCCGGCACTGACAAGGACGCCTTTGTGAGCGCCGTTCGCGCCACCCTGGACCGGGAATTTGCAGGCCGGGAATATGTGTTCGCCCTTCATACGAACCGGCAGCACATCCATGTTCATGCCGCCGTCCGAATGCGGGACAGCCACGGCAAGAAAATGGATCCGCGCATTCAGGATCTCCAGCGTTGGCGCGAGACACTGGCCCAGGAAGCCCGGCAGCGGAATATCCCTATGGAGGCTGTGAGCCGGTTCGAGCAGGCCCACGTTCCCGGCTACAAGCTCAAGGACATCCGCCGCGTCGAGCGCGGCACGGCCCCCGAGAGCGCCCGTCGTCGCGTCGAGGCGGCACAGACCCGCGCCGTTCACATTCCGACCCGCGAGGAAGGCCGCAAGCGTGCCAATGAGGTTGCGCGCGGGTGGCAGGCTGTCGCCATTGCCCGGGCCTCTGGTCCCGAGCCGACCCAGGCCCCCGATACGATCCGGCTTTACCGCGCCGAGCGGCCGGGAGCTCAAACGTCGAGCGCACCCCTGTTTTCACCCGACCGCGCCACCGCCGAGACATTGGCGGCCTCTTTCAAGGGCAGCGTCTCCTATGTGGACGTGCCCCGGTCGCGCCTGTCCGAAGTCACGCCCTCCCGCACCAATCCCGAGGCTTACGTCACGGTCAGCCGCGACCTGGCCGCACAGCAGCAGCCGTTGACGCCGACGCCGGAGCGGAGGGTGTTGGAGCTTCAAGAACGCACCCGCACGGCCATTGAGCGCGCCGAGCGGCAGTCCGAAAACCAGACCGAACCGAAACGACAACAGACCATGCCAAGGATCGAGCGGATGGAGAGCGCCCTGGCCTCCATCAAGGTCAATATCGGCGCGATCATCGAGGCGGCTCCCGAGGAGGCGCGGCCGGCCTTGGAGAAGGCCGCCGAGACGGCCATGCAGGATCTTGAGAGCGCCGTCGCTGAAAAGCGCAAGCAGGCCGAGAGCCGCCGTCCTGACATTGAGGGCGACCGTTATGTTGAGCCCAGGCCGAACAGCATTGAAGGCTTCCGGTCGAAGGCCAAGGGCTCGGACGTTCAGTATTTCCGTGAGACGCCGACGGGCGAGAAGCTGGCCTTTGTCGATAATGGCAAGCAGGTGAAGATCCATGACTGGAAGGACCGGGGGAGCGTTCGCGCGGCCCTGCAACTGTCCTCGGAGAAGTGGGATGGTCTGACGATCAAGGGCAACGACGCGTACAAGAGCATGGTTGTGAGCCTTGCGGCTGAGTACGGCTTCAAGATCACAAACCCGGAACTGCAAGAGCGGATCGCCGCCGAGCGGCAGCGCCTTGGCAAGCAGGACGCCCCGAAGGAAACCGCGGAGGTTCGCGAGGCCGCGCCGCAGCCGGAGAACGCGCAGGCCTCGCCCGCACAAAATCCCACCTCGAGCGCAGCCACCGAGCCGAAGACCGAAACCGCAGGCAAGCCGGAGGCCCACGCGTCGAAGGCCGAGGTCGCCCCGACCGCCAAGACGGAGAAGGACAGCGCCGAGCGGCCGCCCATGGTTGGCGTTCTCGTGAAAGTCGGGGAGGGCCGTTACAACGACGATCCGAAGAACGACGTTTCACAATACGTCGATATTCAGACGGAAACCGGCGTGCATCGGATCTGGAGCGTTCAGGTCGCCAAGGCTGTGAAAGCCGCCGACGCCCAACCGGGTGATACCGTGAAGGCGCAGTATCTCGGCAAAGAGCAGGTGACGAAGCCGGTTCCTTTGACGGACGAGAAGACCGGCGAAGTCACCCACCGCGAGGAAAAGCCCGTTGAGCGCGGCGTTTGGCGGACAGAGGTAGTGCGCCAGGTGCATAAGGAGCAGCCGGCGCAGCCGGAGGCAAAATCCGCCGAGGCCGAGAACAGGCAGGAGCAGGACCGCGCTGAGGATCAGCGCCAAGAGCAGCAGCGCCGGGAGACGGAGCGCCGCCAGAGCCATAAGCCCCGCCACCGGCGATAAGAGGCAGAGGTTCCGCTATGTCGCGCACAGTCCTTGACTATGAACGAGCTTCCGACGGTTCGACGGAGATCTTCGACGCTGTGACCGGGAGGGTTATCCTTCGCTTTCCGGCCAGCCTCTCGTTCATGGCCGCGCCGCTTTGGCACCTATGGCACATCACTTCATCGCTCATGCGCCGAGCGAGGGAATTTCGGCATGCAGAGTGAAGAACTTTATCGGCCTTGCACGAATGGCATTCACATTTGCGGCAAGGACCGTGACGAGATTGAACCCGTCACGGTCGCTAATTTCCCGATGAATTCCTCCCGAGCCCGCCGCCTGTTCAAGCAGCTTGCGGCGGACTTTGGCGACACGGACGGCGATATGGTCGTGGACCTGATGATAGGTGGAGACATCGAGGACGATTTTTGGCTCCGGCGCCAGATGTTCGACCGGTTTTCACAAGCTTTGACCGTGGCAAGTGAGGCCGCCCATGTTTGACGCCCTGTATAGTGCTGTTGGCGCTCTCATGGTCGCCTCGCTTCTCCTCCTGGTCGCATTGTGGGTGCAGTTCCGCCGCGACCTCAGGACGAGCTATTTCCGAGGCTTTGCATCCGCTCTGTCCTCTGTGTCCCAACGTCCAGGCGGTAGCTCGATTGTGCAGGCCATCATGCAGCAAGGCACGATCCAGCTCACCGACCTAGACCGGCGAGGGGTGTCGAAGCGGGATCTTCTCACGATCAAGCTATGTGGTGAAGCCTCCGATCTGCTCACGCCGCTTGCGGCTGGTCCGACTTGTGCCCTTCCGCCACAATCTGAAGCGCATCATCCGGCAAGGGACGTTGCAGCTTCAAAGCCTCTTCGATTGGTGCAGTAAGCCAGGTTTCAAACTCTTCCGGCGTCGTCAGGATCACAGGCATAGCCTTGGGATGAATCGGCTTGACGACGCTATTCGGTTCCGTGGTCAGGAACGAGTACAGCAGGTGTTCTCCTTCGACCGGATCAGCCTTCGTTCCCCGAACGCCTTTCCAGGGCCGCCAGATCCCCGCGAATGCCGCAAGCGGCCTATCCTTGTTCAGAGCGAACCAGATAGGCGTTTTGCGCGGCTTGGCATCTGAATTTTCTGAAATTTTGTCTGCATATTCTGAAAAGGAAGTCAGAGGCACCAAGCAGCGATACTGCGGCTTGAGCCACGCGCGCCAGAACGGCGAGGACACGTTGCGCACGTTCGTAACAGGATGGTTGCCGACCTTCGGGGGAGGGGGGAAGCCCCACCGCATCTGCAGCAATTCCCGCTCGGCGAGTGGGCGGTAGATCAGCGGCGGCTTGCTCGGCCATGTCTCGCTAACGGGCCATGTGCGCGTCAGATGCAGCGCCAAGCGACGAACTGGACCATTGGAGCGGCTAGGAAGCAAACGATCCGAGAAGAAGGAAGCATGAACCTTTCGGCACTCTCGGGCGGCTTCGGTTAAGGCTCTTGTGTCACGGATGTGCCAGTCAAACCCGTTCGCAATCTCATAACCGATAAAGCGAATAGCTGGTGAACCAGGCGCAATCACAGCTTGCCAGAAACCGGTGTGTTCCTTGGGCTCATCAGAGGTCGAGTAGGTCTTATAGCTTGAGTAGACCTTGACGATTGACCTAGGAGCAACGCGAGCAATTCCGGCTCTGGCTTCGGTGACTGGCATATCGCTTTCAAAGTACAGCGTGACCTCATGCGGATGGCCGGGTACGCTCCGGCTGATCCGCTCACCTCTCAGGTAGAAATGCGGATAGGCTTCATAGCGGCGTGCAGGCCAGTGGGCACCCGAGATCAGGCCAGTGTTGAGGATGCTCAGGGCCGCCTCGATTGAGGTTTCATGGATTAGTGTCTGCGTCGCCAAGGCGATTTCCTTCTGTTGAGAGTATGATACACTTAAGCGTGTATATGGTTAAAATGCAACCACAGGTTCCATAACGAATGTTATGCGAATCCGTTTGGGGCCGCGTTTCACGCCCGTATGAAGGTGCTCAGGTCAGTCCCCGGCTCCAGCAGTCCGGCGCTCGCTTCTTCTTCAACCGCCCTCTTGAGGCGAGCGATCACCGGATGGGTTAATGCAATCGCGTTTGTCTGCTGCATCAAGATTTCGAAACTGCCGAAGGCTGGAGGATCAAGGCTGAAATCGTCCTCTTCGTCGTCATGGACGCTCGCAGCCACGACAACACCGGCCGAGTCCAGTTCTATCGTATCTCCACCCTTCGGATCAGGCTCAGGCGCTTCGATTGCGGTAGCAGGTTGCGGTAGCGTGATGTCGGATTTCACAGACTCCGGCTCTGGCACGGTGGTTCCTGTAACCGCCTTTGCCGGTTCCAGCGCTTGGACCTGATACGGCTCTGGCGTATCGGACGCTGCCGTGACCACGATCGTTGCCGCAGGAGCCGCCGTGACGGCCGCAGGCTCCGGCGCGGCAACCGTGGGGTTGCTGTTAGGAGTAGACACGGACGAGGTAGCTTGAGCTGTTTCGCGCTGCTCGGCCGGAACATGGCCCTTCTTCTCATCGGCCGCCTTCGGTGCTGATTTGTCGTCAAACAGCGGCTGTTCCTCCAGCGAGTTCAAGCGGGGCACAGTGAGCGACTTACGGTGGTGCCACACGGCATTGCACGCCGCGATGTACTCCTCATCCTCATAGAAGTTGATCTTGTCGAGGACTGCACCGTTATGGCCGCGCACAAGCACGATGGACTTGTTCATGTCGTACCGGAAGACTTCATCCGGCCCGATCAAAGGTTCAGCCTCGAACCGGCCCGAGCGAGAGTTGCTGCGCAGTCCCATTCCGCCCTTGCCCGGCGAAGAACTCCACCCTTCGCGCAGAACATAGTGGCGGCCCAGGCTGCGCGAGACATATTCTGATGTCGGTTCATCACCGGACGCGACAATAAGTTTGATGTCCATATTGCCGAGCATCATGTCGCGGGTTGCCTTGCCATAAGTGACATCGAGCGCGGAGATGTTCTGTGAGATCACAGCGATCTTGAACCCGTACCCCGCCACTAGGGGCGTCTTATGGACGATTTCAGGAACGCGGCCGAACTGGTAGAACTCATCCAGCAACATGAGCACCTTGAAGGGCTCATCCTTGCCCGGTAGCTGCTCCATCAGCACACTGTGAACCTGTTGGATGAACAGGCGAATAATGGGACTGGCGGCCTCCAGATCCCCCGACGGCGTTCCGATGAAGACGGTAAAGGGCTTACGGCGCAGTTCGCGAATGTCGAAATCACTCCGGCTCGTGACGGCTGCGACCAAATCGTTCGACCATGGCTGGAGCGCCGTCGCAATATGGCCCTCGAAAGAAAGTCTCTGCTCAGCATCCTTCGAAATATGTGTATTGAACCGATCCACGACAAAGCGGTTCAGGTCCGGTTCCTCTTCCAAGATCTTCTTCATGACGCCGGCAAGATCCTGGCCGGTGCTGAACATCCGGGCCACACTGCGCAGGGTCCGCCGCCCCTCCATCCGCTTGCTGTCGAGGACATAGCCAACCACCCCGGCGAAAAGACCTCTGGCAGTTTGCGACCAGAAGGGCTCGCCGTGATCGGGTACAGGGATCATTGCTGCGGCTAGATTATCCAGGTCAGTCGAGCGCCGGGGCCAGTCGGAGATGATATCCAAGGGGTTCCAGCAATGCGACTCGAACGAACCAGGCGCGAACAGGTAGACCTTTTGCCCAAGCGCCACCCGAGACGCGCCAGTGAGCTTGAACAGCTCTTGCTTGATGTCGGTCGCGATCAGAGAGCCGCGCCACTCCATCGCGTTCACAAACACGAACGACCAGCCCTTGCCGCTTCGGGATGGGCCATTCACATAAACGTGGCTATCGCCGCTGTAGCGGACCTGTTTTCCCTTGTAGCGACCGAGCAGGAGAGAATAGCCGGCGACCCCATTGAGCAATCCCGCTTTCTTGAGATCACGGAGGGTCGCGATCCGAGCAGCCCCTTTCGGCGGCTTGACCTTCCATGGCTGGAAGTAGATCGCCGCGCCGATCGCGGCCAAGAGGGCGATTTCACAAAGGAGGGCGACCGTCGAAACCTGGACCAGCTTCATGACCGTGGGATGGCCCCAATAGACCGTCGCTTGGTCGAAAGCCGCGCTCCAGTAGCCGTCAGACACGACGGCTTTCCACATGTTGGTTTGCCGGGTCAGCAGATAGGTGGCGGCCGCATAGTTCCATGACCAGACAAAAAAGATAGCAACAAGCCCGAGCAGGCCTCCAATGACCCCAAGGCCGGGTTTCACAAACGGCTCAATGCTCTTCTTCACCGCCCTGCCCTCTGGAATTTGTTAAAGTAGATTTCCGCAACGCCGCGCGTCGGCTTCTTGCGGAGTTGGACGACGACCGGAACCGTCGCGCGAATGATGTCGGTCAGTTCCGCTTTGGTCAGGCCGAGCCCGGCTTGAAGACAGGCCATCGCCACGCGGATAACCGCTGCTTGCGGCGAGTTGGCATGGACCGTGCTCAACGAGCCGGGGTGCCCGGTATTCACCGCCTGGAGGAAGGTGAAGGCATCTGCCCCGCGGATCTCACCGAGCAGGAGCCGGTCAGGCCGGAAGCGGAGGGCCGCTTCCAGAAGATCGAGGACCGTCACCTTGGCAAGTCCCTGATCGCCTTTGGAGGCCAGGAGAGAGAGCCAGTTTGGCTGCGGCGGCTTGAGTTCTAGCGTATCCTCAAGAGTGACAATGCGTTCAGAAAGCAGGATTTCTTTGAGAAGCGCGTTGAGGAAGGTTGTCTTACCTGACGACGTTCCGCCCGAGACGAGAACCGTATACTTGTTCGCAACAGCGAATTTGAGGGCCTTCATGCGCCCTTCCGAGCTTGGATCGCCCAGGAGCTCAAGGAACACCTCATCGGTTTCGTCGATATCGTCAGGATCGACCTCGCGCGGCCCCGAAACCTTGACGTTCTCGAAAGCCCCCATCTCAAGATAGTTCTCCAGCGAGTAATCGCGGATCACCTGCTTGCGGATCGAGAACGCCCCGCCGTGCGGCGTCGCCGGGCTCAAGACGCCCTGAAAGCGTTCCCCGAACGGCATGGTGGCCGACAGGAGCGGCGTAACCTCATTCACAGATTGCTTGGTGAAACTGGCAACCTGTTGCGCAATGCGTTGAATTTGGATGCTGGTTAGCGCCGGCACTTCAAACCGCTGCATATCGGCATGGCGGGTGGATTCAATCCAGACCTCCCCAGGCCGATTGCACATAATCTCGATAACTTCGGGATCTTCGAGCCAGGGTCTAATCGGCTCACAGGCTTGCCGGAGGAAGGTCGGGAGCGTGTTCCACACGCTCACCGCCTCACTTGTAAACGGCTCTCGAACGACGCAGTTCATTCAATGCCTCTTTGACCGGATCTTGATACAGACCGGAGAAATCAAGGTCTCTTCTGACGAAGACCATAATCCGCGTTCCCTGATCGACATGGATGGTCGGCGGAATGTTGATCGAGTCCTTGAGCGCCTGGTTGGCGAGATCGGACATCGTTTGCGCGATGGTCTGTTGCGCCTGGCTTTGGGCCTGCTGCTGAATGTACGAGCCAGCCCCGCCAACCGCCGACTGCCCCTCATTGTTCAGACCGGCAATGAAGGAACTCACACCGCCGACGACGCTGAGCAGGATCGCAGAGCCGAACCGCTCCGGATAATGGTTGTCCACGTCGCCAGCGAGGCCGGAGCGCCCGAGGCCATCCGTGCCGTAGGAGCCGAGCGACACGGACACGCCGTCGGCGCGCAACATGCGGGTCCAGGCAATCAGCACCCGCGTTTGGCCGCGCGAGAGGCCGGAGCGGTATTCGCCGGTCAGCATGGTTCCTTTCGGGATCAGCACCCGCCGCCCGTCGAAAGAATAGACATCCTCAGAGGTAATTGCCCGGACCATGCCGGGCAGGTCCGATTGAATGGCCGTTTCGAGCGTGCCCCGGATCATGGTTCCTTGCGGGATCAGGGCGTCAATGCGGTTGTTCTTGGTCGCGCGAGCCGTCTCAACATCCTGCGATGAGGCGCGCGCCATGAAGGCCCGGTTCGAGTCGGTCTCAGGCCCTTCCACGCGCAAGGCCCCTCCCCGCTCAGATCCACCAGCAAGGGAGCCCTCGCCTTGGCTTCCGTTGTCGAAGATCAGCATACCGGAGCGCAGAGCCTTCTCCCGTCTCTCCTCTTCCAGCCGCCGCCGCCTCTCCTCTTCGGCCAGCCGCCGCGCCTCGCCATCGTCAATGACCGGCGCAGGCTGGAACGCGGCTACGGGCGCTGGAGCCGGAGCAGGCGGAGGAGCCACCACGACCGCAGGCGGTTCGATCACCATCCGGTTGTCCTTCTTCGGCGGCGGCTCATGAAAGTCGAAGCTCACGTTCCTGGCTTGCGCCGTATTGAAGGTTTCCGGCTTCTCCTCTTTCACAGAATTGGCGCCCTTCTGGCTGGAGCTCCAAATCCACACCAGAGCGCCAAGGGTCGCGGCCACGAGGACGAACAGGGCCAGCCCGTTCTTGTTGGCTGACGCCTTCTGAGGTAGGCCGGAACCCGCCTCCTCAACTTCGAAATCAATGCGTGACATTTCAGGATCAGCCCTTTGCCTTGATTGCGGGAGCCTCAGCCGGAACCGGAGCCGGTTCGCCCACCATCTGAATTTCGGGCTGGATCGGAGTCATGATCGACTTGGGGCTTTCAGCCGGTTGAGCGCGGAGATTGAACACGCAGGTCGCCTCATTGTTGGCGCGCAGGGTCCATTGCGCGGCCACCTTATCGACCACGATCACCTCCCCCTCCCGCCTGTGATTGATGAGGCTTTCCGTTCCGTCCGGATTGACGAGGAAGATCCCCGGCACGTCGCCGGCAAACTTGAAGTACGTCTTCACGCCATCATCAAAGATGTTTTGGGGCGCGTTCAGGCTTGAGCCCTTGAACCCATAATCCAGGTTGGCATTCGCCGCGTTCTGCTTGAGTTGCTGGAAATTCGGCATGGCCGCCATGCGCTTGGCCTGATCGAGCAGGCGAGCGTCCGCAATCTCATCCGGGTAATCGAACCGGAGCTTGAACGTCATATCCTTGTTGTTGGGCGAGCCCGCTTTGAGCAGGAAGTTATAAATCCGCTTGTTGGTGACAATGTTCATGTTCGTCACCGCGTCCCGTTCCAGCGGCTTGATAAACAGGAATGCCTTGCTCTTGTCAGGGACCGCCTGCCACGAGACGCTATCGCCCATAGCGACCGTTGCAATCTCTTCATCCTCGCCAAAGACAATCATGGTCGAGACGCCGAGCGTTCCGGCCAATGAGACAACATTGTCCTTGTGATAGGTCACGGTCCGAATGCGCTGATCCGCCTTGACGGCCGCAGGAACCAGTTCAGCCGACGCACCCGAGGACAGGGCCAGCAGAGCGGCCAGGGACAAAAGAAGCTTTTTCACTTTCGGGCCTCCGCAGAGACTTCGACGGTCTCTTGATCTTTACGGTACTCGGTCACTTGGAAGCCGAGAGGATTGTCAAAGCGGTAGTCGTTGCGCATGGGTTCCGAGGTGTACCGGAAGCGGACATTGGCCACCCAATGCTCTGTCACGGCCTCCCGGTCATTCTTCCGGGTCGTCTGGAAGCGCACCGCCGCTGTCTTGTCGTTGAGGAAGATCACAGATTTGACCATGACGGACACGGCGGTATCCGCACCGTACCGGCGCATGGGGTTTTTCAGGTTGGAGTTGTCAAACTCCGCCTGGAGATCCCGGCTTGCCGTTCCGGTCGAGTAGAGAAGCGCCATCTCGTAATTGTCGCGCAGGCCCTTCGGATCGTAGGTCTCGCGAGCCCGCAGGAAGCGAACGATGTTTCCGCGCGTCACCGCCTCTTGCTGCGACACCGTTCCGCCCTGTTCGAGAGGCCGCGCCACTTCCACAAAGCCGGTCGTCTTATCGACTGTGAGCGTCACAACCTCGAAGGTCTTGAGCGGCAGGAGGAGGATCAGGCTTCCCAGGGCCGCCAGGAGGCACAGGCCGAGGATCAGGGCCACGCCGCGCCACACGCGCAGCGAATTCACCGTCCGCTGGTAAACTGAGGCTTCCCACCGGACGCCTTCATCGTAGTAGCGGGAATCCACTTGGGCCGGAGACCCGGCAGTGCTGATAGTATCGGACATGAATAGTCTCTCTTAGGAACGGGTGCGCTTAAGGCTTTCGGTGAAGGCCGCCCGGCGTTGAGCAGCGGCGGGACTGGGACCCACTGTGGCTTGTGCCTGTTCAGGGCTGGCAGGGGCAGCCGTGTTCCCGCTTCCCGACGAGCCTCTGATCAAACGGTAGACTGCGGCAACGCCCTTACCTGTGAGACGAGCAGCGCCCCTACCGCCAGCGAAGGCATGACGATCCGCACCCGAGGCGGTCAGTCTGGCCCCGCCCGCAATTCCCTGTGCAATGCTCAGGCATTGATAGGCCAGATACCACCCGATCACGCACATGAGAATGAATGGAGCAATGACGCTCAGCGTCGGCTCGCCTGTCGCAACGGCGGCGCTCATATCGCTCACGACGGTATCGAGCAGGACGATATAGAACCCGAGCAGCCCGTATACGATCAGGGGAATGATCGCATATTGGGCGCATGACTTCATCCACCCGTCAAAGAATGGAGCCGAGATCTGGAACAGGGCACAGGCGATGAAGACCGGAGCAAGGCCGAGCAGCACAAACAGGGCAATCTTGCCCATGATGATCAGAAACGCCGCGATCGCCACGAAGATGGCAGCGACGAGCAGCACAACGTAGCTCAAGAGCGTCGGACCGATGTTGGTCAGGCCCCCACCCGCGCTGATCTTCTGCGCGGCACTGTTGGCAGCGTTCCAGAGGTTGCTCAGTCCCGTCGCGATGGAGCTGCTTCCATTGCTGCAGGTCGAGCCGCCTCCCACGGCCTGGCAGACGACATTGCCCAAACCATCGGGGGCCTGAACCAGGGCCTGCGCGATGACCACCTGGAAATCGCCCCACGAGGTGGCAAGGGTATAGATCAGCATCATACGGCCGATGCGCCACAGGAACACCGGAGCCGAGAGCCCGACGCGCCCGATCAGCATTTCATAGCCCCAGAAGGCAACGTAAATGATCATGCCAATGAGGAAGACCGGTTGTAGCTGGGTCGCAAGCTGGTTGTAGATCGCCTGGACCGCCGAGATCCCAAGCGCATCTACCTTGCCAAACAGTGCGCCGATGACGCTGTTCATAGGTTGCCCCTTCCCTACTGGTTCAGGAGCCTCAGCTCGCCGCAATCTTCGCTCGCGAAGGCGCTTGAGCTAAAGAAGGAGCCGGAGAGCGAACAGGGAGCCTTGAGTTCCTTGTGCCCCGCGCAGGCCGAGAGCCCGAGGACGGACACGCCGAGCGCGGTGGCGATAACCAAACGGGTCAGAAATCGTGTCATGTTAGGGAGCAACCAGACGAACGGAGGAAGGATTGTAGGAGTGCACTTTTGCGGCGTGGGCCTGTGCCGCTAACTCCTGCATCTGCTGTGCGTTCAGGGCGGCATTCATGACGCCGATCAACTCATTCACAGTCAGGCCGGTTTGCACCTGCAACTGGCTGTTCTGGTCGATCGAGCCCTTGATGTCTTGCGCGGTTCCGATCATACCCCCGGCAGCCTGGAAGGCGTTCGTCCGCGAGGAGGCCGCGGACTGCGTTCCGGCCACCATGCCCTGCAAGGCCGTGGCTGTGTTCACCGCACCCTGATAGGCTTTATCCGTTCCGGTCGTATTGGAGCCGGTCAGGCCCGAGAGGGTATTGACCAGCTTCAGGCCGTTGATGATCCCGGCCGCAACCTGCCCGAACTCGCCCAGGTTGCCCCAAGCCATCTGTCCGCCGCCGAGGATCGAGGAGAGGGACGGCGCACCGGACATATTGAAGCCCGAGCCGAGGGCCGCGCTTGCAATCGAGCCGGTCTGCCGGTTGCCGGTCACAGCCTTCAACGTCTCCTGCACGGTCTGCATGATCTGTTGATTGGTCTGCATGATCGACGCCGTATTAGAGGCGGTCTGCGTCGCCTGTGACAGCGTAGCGGAGTCGATCACCGGCACTTGCGCCACCGCAGGAGCGGTCACTGCCAGAAGGCCGGTCAGAAATGCAATCGAGCGAATGGAACGCATTTGACCCTCCTTTACTTCGCTTGTTGAGGTTGGGCTTGGTCATCGACCAGCCGTACGGTTGCCGGGTTATAGGTCAGCACCTTTTGCTGCTGACTGGCTGCTTCGAGTTGCCGGATGAGCTTGTCGTTCTCGAATTGAAGCCGCAGTGAACCGGCCTGGATCGCCTGCCCCCAAATGCCGGCTGTGCCGATCCTGGCTTGCGAGTTCTGGTCCCAGGCGCCCTGCAGGGACTGGACGCCTCCGATCTGCGCCTTGCCCTGGTTGAGACCCTGCATGTTCGCCTCAATGACCGCTGCGAGGGCACCGATCGACTGCGTCATGGCAGCGTAATTCTTGCCCTGAATGGCCCCGATCACGCCGAGGGTTCCGCCGATCAGTGCCCCGACATCGACGCCGTTGACGACACCCGCTGTCGGTGCTGCTGTAAGGACGTTGGACACACCCGCATTCATTGACGCGCCACCGGCTTTCGGAGCAACGACACTCTCCTTGACGCCCTCTGTCGGCTTGAGGGTGTTGTCCTTGTAGGTGCGGGAGCGCAACATGCAGCGCGCCGTCTTGTCCTCTTCCTTGAGGCGAGCGGCGTCATTCGTCGGTACTTGCGCGAAAGCGCCCGTCGTGACGAGCGCGCCCAGGAGCGAAAGAGCAACCTTTCTCATTTGCCGACCTTCCATCCGCAGAAATGCGGCAGCCACGCCGCAGGATCGTCGCCGTACTGCGCCCGAAGGGCCGCACATTCGGCCACGCTCTCAGTATTGCCCGAGAGGACTTTCACAAGATCGAGCATGTGAGAGAGATCGAGGCGCGCAATCACCGAGTCCAAGTCATGCTTGATGAGGAACTGACGCGCTTCGGGAGCCGTCTTGCGGACCCACTCAAATTCCCGGTACCAGAGCTTGAAGCCGCCCACGTAGCTTTCTTCGTCCGCCTTTGGGTTCGGGAAGAACAGGTTTGTCGGGGTCTGCTCAAGCAGGGTATGGGCGATGTCGGCCGACACAATGTCCTTGGCCGATTGCGTCCCGAAGCCGACGATCCCGTTCAGTTTACGGATCGTCTTGAGCTTATCGTTGAGGAAGGCCGAGAACTTCTGATCGCGCAGGATCTTCCAGCCCTCATCAATGAACAGCATCATCGGGTTGCCATCCATGGCCCCCTCAATGCGATGGAAGATGTAGCCGAGCGCCGCCGTCCTCAGATCGTCGTCATCGAGGATCTTGGTCATGTCGAAACCGAAGATCCCGTTGCCGACCGACCACGAGTCCACCGGGTTGTTGAACAGCCAGCCCCGCGCGTTCAGCCAAACCTCGAAGCGCGATGCCAGGTCGTCATGCCCTGCCCTCTCCCGGCCCCGCAGGAGCATGGTCACATCGGAAAGACGCCGCTCCGTCGCCGGCACCTCAAAGATCTGATCGACAGCGCCCTCGATGATCTTCTCTTGCTCCGCCGAAAGATCGCGATTGTCCGCAGGTCGGACCATGAAGCGGAGGAGGTTTTTCACAAACTCCCGGTTCGAGGGGGTATCGGCTTGCTGGAGAGGGTTGAAGCCGGTCGGGATGCCGGGTTCCAGAACCTCATAGCTTCCGCCCATGGCGCGAATGAAGATTTCGGCGCCCCGGTCCTTATCGAAGTAGGCGCAACGGGGTTGCGGCTGCACCCGCATGGCTTGAGCCATAAGGAAGGAGAGCGCCACGGTCTTGCCGGAGCCGGTTGGACCCACAACGGTAAAGTTGCCGACTTGGCGACGGTGGAAGTTGAAGTAATAGGGGGTGCTGCTTGTCGTTTGCAGCAGGGAGATAGCCGGACCCCAATGGTTGCCGTCGCGGCGGCCCAGGGCGAAGTTGTGGAGCGAGGTAAAGGCCGTGAAGTTGCGTGACGTGATGAGAGCCTGGCGCGCGATATAGGGGAAGTTCCCCGGCATTTGCGCCCAAAAGCAGGGCTCAGCGTTCATGTCCTCGCGAACCACAGTCATGCCGAGCGTCTGGAGTTCGTTCGTGGTGTCCTGAACACATCGCTCCATATCGGCCAGGGTGTTGCCGAGGCACATGACCGTCAGGTGATGCTCTCCGAAGACTGCCCGGCCGGAGACAAGCTCATCCCGAGCCACGGAGATAATCTCCTCGACTTCGGTTCCGCCCTCATCGGAGGCTGCAATCTGACGCTGGACCTTGCCGATCTGCGACAGGACGGGAGCGCGGTCCTGAATGGCAAAGGATTGCGAGACAATGAACTCGCCCTTGATCCGCAGCAGGCCATCGAGCATTCCCGGCCCCGTATAGGTCGGGTACTCGCGGATCGAGACCATGCCGCCATAGCGGTTCTCGCCGGTCACAGGTCCGCGGATCTCAAGGGCGCGCTTGCCGAAGGTGATCCGGCGAGTGGGGAGGTAGGTGTCCAGGCCCATGCGGGGGAGTAGCATGGGGATCTCAAAACCGCCGTTCAGGAGTTGGGCCAGGAACTCGCAAGGCTCCGAGTAGACGGAGCCGTTACGCGCCACCAGAGACAGCACCCGAGCGCCATAAGGGGCGAATTGCTGTTTCAGGTTGGAGACGGCTTCGGCCAGTTCCTTCCGGGCTTCCTTGTCCAGTTCGGCGGCCGACACACCCGCCGCCTTGCGGAAGCCCTTCATGACCTTATCGGCCATGCCAACCTTGCCCTGGAAACCCTTGCGGATCACGGTCAGGTAAAGGTCATTCACGAACATGCGCTGATCGCGGATGCTCGCGGCGTACCTCTCATCGAGCCGGTGGCAGAACGGATTGCTAAAGTCCCCGCCAATCGTCGGCTGGATCTGGCGGCGGATGATATGGGAATAGACCGCAAAGCGGCTGTCGTTGAGAGCGCGAATGAAGGTGTTGCGACCCTCTAGCTTATGATTGATGTCGGCCTGGTCCGCCGTCTGGAAGCAGAAGCCATCGAACTTCACAAAGGACATCAGCATGCCGTCCTTGGTGCGAATGGTCTGCTCATCCACATGCCGCAGGTATGGCAGCATATCGGCGATTGTCTTTTCGCGAGAAGCAACCGCCCCGAAGGACAGGAGAGGACGAACGGCCTTGTTCACTTGGCTCATGCCGGGTCTCACTTAAGGCGTGTAGGAGTCGCCGCCCCAAAAAGAGCGGTTGCGGGTGAACGGGCAGCGCCCGAAGCGGACGAGAATGATGTCTACAAACCGCGCATCCCGAACCGTCAGCAGGTAGGCGACGGCATGAACCGGGATCACCAGCAAGAACATGAAGAGGTTCTTGGTGTTGATGAAGATCAGGACGACAAGGCAGAACTCCAACACGAAGAGGACGTATGGAATGCCAAGCATCATGGGCGGCCTTGTAAGGCCGCCAACCAGAGGATCAATATGGGGAGCGTCGTCCGCCACTAGCCGCCCCCACTGCCCGCCAGGGTTTGGACGATCTGAGCGCCGCCGAAGATGAAGGCGACCCCGACGACGATCGAGAAGCACATCATCCAGGGAATGCGGGAGGTCAGGGCAAGATAGCCACACACGCTGACTGCAATGGTCGCAGCCGTGGTCGCGAAGGTTCCGGTCAGGAACTCCAGAACCTTGTCAAAGGCTGACTCGATGGGCTGGAACGCTCCACCGCCAGCCGGTTGAGAAATGCCGGGTCAATGCTTGCGGCAGTCACGATCAGAGCGACCGCCGCGACGAGCCTGAGCGTCGTCAGGCTTGGCACGTATCTATGAGTCTTGTTCATTAGGGTTTGGTCCTCAGTCAACATAAAGAACCGAGTCGCCGATCCACTTTTGACCGGAGGCGTCGGTGCGTGATGCGTCAGGCTCTTGTGCAGCCGTCGCTTTTTTCCGACTGGCTCCCGAGCGGCTACCGCCCTTCAAGGAGTTGTCGAAACCGTAGTAAGAGTTGGCGACCGTCGCGACGTAGCGCACGGTCTCAGAAATCGCAGGGATGCCTTTCGCGTCATACACGCGCCCAGGACCGGCGTTGTAGGCAGACAGGATCAGGAAGACATTGCCGCCGAACTCAGCGGCGAGATCCTTGAGGAAGGCCACGCCGCCGCGAATGTTCTCCGCAGGGTCGCAGATGTCCTTGACCTTATACATGGCAGCGGTGCCAGGGATCAGTTGCATTGGCCCCCGCGCGTTCTTGTCGGAGTTCACCCGCGCGCCATTGGCGGATTCCTGTTCGACAATTGCGAGAGCGAGTTTGGCATCGACGCCCTGCTTTGTGGCCTCTTCCTCAACCAGCTTGCGCACTAGACCAGCCTCAACCGGCTCGCACAGAGGAGCAGCGTCAGGCGTACCCGTTGCAGTCGCGTGAGCCGATCCGGCAGCGAACAAAAGGGTGAGGACGAGAGCCGAGCGCATTTGTATCTCCTTGCTTGCCAACAAATAATGCGGTATTCCCAACTGAGCAAGCAGAATGTGAGAGCAATCATGCGAAGTTCAGCGCAAATCATGATGGCGGCCATGGCGCTCCTAGCCTCCCCCGCAGCAGCGCAAGATGCGTCCTTCGGATGCAAGGTATTGCTTTGCGCCGCAGCTTCTAATCCGTCGTGGGGCGGCATCCCGTATTGCGTCCCGCCGATGACGCAGTTGTTCAAGGATCTTGCTATGGGAAAACCGTGGCCGGTCTGTTCGGAAGGCAATGCGAGCGCGCCCGGATATGAGCCTTATGAGCCCTGCCCCGCTGGCAAGGTCAGCGTTCGGCAGAACGAGGAGGGTCACTTGATAACCGACGAGCAGGGCGGCCACTGCACGGCCCTTGTTGCCGAGACCGATCGCCGTTTTACAGAACTGAATTGTGAGGCCGGTCACGCCTGCATTGATCCGAATGCTCTTGAGCGGCGGAGCTGGAGACCGAAGCCCTACTATGTCGATCTGTCATACGGAGGGCAGACAAAGCGGTTCTGGTTCAGCCTCAGCGGTGCAAACTAGAAGCGACATGTCAGGCTGATACTGTGAGAGGAAGCCGTCATGAACCGGCGCGAGAACTACCCCATCTACGATCCGAATTCGCCTTACTACGATTATACGGTGGATGAGCCCGACCCTAACGTTGGGAAGGACGGTTGCGGAAGTTTTGTTCTCGCGGTTGGCGGTATCTCTCTCTTGCTGGCATTTGTCTGGGACTATGTTGGACCTGTCTTCTATACCGTCTTCTATGTGATCGACCTCGTCATTCACCTGTTCAATCCGGCTTGGCCCGTCAAATGGATGGGTGACAGCTCGACATACACCATCGTGGTTTCCGGCCTGACGGTGCTTGTCCTGGTCTATGGAGCCTATCGCCTTTTCCGCCTCGCATGGCGGATCATCCAATTCATAAGAAAGGGCTGAACCATGCGGTTTTCACAATTCACCCTGATAGCGGCCCTTGCTGTGGCTTGTGCCTCCCCGGCCCCCGCACAGGAGAAGCTTCCACCCGGTTATACATTCACGCCGGAATTGACCTACAAGAACGTCTCTCAAGATCCTGATGGGATTTGGGAGCCGAGCGACCTAGAGCTTTTTGGCGACCCACCTCACCACCCGGACATCTACACGGCGCGGGTTTCCACCCCGGCAGGTGAGTGGATGCTATCGCAGATTACCAGCGGGTGCAGTTTGCAGAGTGAGTGCCCGTTCCAGCTTACTCTCAAACGTCCCAATGGTCCCAGGAAGATAGTCGCGGGTGGAATGCTCTTGCGACGCGCTTCCGCCGTTCTCGCTGCAGATTATTCCAAGATCTTCACTCAAACCTATACCGGCATCGAGACCTTCCCTGTGGAGATATCCAAGTAATGCGCCGGTCTCGCTCCATCCTCGCCGCCGCATTCTGTCTCCTTGCGAGTGCCGTCCTTGCCGGTGAAACCGCCGTATCTCTCATGAACGCGGGAATGTCGCCAGAGTGCGCCGACTATGCCGCCAACGTGAGCGCCAGCGAAGGCAGATTCAATCAATCGTCTCCTGTCGTTAATGGCGTGACCTGCTATGGCGCGTTTCAGTTCTGCTCAGATCCGGGCAGTCGCGTCGGCGGTACGTTCTCTGAATACTACAAGGGGACGCCCGAGCAGTTCATGAACGATCCACAGGCGCAAGTCGCAGCCTGGATGAAATATCAGAAGAACGAGTGGCGGAAGGCGCAGAACTTGGGCCTGGATTCAGCTATCGGGCAGCGGATCTGCTATCGTGGTGAGTGCGCCACCCTCACTCAATCCTCGATCCTGAAAGCCTGCCAGTTCGGATGTGGCAGAAATGGCAAGCTGGATAAGTTTGTGAAGGCCAACTTCGATTGCAGCGCAAAAGGAACCACGGACGGTAACGGGACAAGCGTTTGCAAGTACCTGATTTCAGGGTCCGGTTTCAACGTGTCCTGCATCACCAACAGCAATGACGGCTATGACTGCTAGGCAGTCCTTATTGCCGGCACGGAGAGAGATCGTGACCAGAACCCACCAGCGCGGGGGAATGGCTTTCCTTGCGCCCTTGATCGCAGGGGCCTTGGCCCTCGCCTCCCCTCCTCCGGCCGCCGCCCAGGCTCCGGCTCAGGCGCAGCCAGCCTTTGGCATTCCCAAGGAAGGCGTCACCTTCGAGACCGGCGACACCTGGCAGTAGAACGGCCAGAGAATGCGGCTCTATGGGGTGCAAGCTTGCATTCGAGGGACAACATTCACAAATCAGGCCGGGGGAACGGTCGATTGCGGCGAGGCGTCCTTGAGCTACCTTGCTTCTGTGATCCGTGACACCTCCCTCTCATGTGTCCCGGTCGCGCAGATATCCGGGGCGCCGGCGACCATTATTGTCGTTTGCACGGCCCAGGTTGGAGGACAGACCCTCGACCTTGGGACGATCCTTGTTTCACAAGGCTTTGCCTTCGCCTCATTCTCAAATGATGCAAAGCCTGTCTACATGCCTTATCTCGTGGCAGAGTTAACGGCCAAGCAGGCGAAGCGCGGACTATGGGCCGCGTCCGACCTGCCCCACCCTAACGCCCTCTTGTTCAAGTCTGTCGGCAATCAGCGATGAGCTCTCGTAGTAAGTATGTTTCCGAGTGGAAAAAGGCGCAGAAGTCCCTCCTGCCGGCGTCATGGCGGGAGACTAAGACCTATGTAAGCGAAGAGACCTATGCCCAGCTCGTTGAACTCGCCGGAAGCCGCCAGGAGCGTCTTCCTGTGACGATCGGGCGGGTGCTGGACTTCGCGATGAGCGTCATCAACCAGCAGGAACCCGAGGAGCTAAGGCCCGAACCGGCTGTGACGCCGACCCTTGAGGTTCCCGCCGAGGCGCTGTTGAAGGCCATCCTCGCCAGCCGCTTCCCCGCCGATACCGGAGCGGCCCGGTTGCGCCAGTTCGCCTTTGTGCAGATCCTGGCCGAGCACAACGCCCGAGGGGAAGGCCTCTCTTCAACCGAGCTTGCGACCCTGACAGGCGGATTCCGGTCGCAGATGGATCTTATGGCGAAATTGCTCATGGGGCGCGGCGTCGTCACCCGCAAGCACGCCACCGGCCACAAGGGCGCGAAGAACGTCAAGCTCTTGATGATCACGAAAGACGCCCTCAAGAACCTGAACGACGCCCACATTGCTGAGACCGGCGAGCCCATCGAGGGGATCAAGGAACTCAAGAAGATGGGCCGGTAAGGTCTCCCCTACCGGACCCGCAGCCGAACATAGTCAGAGACGAGAGAAGGCCGGTCCGGTTTCACAGACCGGCCTTTCGTATCAGATCACAAGGAAGTCCTTGTAGGTGAGCGCCAGGCCCGACTTGAGTTGAGCGATTGCCACCGCGGCCCCTGCCCCGGCGCCGTCGGCATCATAGGACAGCAGGCCGGCCCCCTTATCGTAGATGATGAAATCGTTTCCGTCCGCGGCCGCCGATCCCACCTTGAAGAAGCTCGACGCGAGAGTGCCCTTGTTCGACAGGGCACCGAAGGCCCACCGGCTCAGCCAGAACGTGTCATCCTTGACGCTGAAATCCGCAACCCGATCTACTTCGCCGCTCACAGGAGCCGTGTCGAACACGAAAGCATCCTTACCCGAGCCGCCCGTCAGAACGTCCGAGCCAGCACCGCCATAGAGCCGATCATCCCCGGCCTGGCCGCTCAGGACATCATCACCAAGACCGCCCGTCAGGGTGTTCTTCGCACTGTTGCCGATCAGCGCGTCATTGCCGTCGCCACCAATCGCCTTCTCGATCACACTCTTCGGGCCGATTGCAACCGTACCTGTGAGATACTGGTCCATGGCCCAGGAAATCGGCGCGCTCAAGGTGCTGAACTTGCCTTCACGCAGATCAATCGTGACGCCCACCGTTCCCACGTACTTGATCGTATCGGTGCCGCCGGCATCATCAATCGCCTGCCAGTACTTCTGACCCTCCTCAAACACATAGGTGTTGCTGCCGGCGTTGTGCTTCTTGTTGCGGCCATAGAGCGCCTGGATCGCCACAAGATCGTTATACATCGGAGTGGTTGGGTAGAAGTCAGGTGTAGTCTTCACGTCAGAGGGCACAGCATTATAGGCCATGACAGAGAATAGCTTACTATCATAGGCTCTAGCGCTCTTTCCACCTCCTCCACTTTCGAATGGATGCTTAAGGCCGAGAGCGTGTCCAATCTCGTGCATAAGTGTGTTCGGGCCATATCCTGTGGAGTCTCCCATCACATCAAGTCGCGTCGAGAGCCAGACGTCGCCAGAGGTTGCAGATCCGCCAGGGAAGTACGCATAAGCCGAGAGCAGACTCGGGGTTTCAACAAACCGCAGCTCACCAACCTTTGAACTTGTTTCATAAACCCGCTTGAACGAAATGGCAGCAACGTCCGACCACTTCTTAAGGGCCGCAGCAACCGCGGATATCTCATCCGGTTCAAGGTAATCGATCAGCCCCTTTTTGTAGCTAAACTTTGATGTCGTGTCCTGAGGTACGCTCCAGGTCAAAGTCACCTTGGAGCCGACACCATCGCCCCATTTAGCACCCTGGAGTAGAGCTTTTGCATGACCGATTCTCGGGTATTCGCCCCAATAGTAAGTTGCGGGAATAGTGTTTTTCTTGGGAGTTGCCACGGTCTTGCCCCTTGTATTCAGCCCAGGATAGCAGCGTTCTACTCTGAGAACGCTTGCCGATCAGTTGACCCCATAAATCTTTTTCAGAGCGTCCGGCATGGGATCATTCGTGCGCCGGATCGTCTCGAATTGACGGCCTGCTACCTTCTTCCGCTCCGGCTTGACCGGCTTTGCGGCCGCCACCGGCGTTGAAGCGAGTTGACCGACGGAAGGCTCATCAACCAGAGTGTCGAGCGCCGTCATGAAGCCCTTCATGGACGCGGCGAGCTCGATCGTCTCAGCGCCGAGGCTATAGCGGAACCGGATGTTGCTGGCACCCAGGATCAACTGTTGCGCCGTCGTGTCGGCCGGGATGTAAAGTTCACAAGTCGAGCCAGAGCAGGCCCATTCCTCTTTGCCGAACTCACGGACAAAGCCGCCAATCACCAACTGGACCTTGTTCGCCGGGTTAGCAGCAGCCGGGAACGAGACGAGGAAGAACGGTTTCTTTTGCGAGGACTCGACCAGCTTCCACGTCAGAGCCCACTTGCCCCCGATCCCAAGTTCCTGTTCCAGTCGGCAGACGCGGCGGCCGCGAGACTCGATTTCATCGCAGGCCAGCCGCCAGTCACCATAGAAACGGGACGAGGAGACATAATCGCCATCGCTCACCGGCTCACCGGGAACAATGGCGCTCGCCAGGGCCAGCCGCGCCATTGCAGGCGCGGCGGCTTGAGGAGCAGGAGCAGGAGCCGCAGCTCCCGGTTGCGGGGTTGCGGCAGGAGCCACCGGAGCTTGCGCTTGAGGCGCTTCCGCCTTTGGCGCAGCCGGGGGAACGAGCGGCTGTTGTGCCAACGCCGCCGATCCGAGCAGAGCCACGGAGCTAACGGCAGCGACCGCTAGGAGCCCGGCAAACTTGATTTGTGTATGATCTTTCATGGTGAGCCCCTTAGAGCGCGTTGACATTCATTTGGTCCAGATGAACGCGCTGACGAGGCAAAGGATTGACATAAACGCCCGTGGGGTCTGTTCGTAGCGCGTGGCGATGCGTCTGAAGTGCTTGATTTTCAGGAAGAAG
>NZ_VOSK01000668.1 GCF_009296175.1 Microvirga tunisiensis | reverse complement strand
ACCCCATGTCTTCTCCGCCAACGCGTTCCGACGTTCCAAACCTCGCCGCGATGAAAAAGGCGCAACAGATTGGCTCGCCCAAGCCGCAAGTCAGGTCATCGCAACCAGCGCAGGTGAATACGATCGGCTAGTCCGAGAGCTGGAAGGTCCACAGAAGTGGAATGCCTAAGGTGACGCCTCTCTGGCCGAGACCTGTTTTCGGTCCAGGTGAATCCGAAACCCGAAAACCCCACTGCGCCCCGATATCCCATACGCTCGTTAGGTATCATTTCAGCGGCATGCTTGCGCCGCCGCAGTCCCCGGAACGGCCGATCACCGGTCCCGTTTGGGCAGAACGAGCCTAAGAAGGACCGTGACGTGCCGTAACGATCTTGCCTTGGACTCCATGTCTGGCTATATCTCTGGATATAAGAATGGAGGTCCGCCATGAGCAATCCCGCACAAAAGCGCGCCCTCGCCAACTACCGCCAGCGCCTCAGCCAAAAAGGCTTGGCTCGGTTTGAGGTGCTGGGTCTTGACACTGATCGCGACCTCATCCGTTCGCTGGCCAAACGTTTGGCGCAGAACGACAGCGAGGCGACCCGCCTTCGCGCAGAACTCCGCCGCAGCGTGACGGGCGAACCACCGCAGAAGGGGAGCATCTTGGCAGCACTGCGCCAGTCCCCCCTCGTCAGTGCCGAGATCGACCTAACGCGCAACATCCCCAGGTCGTGACATCGACCTATGACCCACTACCTCCTCGACACAAACATCATCAGCACCGCAACGAAGCCCTCGCCATCCGCATCGCTTGTGCAATGGCTCTCAGAGCAGGCTGACGAGGATCTGTTTATCTCGACGCTTTCTCTCGCTGAGATTCGACGCGGCATTCTTCGGATGCCCGAAGACCGCAAGAAACGAGAGCTTGAGGACTGGTTCTCCGGTCCGACGGGACCTCAAGCACTCTTCAACAGCCGAGTGCTGTCCTTCGATGAATCTGCAGCTCTGGTCTGGGCTCGGCTGATGGCCGAAGGAACAGCCACTGGTCGACCGCGCAGTGCGCTGGATATGATCGTTGCGGCCATTGCAGAAGCCAATACCTGCATCCTGGTGACGGATAACGAGAAGCACTTTCGAAACTCCGTCGAGTTCATCAACCCGATGCAATCTGATCTTGCTTGACGGACTGGATCCGCAAGACATTCCACGCGGACATCGAACGAGCACATCCTTCGGCTCAAGGAGCACCAACCAATCGACCGCTAGCGTCGAAACATGAGCGTCAGCGAACGAGGCGGCCGCATCGGGTTCTCACCTCAACCAACTTGAGCCAAAACCAACACGACCGTCAGAGATTTGTTCTCGTCAGCCTCACCTGAGCGTGTCAAGCATGTCTCGCGAACGCTTCAACGACACGTACACCGCCTCGCGCTGCTCGATCTCATCTCGCGTGGATAGTACCTGTTTGGGCGCATTCCTGTTTCTCTGACAGGCGCCGGATCCCGCGGCCCACCATGCACCTAGCCGTTCCTATTCACCAGAGTTTGTTTCGGGGCCTATTTGGTAGCGCGGGCGTGCCGATCCGCTGCGTTTCTTTCACCGCGGCAAGGTCTGGAACGTGGGGAACGCGTTGGCAGGGACGGGATGGGATGACCGGGGCGATGGCAGCCCCGGCGCTCAGGGCGAGGCCGCCCGGGGCTGGGGTGCCAGAGCGCTCGCAAGACGCCGGACGAGATCCGCTTCCGGACAGCACGAGGCAAAGGCCAGTCGGATGCGGCTGGTGGTTTCCTGCACCCGCACGGCGATCTTGAGCAGGCGCAACCGCAGCGTTGCGAACTCCGCCCGGGCGAGAT
>NZ_VOSK01000667.1 GCF_009296175.1 Microvirga tunisiensis | reverse complement strand
GAGTCTGCTCAACCGTCGTCTTGACGGCTCTGTCTCCGGCCCTGCGCAATCGCTTTATCCGGCCTGGCCCTGTTCCTGCACCGGGATTGCACACCCACGTCAAGGCTCATTGACAACGAACATCAGAGTTCGGTCCCGCACCAGCTTCGGCAAGCGGCGGCTGCAGTTTGTCTCTGCGAGGGATCAACTGCTTGCGGAGACAAGCATGCACCAGGGCCATGTCTCGCAAGGACTTGTGCTGTACGTCATTGCGCTCGACAAAAGTGGCCTGAAGCCCACAGGAAGCGAGTATTCAGAGGAATGATGATTGCATCATATGGCAACGGTCGCGTGTCATAAAGAATGCACCCAGGATAGGGTGCCTGAACCGTCCGGCGCCGATGCCTCATCAACATCGTGTCCCGAGGCGGGGTGTAATACCCGCCCAGAGAACTGCTGACTCGGGTTTGCGTTGGTGTGCCTGACGTGATTCACTGCGGAACGGGGGCGCTGTTGCGGGAGATCAGCATGGCTGCGCGGAACGGGGGCGCTGTTGCGGGAGATCAGCATGGCTGCGCTCCGGATCCGGCAGGACTGCTCACCGGCCGACCTCCGCCAGCGGGCCGCTCGCGAGAGGGACACCCGGGCCAGCCTGCGGTTGCTGGCTATTGCCAATGCGCTCGAGGGCATGACCCGCGCTGAAGCCGCCCGCCTGGCCGGCATGGAGCGCCAGGCCCTGCACGATGCCATCCAGCGCTTCAATGCCGAGGGACCTGACGGTCTGCATGACCGGCATCGCTCCGGTCGCCCGGAACTCAGCCCTGGTCAGCAGGCCGCGCTCAAGACCCACATCCTGCACGGGCCGGAGCCCGAGCGCGATGGGGTCAGCGCCTGGCGTCTGGCTGATCTGTGCGAGCATGTCGAGCGGGCTTATGGGGTGAGCGACAGCAATGGGGCCTCTCGTGCCTGCTCAAGCGGCTGAACTTGTCGCGTCAGAAGACCCGCCCCTCGCACCCGAAGGGCGACCCGGCCGCGCCGGCGGCATTCAAAAATGGAACTCCCGTCAAAGCTGCAGGCTCTCGCGGCGGAGCACCCTGACGCTCGTCTTCAGCTCTGGTGCCAGGACGAGGCGCGCTTTGGCCAGAAGGGCCGAACCACCCGCGTCTGGTATGAGCGCGGCGTGCGTCCACCTGGGGTCGTCGATCAAGCGCTATGAGAGCCTGTATCTGTTCGCCGCCTGCCGGCCCGGCACGGGCGAGACCTTCGCGCTGGCGCTGCCGCGGGTGAGTGCCGACGCGATGACGATCTTTCTGGAGCACTTCTCGCGGCAGCTTGCGCCGGGCGTGCACGCGGTGCTCGTGCTGGATCAGGCCGGCTGGCACGACGCGCGGGCCCTGCACGTGCCAGAGACGATCACGCTGTTGCCGCTCCCCCGCTTCACCCCAGCTGAACCCGGTGGAGCGGGTCTGGCTCTACCTGCGCGAGCGTTATCTCTCGCATCGCGTGCTCGACGACTACGAGGCTGTTCTGGAGGCGGTCTGCCGCGCCTGGAACAGGCTCCTCGACGAGACAGGCCGTCTCACAACATTGACCGCCTACCCGTATCTCTCCGCGTCAGCAATTCCCTGAGCGGGTATAAGAGCGCCAGTCCTAGGCTGAGCCGGAGGTCAGCGTGGCACAGGTGACCACAGACATTATAGCGCCTAATGATCTTCACGGGATGCCGGTGTCAATGGGCGTTGAATCTCCCGTAATTATGGGCCTTCAATTTTCCCTACCTGACGGACGAGAATGGGTCCGGTGATCAGCCGGTCGGATGATCATTTGCTTTGCCTCCTGGTGGTCGGCCCCGGC
>NZ_VOSK01000666.1 GCF_009296175.1 Microvirga tunisiensis | reverse complement strand
CTCCCCGCGCCGCCAATGCCTTGATAGTCATGCGAGCCTCCTGATCGAGCCGGCTCATGCGCTCCTCCGTGTCGTCCCGTGACACGGTAGGTCGACTTCAACCGGAGGCGACATCTCGTAAATCTGGCCGTCGCCTTACTCACACATTCGCGCGTCGCGCTACACGCCTGCAGAACGAAGGGCTGCTGCCGAACGATGTGGTACACCGCACCTCGAAATATCTGAATAACATCCTTGAGGCGGATCATGGCGCGCTCAAGCGCCTGATCCGGCCGACGCGCGGCTTCCAGAGCATGAAAACCGCTGCCGCGACCCTGACGGGCTTTGAAATCATGCGCATGATCCGTCGCGGCCACTGCATTTTACGACAGGCCGGGCCAATAGGCGAAATCCGTCTCGTCAATCAGCTCTTCGGACTTGCAGCTTGAAAGTCCCATTGAACTGGGTCCGTTATGCCGTTTTCAAGTTACTGCAACGGTGCCGTGCCATCAATGTCCCACAGCACAGCCCGGAACCCATGATTTCCTTGCCCGACTTCGTCTGTGTGATCGGTCGTCATAGGACCAGTCCTTCGTTGAATTGTGGCGCGAATTGTCTGCGACGAAACATCTTGACTAGCGGGATTGCTCTTGCCGCAGCCGTCTCACGTAGTCGATCATGCCGTTCGTCGAGCTGTCGTGGTCTGGCACTGTCGTATCGGTTTGAAGCTCCAGTAGGATCCGTGAAGCCAGTTCCTTGCCGAGCTCGACCCCCCACTGGTCGTAACTGTTGATCCCCCAGATGATGCCCTCAACGAAGATCTTATGTTCGTAGAGGGCAATCAAGGAGCCAAGCCGATGCGGCGTGAGCGTCCGGTACAAGAGCGTGGTTGTCGGCCGGTTGCCCTCAAAGACCTTGTGGGGCAGAAGCGCCTCAAGAGCGGCCCCTGACATGCCCTTCTTCTCGAGCTCGGCCCTCACCTCGTCTTCCGTCTTGCCGAAAGCCAGTGCCTCCGTCTGCGCCAAGAAGTTGGCCAGCAGCTTGTCATGGTGGTCGCCTAAGGGCGTTTGACTCTCCACCGACGCCAGAAAGTCGGCCGGAATCAGTTCCGTACCCTGATGCAGAAGCTGAAAAAATGCGTGTTGTCCGTTGGTGCCCGGCTCACCCCAGATCACCGGGCCGGTGGCATAGTCCACACGGCTGCCGTCACGACGCACCGACTTGCCGTTGCTCTCCATGTCGCCCTGCTGGAAATAGGCGGCAAACCGGCTCAAATGCTGATCGTAGGGGAGCAGGGCCAGGGTCGAGGCACCCAGGAAGTTCCGGTACCAGACCCCGAGGAGGCCCATGATAACAGGCATGTTCTGGTCGAGCGGAGTGCTCCGGAAATGCTCGTCCATCTCGTGGGCGCCCTCGAGCAGCTCACGAAAGCGCTCGAACCCGACGGCAAGCACGATTGGCAGGCCGACAGCAGACCACAAGCTATAGCGGCCGCCGACCCAGTCCCAGAACTCGAACATGTTGGCTGTGTCGATGCCAAACTGTGCGACTTCCGTAGCATTGGTCGAGACAGCCACGAAGTGCTTGGCTACCGCGTCCTCGTCGAGGGCTTCGGTCAGCCACCTGCGGGCACTGGCAGCGTTGGTCATCGTCTCCTGCGTCGTGAAAGTCTTAGAGGCGACAATGAAGAGGGTACGGGCTGGATCAAGGCCAGCGAGAGTGTGGGTGAGGTGGACGTTGGTGCGTAAATCGGACCGGGGTGTCGTGCCAAGTCAGGGGTAAGGTATAGAGGCGGTCTTCTGAAACCGAGAGCCGCATGCCCTACAAGGTTAATGAAGAGCGCCGCCACAAGATTCCAAA
>NZ_VOSK01000665.1 GCF_009296175.1 Microvirga tunisiensis | reverse complement strand
CGGAGAGAATCATCGACGATGGCGGGAGCGCCTGCACGGCGAGAGCGTGGCTCAGGCCGCGACGGCAGGGCATCAGCTAGGGAATTTTCGAGGCCCACAATCAGGCAGTATTCACCGCCCTATGACACAAGCTGCTCGACGAGGCGCACTCTGATCGCCTCAGGGCCAGACCAGCCCTTGAGGCATTCACGGTCGTTCTCGTAACAGGCTTCAACGTCGGCCAGCGCGGTCAGCACCCGTTGTATCTCTGTGCTCAGAGTGCCAGGATCAGGCGGGGACAGGGCCGCTGGTTCGTGAACCGGGGCATGTGACATGGTACGCCTCCCTCAGTTCTTGTTCTTGAGGTTAGCTTACACCCAGCGTGGCATTAGGAACAGCGGTCTGTCAGCAACCAATCTAATAAGCTGGAACCAGTCGCTGCTCGACTAAGGGTGCGTTCATCTGGAACTGCAACCCCTCCCGGTCATACTGAACCTCCACCTCGGCTTGACACTGCATGGGCAGAACCCGCTGGAGCAGGGTCGAGCCAAACCCTCGATGCCTTGGTGTATTCACGGGCGGACCACCGAACTCCCTCCACTCCAAGTGGAGCCTCCTGGCACCCTCCCTCTCGCCGACGCTCCATCTAATCTGAACATATCCAGCAGGAACCGACAGAGCCCCGTACCTAACGGCATTCGCCGTCAGTTCGTGCAGCGCCATGCCAACCGGTACCGCCAGATCAGCCGATAGCTCGACCGATGGCCCAATAAGCATGAAGCGGGGCTGTCGGCTCTCGGCAAACGGCTTTAGCTCCGTAAGAGCAATCTCCCGCAGCGAGGCCGTCTGCCAGTAGTCTTCGGTCAGCAGATTGTGAGTTTTAGCGAGCGAGACGATACGGTTCGAGAATGAGTGGTAGAACTCCCTAAAGCTGCCGCTGGACCGACCCGTGGCTCCCACCAATGCTTGGACGGTGGCCAGGGTATTCTTCACCCTGTGGTGAAGCTCGCGGACCAGCAAGGTTTGCCGCTGCTCGATCTGCTGACCGGCCTCCAGCCTCTCATCGCGCTCTGCGATGGCTCGGCGTAGCTCCAATTGCGACATCACCTGCCGCGCCAGCACGGTGAGGGTAGATGCCTGCTCCTCGGTTAGATCGCGCGGCATACAATCGAGCACACATAGGGCTCCCAACGGCACTCCATCTGGCGTTTTCAGCACCGCCCCGGCATAGAAGCGCAGGTGCGGCTCCCCTGTCACCAGCGGGTTGTGGGCAAAGCGAGGGTCCTTAGTCAGGCTGGGAATGATGGTCAGCCTCGGCTGAAGCATGGCGCTGAGGCAGATCGAGCGGTCGAGTGGGGTCTCACGAACACCAAGCCCCACCTCAGCTTTGAACCACTGCCTGCGCTCGTCGATGAGGCTGATCAGGGCAATGGGAGCCTGACACGCACGGGCGGCAAGCTGCACCAGATCATCGAAGGTGGGCTCCGATGGCGTGTCGAGAACCCGGTAGCTGCGCAGGGCCGCAAGCCGGTCATCTTCCGTCCAGACAGGCTGCATTTTGTTGTCCACGACGCGCCACTTACCGCTGAGACCACCCGTGAGAACGTGCTTAACCTATGTTAGTTCGAGCGAAGCGGCTGATTTCCCCAGGCAATTTAGAGACCGCCGACCAGAAGCTGCTGACAGGCTTGGACCAGAACAGCACACGGAACCGGCTTTTCGATCCAGGTGACAGCTGGAACTCGGCCAGAAGGTGCTGGTCCTCTTGGTATCCTGAGTAGATCAGGAACGGGACCTCGCGACGGGTTAGCTCCAGGGCGATCTCGCGACAGGAACCATCGGTCAGAGCCGCATCCAGAAT
>NZ_VOSK01000664.1 GCF_009296175.1 Microvirga tunisiensis | reverse complement strand
GCGGCGCACGCATCACCTGGATGTTCACGACCGAAAAGGCCCGGGCCAAAATGAGCCGCGCCTATCCTAAACTCGCCCCTCTCGAGCCACTCGCCAAAGGGTCATAATCACTGTGCCGAGGATCTAGCCTCACCAGAGGCAATCACAATGCTTGCCGAACGCAATGACCTCGATGAGGCAATCATCACTGCCACACCGGCAGATATCCGCTTCCAGCAGCATCTTATCTCCGCGAACGCAGAGCTGCAGCACGCTGTCTCAACTCTGGAAGGCTTCGATCCTCAATTGCAGCCTGAGCTTCAGAAAATCGCCGAGTCGGTAGTGAAGCGCTCCAACATCGTCAAAATCAGCATTGATGCGGCTATGGCCGGCACTACGACGGAGTAGTCTCAGATGGCCACTCCGATTGATCCGCCCACGCTTGTCCTGGGCGACGACGACCTCGTCGACTGGTTGGAGCTGACCGCACTCTTCGACACCTTCGGTGTCGCGCGGGTTGACGCTCTGCTCGGCTCACCAGTAACGCTGGAGGAAACGGCTGAAGATGACATCGGCGAACGTGACAAGCGGCGAGAGCAGCTTGTTGAACGTCTGGAGAACGAGATCGACCTTCGGCAGCGTAACCTCGGCGAAACCTATCCCTTTGATCTTTCCGCCTCTGGCGACGAGCTTCTTCTCGATGGCAATTGGCGCGATCCCAAGTACGCATTCTATCTCATCTGCCTGATCACTACCCATGTGACGGGGTCGGCGATCCTTCGCACTCCGCCGAGCGGCGAACTGCTGACGCGACTAAGAAACCGTGTCTTCCAAATCGTCGCGACCCTGGGATTGGCTGGCTTAGCGACTGGCCCGGCCTTCAGTGTCGGCTGGCCTCGGCAAACCGGCGAGACAATTGTAGAGCTGCTCACCCGGGCGGCAGCGGCAGGGGACGGGTTTAGTGTCAGAAACCCCCCTGGTCCCTACACTTCGCCTCATGAGAAGGACGGCGGTGTCGATGTCATTGCTTGGACGGCCGAAGGCATGCTGCCGCCGCCGGCCTTCTTTTTCGGGCAGACGGCGAGTGGAAAAAACTGGCCAGGCAAACCGGTGACTGATCATGCGCGTGTCTTCAGTACAGCCTATATGCTCGACCACATGACGGGAAATCGTCAGTACGTCACACTCATTCCCTACAGGGTGCTGAATGAGGCGTTTTGGAAGAGCCAATCCCTCATGCATAGAGCCATTCTTGACAGGCTGCGGCTGCCGCGTCGTGCTTTGCAAGGTTTGGAGCTGTCAATGGAAGGCGTACCAGTCGATGATGCCAACAATATTGACGTGCTCACCCAGTGGCTTGGTGACTATATAGATTATGCACAAGCCGCTTGATTGTTAATAAGCACCTCGCGCTCTTTGCGCTTGTTCTGAAGGCTGTAAGTGACCGCAAGGTCCTCAACAGCCTGCGTGCTGTAAAGTGTTCGGATCAACGGATGATCGTCATAAGTCAGCACCCAGTGCGGCAGAGTTCCATCCTGAAGCATATCGCTTAAAGCGATATGCTTGCCTTCGTCCATCGCATTCAGATAGAGGCGGCCGCCTGCCGTGATATAAGGCGGATCAATGAAAAAAAGTGTCTGGTTAATCGCTAAACGCCTGGTCGATCTGGCAAGAAATTTCAAAGCGTCTTCCTGAGTGAGCTGGATGCGGTCCCTCATTGTGCCTAACCAGCGTACGCGTTCGGCCAAGCTTTCAATTACCCACATTTTTGGGCTGATCGGCCGCGCTTGCCTGACCGACACCCGTCGTGATTCCTTATCGAGCACCTCATCGTCTGCGACAGGTGTCTCATGGGCCGGGTTTTCTCTTTTCTCTC
>NZ_VOSK01000663.1 GCF_009296175.1 Microvirga tunisiensis | reverse complement strand
ATAGACTTCTCGTTGGGACATTCGCCGTTGCATTCGTCGCATCCGGCGGTCGTTTGGCTTGGGCACAGGAGACGCCGCCTGAAGACCTTGCGTCACAACTGCGGTTGCAGGGTCATCGCTGCGATGAACCCGTGACGGCGCAACGGGATGCCCAACTCTCGAAGCCGGATGAGGTGGTGTGGAACCTGAGGTGCGGCAACGCCTCGTACCGCATGCGCCTGACACCCGACATGGCGGCGCGGGTCGAGAAGCTGGATTGATGCAGGTTGGACGGCACGGTACGCCACGGATCGCATGGCCGATGTACATCCAGTTCATCTTCGCGCTGGACCGGGTGCCATGCTGGAGATCCTGGTCTGCCTGCTTGCAACGGCTTGAGAACGTTCATCGTCTCGGGTGACGGCGGATCAGGCAATGGCAGCGGCGATGAGCTGCGGCCGGTCGCGTGAGGCCCGCTCATGCCAGCGGCCTGGTGATTGAAACCCAACGCTGGACCAGCAACTTCACTAGCGGGAGTTACGCTATGTCACTCATGAAGGATCTTCTTGAGCGCCCGTTCGATCAGGCGATCACATCAAAGTACACGGCAATGAACGGCTTGATCTATTTGGGGGTGGGAACCTCGGTACTTATTTGGCCCGGAATGGTGCAGACCGTCTTCAGGGATGCGGCGTTCGTTGGAAACGAGGCCGCACTCTTCCGCATGGTGGGCATGGCCTTGATGGTGATTGGCTGGCTATTTGTTCGGTGGCCTCTCCGGCGGCAGACGGTTCGTCGCCGCCAGCGTATTGGACAGGGTGGTGCTCGTTCCCTTGGTGCTCGTACCCTTGGCCATCGCGGGAGTTTTTCCCCATTTCCTGCTGGCGTTTGCGGTTCTCGACCCGACGCTCGCTCTTGGCGCTTGGCTGCTTCTCCGATCGGACCACGCTCGATTTCGCTCGACCGCCGGAACGCCATCGCGCTAGTTGCCGGAATTGTCGCTGATGCCTGACGCGCGCTTGGGCGCCGTCAGGTTTCGGAGAGTGACTGTCGAGGTCCGATCCGGGCTGGATCCGGTTTGACAGAGACGATGAGTGGATGTCCGCTTTCCACCCAAAGTGCTGGCTTGGTGATCGGTACCAAGCGTTGGGATTTTGCCACTGGATGCGCTGAAATCGATCGAAGCCGCACCGTCCACCGCTCACCGGATGCGGCTCGTGATGGCGGCCAATGTCGCGGCTGGCACGGCCGTGTTGGTGGGGCTGCCCCAGGGAGTCGGGACCACTGATCGCTCCGATGGCAGGAACGGCAGGGACGGTCCCGTCAGCAGGCCGTTGAGCACCGCGATGACGTGCCCCTGCCGACAGTCGAGCACCGGCGCCCCGGAGGTGCCGCCGTCGAGCAGCAGACGGTTGTCCCCTTCCACCTCAAGAAGGGTGAGGCCGGCAAACTTGCCTGGGCGGTCGCGGGCCTCCCGTACGGTCCCGTGCGCCGCCTGCATCCGCCCGCGCGGGTAGCCCAGGACCAGCACGGTCGCATCGGCCGTCGGCGGTTCCAGTCGGACGTCAAGGACTTGCGCGTTCGGGAAGGGCTCCTGCAGTTCCAGGATCGCGACGTCCTCCTTCGGGGCGGGTTTCCGATCAGCACCTGTCACGGGGCCTTCGGCAGGCTGCCCCTGAGCCACGACGCGGAGCTGGACGCGGACCGTCGTGCCGGGTTCCCCATCCTGGGATGCCTGGCGCAGCTCCGCGCATTGCATCGCCTGAATTGCTCCCTGATTTTGGATCGTTGCCTCATCTGATTTGCTCCCGAGCTCTGGCGAGCTGCGGGGGCGATGATGAGGCAGGTGAGCATGACAACACGCAATGAGCTGATC
>NZ_VOSK01000662.1 GCF_009296175.1 Microvirga tunisiensis | reverse complement strand
ATAGAGACAAGTATCCATAGCGGGGCTCCTCAACCGTTGCACACCCCGCATCCGCCTCATCAATCTTCACGAAAGCTATTCCAAATCAAGCACTTGAAGCGAGTAATAAAATTGCTCACCAGCCTCTAAGACCGCTGATCCATCCAGTTGATGTGTGTAACGGAGAGCCTTAGATTACACAGATCGCCTCATAGGTGCCGCGATGGCTACGACGAAAGCAGGGAAAAAAGGCAGGGGCCATCCGCGGATTGCACGCGGTGCAGGGAAGGCCGTCTCCGGCATCAGCTCGAAGAAAGCGAGGGAGCCGCAACTGGAGATCAAAGGAAGCACCAAGCACACTGTTGTTGAGGAGGCTCGCCGCGCCGGGCTGCTGAAGGGTGATCAGACTGAGCACGTCAGCTTCCGCGTCCCGAAAGCACTCCTCGAGGCCGCACAGCGAGAGACGGGAATTACGTCCCCGACAGAGCTCGGAATTCTGGCGCTGGCAACGCTTGCTCAGCCGGATCCGACAGCGGAGTACCTCAAGAAGTCGTACGGCGTTCTCAGCAAGAACCATAAGCTTGATATCTAAACGTTTCCGCCGCGATACGCCGTTTCAAGCCAGAGAGGCGGACATCACAACTCAAAACCCGCATGGAATATGCTGGTCGCATCTTTCGGCAGGCCTGCCTCTCTATTGCACGCCTTCTGTGAAGATCATTAACACAAGGATCCCGCACTCTTTCGATCCGCTTAGGCGTGCGTGTGGCGTGGCGCTTATCGTGGTGGCGGGGTAGGACCGGCAGGACGGGCTCGTGCACGGCCTCGGGTCGATCCACCCTTGGCTGCCATGGATCGCTTGGTTGCGGGAGTTTCAGTACGACTCTTGCGAGGACTATCGCTCGCAACCGCAGGTGAACGGTTCTTGCGGGTTGTGGTTTTACTCCCGTCCTCTGCTTTCATTGCCTGACGTGAGGCATGTTCGTCGAGAAAAGCCCTGCAGGCTGCAAAGTCTGTCGCGATCTCTGGTGGGCACTCCACACCGTGTTCTTCAGCCAATGCTCGTGCATAGCGCACCATCGCTTCACTCGGAGGGCGAGGGCCATTCTGAGGCCGGTGTTCTCCTGCTTCCGATGATCGTACTGGCGCATGCTGGTCAAGGAAGGCCCGGCAGATGGCGGCATTGCTCTTCAAGCCTCGAGGCAGCTTTAGTCCCTTGCGGGCCGCAAGGGACGTGGCAAAGGCCCACCCAATCAGGTCACGTCCGTCAATGAGTGTAAATTCGGGTGTGGTTTGAGGTGGCCATTGGTCAGTTCGCCTGTGGGGTGATTGCCAGAGTCTGCTGGTTGATCATCGGTGTTGCGAGCTCAGTCATCCCTTCGATCTGCATATAACGGTGCTGAAGCTGCCAGTCGTCATTGGCCTCCAGCAACACCGCGCCAATCAGGCGCCTGATGCTGTCCTCATTCGGGAAGATGCCCACCACATCGGCCCTGCGTTTGATCTCCTTGTTCAAGCGCTCCAAGGGGTTTGTGCTATGCAGCTTCGTCCGGTGCTGGGCCGGGAAGCTCATGTAGGCCAGCACATCATCCAGGCTGTCGTCGACGAAGACCTTCAGCTTGGGCCAGCGGTTGTGGAGTTGGTCGGCAAAATGGCAGAGGCTGGCCCGCGCCGCCGCCTGATCAGGCTGCTGGAAGGCCTGGCGCAGCCCGGCTGCCACCATGGTCTGGTGCGCCTTCGGCACATAAGCGAGCGCATTCCGGGTCCAATGCACGATCCGAACGCAATCGATGCATTGCGGTTTGGCACCAGGATTTCGTTCCGGTGGGTGGCGACCAGCAAGCCGCGCCGCTCCCGTTTGTCGGGGCCACCAGCGCGACAGTGGTAGGGTTCATG
>NZ_VOSK01000661.1 GCF_009296175.1 Microvirga tunisiensis | reverse complement strand
TAGTGTGCCGAGCATGTTCGACAGCTTGGAGGTGCAAGTCCTCTACCCAGCCTGATGGCGGCGAAGGGTTAGCAATGCGCAAGGGCGTCGCCGCGAGGTGAGGTCTGAAGGAAGCGTGGAGCAAAACCGCGACCTGATGAACAAGAACCGGATATGAGGCCGTCTTGGCCGGACGAGCAGGCTAGAAGCTGCGAAGTCCACGGTCATCAAGGACCGAGGCGGTAAATTCGGCAGGTGTGCGGGGAAGGCGGTCGAACTTACCTCGGGAGATCTCCGCCCTGTCCGGGCATCCGGACTGAGCGGGTCGCAAGATCCGTGATCGGGGCGGAGAAGTCAGCAGACGGCATAGTAGGCCGAGAAGGCCGAAGGCCCGAACGTCAGAGAGGGCAAGTAGAGCAGGTGTCTCGACGGACCAAGCGGCAGCAACACCAACTTGAGTTGGCTTTCGGTGGTGCGGCAGAGGGTGAAGCCCCGAGCCCGCTCGCCGGAGGAGCCGAAGTCGCGTCGGCGGCACCCGCCCCCGAAAGCCCAGCGATCCCGGTGGGATCAATGATGGAGAGGATTGTCGCCCGCGACAATCTGAAGAAGGCGCTGGCCCAGGTCAGACGCAACAAGGGCGCGCCCGGCGTTGACGGCATGACCGTCGACGATCTGGCCGCCCACCTGAAAGACCACTGGCCCGAGATCAGGGCTCAACTTCTCAACGGCACCTACCAGCCGCAGCCGGTGCGGCGCGTCGACATTCCGAAGGCATCCGGAGGCACTCGTGGCCTCGGGATTCCAACGGTACTCGACCGCTTCCTCCAGCAGGCGGTGATGCAGGTGCTGCAAGAGGACTGGGACCCGACCTTCTCGCCGTCGAGTTACGGGTTCCGGCCCGGACGCTCGGCGCATCAGGCCGTGGCCGCCGCCCAGCAGTTCATCGCTGACGGCTGCCGCACCGTCGTCGACCTCGATCTGGAGAAATTCTTCGATCGCGTGTCCCACGACATCCTGATGGGGCTGGTGGCCAAACGGGTGCAGGACCGGCATCTGCTCCGGCTCATCCGCCGTTATCTGACGGCAGGGGTGCTCGTGGGCGGGATGGTCGATCCGATGGATGAGGGAGTCCCGCAAGGGGGTCCGCTCTCACCCTTGCTCTCAAACCTCATGCTCGATGTGCTCGACAAGGAACTGGAACGGCGCGGCCACCGGTTCGCAAGGTACGCCGATGATTGCAACATCTATGTCCGCAGTCCTCGTGCAGGCGAGCGGGTCATGGCCAGCGTCACCCGGTTCCTCGAAAGGCGCCTCAAGCTGAAGGTGAACAAGGCCAAGAGCGCTGTCGCTTCTCCGACCGAGCGGAAGTTCCTCGGCTTCAGCTTTCTAAACCTTGGTCGGCTCAGGCGGTGCATTGCGCCGCAGGCGCTGGCCAGGTTCAAGCAGCGGGTTCGAGAACTCACGTCACGGACAGGCGGGCGCAGCCTCGCGCAGATCATTCCGGCGCTATCGCGTTATCTGATTGGATGGCGCGGTTACTTCGGCTTCTGCGAGACTCCAACGGACTTGCGGACCTTGGACAAATGGATCAGGCGACGGCTTCGCGCTATCGTCTGGAAGCAGTGGAAGTACGGAACGACCCGCTTTGCGGAACTGCGCCGCCGTGGCATCCGAAAGGACTTGGCTGCGAAAGCCGCCGGTAGTCCTCACCGTGTCTGGCGGCTCAGCAACAGCCCGGCACTTTCCTTCGCGTTCCCCAATGCCTTCTTCAAGGACCTCGGTCTTGCCTCTATCTACGTCAAGCCGGTCGAGTAATCCGACGAACCGCCGTATACGGACCCGTATGTACGGTGGTGTGGGAGGGGCGGAACCGCGAGGTTCCCCCCTATCCCGATTTG
>NZ_VOSK01000660.1 GCF_009296175.1 Microvirga tunisiensis | reverse complement strand
CTAGGGATCGACGTCGGTGCGGGTCATCGCCTGCGAGTGCCGCTCGCGGTGCAGGACGACGGCTCGGTGCTCTGCGCGTCGGAAGTCCCTGTCGGCAGTCTCGTGCGCATCATGCGCAGCTCGGAACACTCGGCGATCGATGCGGCCGAGAAAGCCACCGAGGCCGCCCTGCAAGGCTTGCGAAGCCATACTCCCAAAGCGGCGCTCTTCTTTGATTGCGTCGCGACCCGGCTTCGGCTGGGTGACCAATTCGGCTTCGAGCTGGGCGCGGTCAAAGACAGACTTGGCGATATCGACCTGGCCGGGTGCAACACGCATGGGCAGATCGCTCGGGCTAGCGGACAGTTCGATGGCTTCCACAATTGCACGGCAGTGGTCTGTATCTTTCCGGAGTAGAAAGCCTGTCGTGTCATTCAACCATTCGGCTGGTCAACGCGCTGGCTGATCCTCAGGGCCGCCTGGCGGGCGCAACAGAGCTCGCTCGCCATTGGGGGGCGGACGCGCTCCTTGTTCTCATCCGGGATCACGAACTCGGCGTCCTGAGACCCGCGCCCGGGTTTCCGCAGACGCTACCAGGGGGGCCGAGCTGGCGAACATTCCTGGCCCGCTGCGGCTCTCCCGGCGAAGTCAGCGGCAAAGTCGCGTTTCCCGATGCAGGCACCCTCACATCGGTCCGCGCCTTCGTCAGTGCTGATGGAACGGTCCTCGCCCTGATTGGTGGCAACCCAGCTCTGTCCTCCTCGGATCTCGATCCCGCTGCCTTTCCTCTCCTCACAGCTCTCTTGAAGGCCGAAAGTGCCTGCGCTGTAGCCTCTGGATTGGCCCTCGCAGCCAGTGATGCAACGCGACGTGCGACCGCTCTCGCCAAAGCACTCGACGGCGCGCGGGCGGAAATCGAGCTGAAGGCGGGGGACCTCCAACGAGCCTTGTCCGAGGCCGCGCGCCTGAATGACGCATTGCGCCATCTGAACGAGACGCTTGAACAACGGGTGGCGGAGCGCACCCACGAGTTGGAAGTCGAGATGGCTGAGCGCCGCAAGGCCGAGGCCGCCCTGGTCCAAGCCCAGAAGATGGAGGCCGTGGGCCAGTTGACCGGCGGTGTGGCGCATGACTTCAACAATCTGCTGACGATCGTGATCGGGGGCCTGGATACCATCGGGCGTCATCTTGCCTCCCTTCCGCCAACGCCGGCGACCAACCGGATTGAGCGGGCGAAGGACATGGCTCTCGAGGGATCCCGCCGCGCCGCGACGCTGACGCATCGGCTGCTCGCCTTTTCCCGCCGGCAGCCGCTTGATCCGAAGCCGGTCGACGTCAACAAGCTGGTGGCGGGCATGTCGGAGCTGTTCCGGCGGACGTTGGGCGAACCTGTCGCCTTGGAAGCCGTGTTGGCTGGCGGCTTGTGGCGCACGCACGCTGACGCCAATCAGCTGGAGAACGCGCTTCTGAACCTGGCTGTCAATGCCCGGGACGCCATGCCCAATGGCGGCAAGCTGACGATCGAGACGGCGAATGCCTTCTTGGACGAGGCCTACGCCGCCCAGGTGGTCGAAGGTGTATCCCCAGGCCAGTATGTTCTGATCGCCGTCACGGACACCGGCTTCGGTATGGATGCGGCGACACTCGAGAAGGTATTCGAGCCGTTCTTCACCACCAAGAAGGTCGGCAAGGGAACAGGCCTCGGCCTCAGTCAGGTCTATGGTTTCGTGCGCCAGTCCGGCGGGCACATCAGGATCTACAGCGAGCTCGGCGAGGGCACGACGGTCAAGATCTATCTGCCGCGTCTTCATGCCGCCGCTGCCGAGCAGCCAGAAGAGGACATCCGGCAGGATGTTGTGCCGACAGGCTGCGAGACCATCCTGGTGGTTGAAGACAACACGGA
>NZ_VOSK01000659.1 GCF_009296175.1 Microvirga tunisiensis | reverse complement strand
GCGCCGACGATACCATTTTTGTCGATACTCAGCGCTCTTCACCCTGCCTATCCTCGTCAAAGCCACTCCAACTCGGCACAACCTATTGTAAATGCTCCGAGATGTGCACGTTTATGGACGGAAACTAGCCTAGACGGAGGCGCGACGGTGGTGCCGCTTCAAGTACTTGTGGGGGCTCTGTTTCTTCTAGGCTCGACTATAGCCGCCGAGGCCGTCATCTATGACGCCGTTCTGGTCGGTAATGCCGACGCGGTGCGCCGACTTGCGCGCAGCGGCGCCGATGTCAACGAGCGCGGCGATCTCGGCACGCCCCTGCATGTGGCAGCCGCCTACGGCGAGGCTGAGATGGCCGCGCTCTTGATCGATCTTGGCGCACAAATTGAGGCAGAGGATGTCAAGGGCTTCAGGCCGCTGCATCAGGCCGCCAGCAACAATCATCCGGGGGTCGTCGCACTTCTCCTAAGGCGGGGCGCCGACCCCGACCCGCATGATATCGAGGGCCGAACGCCTCTCCTGATGGCGGTTCGCACCGGCTATGCAGCGGTGGCCCGGCGCCTGCTCGAGGCGGGGGCCGATCCGAATGTCGGCGGCCACCATGCGTTCACGCCGCTGCATTGGGCGGTGAAGCTCGATAGGCCCGATCTGATCCGGCTGCTCCTTGCCCACGGTGCCAATATCGTTGCGGGCGCCTCCGGGGTGATGCCACTTCATCTCGCCGCCCGTCACGCCTCGCCTGCGACGGTAGAGCTGCTCGTTACTGCCGGCACCGACGTGAGCACTCGTACACAGCTCGGAGAGACCGCCCTGGCGATCGCAGAAGCAGGCCGGCGGACGGAGGTTGCCGCGGTTCTACGCCGCCTTGGAGCGCGAGAATGAACTACCCCATCACGTCACTGGATTGGCCCCCTAGCGGCCACCAATGCAATGTGATGGGTGTCGCTGACGGGCTGCAATATGTTCGGACAGGGTAAGGGATGTCGCCCATCCTATCGCCGTCACTACTTACCGCCTGAGGCGAGCAAATGACCTTGTCCTCTCACAACCTCACAAACTTGCCAATTCCATCGTCAGCTACAGCAACGCGCTCGGCAATGGATTATGATTCGTCACGGGAAGTACTTATGGAACAAAGAGATAGTGGCGATGCGCCGGCTCCGTCAGAACCGCCATTGCTCTAGTTAGTTCGAGGCTGCTTTCATCGGGTTGTCTTGAATGACGGCATGCGGGCATGAACGAGGGTTGCTTCTCGCAATGGGCCGAGGTGAGCATGGATTCAACCGTTTCGGGTTGAGTTCGAGCCGATCCGAATCCTTGAAAGCAAAAATTGGCCAGAACGCCGGATGCCGAATTTGAGTCGTCAACCGGGAGAGCAATCTTTGCTCGTGATGGGCCTGATCGCGAGTTCCCCGCCAGGCGCCGCGACAAACCCGATGCCGGCCCGCTCCAGGGTGCCGCGGATGGTTAGCAGAATCTGGCCATCGTGGCTCTGTCCGTCCTCAACCCGTCGGATCGTCGAGACCGATACGCCGGACTTGTCCGCAAGCTCGCGAACGGACCATCCAAGAATGCCCCGAGCAGCCCGCACCTGCCATGACATGAGCGGGCCATCGGCATGAGGCGGGAGAACGCCTTGGGGTGGACCGGTGAACGTTCCCACGGGCTCTCGGCCCGGGCCAGTAACCCGATAAGCGGCGCCTACCCACTCGACAGGGGTGCCTTCTGTAGCGCGACGCGCGAATGTGTGAGTAAGGCGACGGCCAGATTTACGAGATGTCGCCTCCGGTTGAAGTCGACCTACCGTGTCACGGGACGACACGGAGGAGCGCATGAGCCGGCTCGATCAGGAGGCTCGCATGACTATCAAGGCATTGGCGGCGCGGGGAG
>NZ_VOSK01000065.1 GCF_009296175.1 Microvirga tunisiensis | reverse complement strand
TCATGGCGGGTGTGGCACAGTGCAATCGGTGGCAGGGGTTGGTCTCAGCAACCAAATCCTACGCTGCTTCAAGCGCTTAAGCTACATCCGCCAGCCCTCTCCAGCCCTCTCGTGCATAAGAACGGCTAGTTTGAGCTCCGACGCAGCGCTGCCGCTGACGCTGCGCCACTTGAGCATCGCTCTGCAAATTGTTGCCAGTCGGCATTATGCCGAGCTGCGGGTAGCTGCCCATGAAGCCGTTGAGCAGATCAAGGCGGCGCGGACCGAACGAGCCACGCGTGGGCGCTATGATCGGGCAGCGGCTGTCGCCTTGGCCGATGATCCAAGCCGGAGAACTCCTAATGATTCTGGGCGTCCACTGTAGGGGACTACCCATCTCAACCATTGTCTGCTCCAGCGGCTAGCAACCAAGCCGCTCGTCCGCTCAAACGGGGCGCACACCACGTGGGGCAAAGCGCTTACTGGACACTGGCCTGTTTATTGCCTATTCCCCCCTGTCAAAAGTTCAACCAATGGCCCTCGGCTCACACGCAGCTCAACTACCCGCTTGGGCGCATCGGTTCGCAGCAATGTTACAATTTGGGTTCATTCACATGTCCAATAATTCTGCGAAGGTCCTCTCAAACGGTGAGTCGACCCTTGCGATGGAAACTCGATCACAAGCTACAACTTTTGGCAGAGCAATAGAGGACCTCCGAACCGGAGTGCTACTCTGGCGCGTATGGTCTCTCCTTTCAATCCAGGATATCAGGGCGCGTTATAGGCGCTCTAAGTTCGGCCAACTTTGGATGACAATCAGCATGGGCGTCACCATTGTTGCTCTCGGAATAGTATATTCAGTGCTGTTCCGGCAAGATCCAGCTACGTATCTTCCTTACTTGGCAGTCGGTCACGTAATATGGGCATTTCTTGCGGCATTGATTATAGATAGCAGCACCGCCTTTACAGGCTCATCGGGATATTTGCAGAATAGCTCTCTTCCAAAGTCCATCTACATTCTGCGAGTTATTGGACGGAACCTCATTATCCTTGGGCACAATGCAATCTTAATTCCATTTGTCCTACTCTATGCAGGGCTCCCGATTAGCTGGCATCTGATCCTTTTAATTCCCAACATGCTTTTATTTATAGCATTCGCCTTCTTCGCTGGACTGGGAATAGCAATCCTTTGTACTCGCTTCCGGGATTTGCCTCAGATCATTATGAATCTAATGCAGGTTGCTTTCTTTCTCTCGCCGGTTATCTGGAAACCAGAACAACTTGGCGGTCGTGTGTCAGCAATCGTAACATGGAACCCCTTTAGTTACTTACTTGATCTTCTGCGCTCTCCTCTTTTCAACACAGCGCCAGCACCAGAAACATACGCAGTTGTTACGTTGCTTGTGGTAGCAAGCGCAGCCATTACACTGCCCCTCTTCTCTCGCTTTCGTGCACGAATTGTATTCTGGTTATAGGGGAAAGAGATGTCGACTTTTATCAAGCTGCGCAACGTCAGTATTGACTATCCTATCTATGACGCTGGCAGCCGCTCGCTGAAGAACGCTGTATTGCGAAGCGTTGGGGGCAGCATTTCTTCCGATTATGGGCGGATTAACATTGCAGCTCTGTCTAATGTCTCACTAACCTTGAAGGAGGGCGAGCGCCTCGGTGTACTTGGCCACAACGGCGCTGGAAAATCCACACTCCTAAGGGTTCTCGCTGGCGTTTATGAGCCAACGATCGGCCATGCCCAGATCTCTGGCCGGGTTTCATCCCTTACTGATCTTACGATGGGAATGGATCCAGACGCGACAGGTTACGAAAACATCTATCTTCGCGGCATCTTTCTTGGGATGAGCCGGGCCGAGATACAATCCAAAATTCCGGAAATCGAGAATTTTACAGAACTCGGCGAGTACCTTTCTCTCCCAATGAGAACCTACTCCAGCGGTATGTTTGTGCGCCTAGCTTTTGCTATCGCGACCGCTAACTTGCCTGACATTCTGATAATGGACGAGATGATTGGTGCAGGTGACGCAAACTTCGCGAAAAAGATGAGTGCTCGCAGCCAGGAGTTCGTAGCATCCTCTAAAATTGTTGTTCTCGCATCCCATGATCCAGCTACCATTCGAAGCGTATGCACGCGCGCGATACGGCTCTCAAGCGGCAATATTGTGCAGGACGGTCCCGTTGAGGAGGTCTTGGAGGCATATCTTAGTTCGGTTCTCGCATAGCACGCACTTCACCTTCCTGCGACATTGAGCCTCGACCTGCAATCCATGAAAGCCACAGGGTTCATGGGTACGCTGGCGTTCATCCTTAAGCGGATGCTGACAGAACGCTTGTAACGGAGATCTGCCGGAGGACTTGCGAAAGACACAACGGGTACAGATTCGTGCTCACAGCGCAGCCCGACTGATTGCAGGAGCGGCCGGATAACACCCTCGTACTCGCGATCCATGTGAGTGCGAAAGCCTGCCGGCACTTGCATGGTCCAGGCACTCAATAAGCTTGGATTGCCCTTAATTTACCCAGGGTGCATGATCCCGGTGTGGTTGCCTATCAAGGGTTGCCTCAGCTCTCTCGCTCAAAAGCCACCATTTCCGCGACAACGGCTTCTCGGGAGGGGTGGACCATGGCTTTTCTGGGCCATACAGGGGGTATCGCTGAGCCACACTTTCTGATATCTGCGAGTCAAGTTCTCGTGGGATATGGCTGCCGCACCTTCCAGCACATTGGAGCCATCATTTCCCCCAATCTTCGTGCGCTACTTGAGTATTGCCGTGTAGATCAGCTCAGGGCTCCTGCTTAGAGGCAGTTCATCGACTGGTTCTCATTCCACTCTGGACGTAAATAGCATCTTCTGCTAGCTGCTGGCGTTCAGATCCACGCTGTAGCCTTATATGGCTCCTTCCGGAAGATTTAGTTAAGACCATGACGAAACGAGCACTCATCACAGGAATCACAGGCCAGGACGGAGCATATTTGGCTGAATTCCTCCTTGAGAAAGGTTATGAAGTTCATGGCCTTCGAAGGAGATCATCCCTTTTCAATACAAACCGCATTGACCACCTTTATCATGACCCTCATGAGTCCGGCCGGCCATTCTTTCTTCATTACGGAGATTTGACGGATTCAACGAGCCTTATCAGGGTCATGCAGGAGGTACAGCCGGACGAGATTTACAATCTTGCAGCAATGAGCCATGTGGCCGTTTCATTCGAGCAACCAGAATACACGGCGAACGCGGATGGCATTGGAACGTTACGTCTCCTCGAAGCGATCCGGATCCTCAACCTGATCGATAAGACGCGTTTCTATCAAGCCTCTACATCAGAGCTGTACGGGCTCGTCCAAGAAGTTCCGCAGCGGGAGACGACCCCTTTCTACCCACGCTCCCCCTACGCGGTCGCAAAGCTCTACGGCTACTGGATTACTGTGAATTACCGTGAAGCGTACAACATGTATGCCTGTAACGGGATCTTGTTCAATCATGAGTCTCCAATCCGAGGCGAGACTTTCGTCACACGGAAGATCACGCGTGCGTTGGCGCGTATCAAGCTGGATCTCCAAGAGAGGCTTTACCTTGGGAATTTGGATTCACTTCGTGACTGGGGCCATGCGCGTGACTACGTCGAAATGCAATGGTTAATGCTTCAGCAATCATCGCCCGAGGACTTTGTCATCGCGACAGGCGAACAGCATAGTGTCAGAGAATTCGTTGAAGTCGCCGCGAAGGAGCTCGATATTGCTATCGACTGGAGGGGCACCGGCGTCGACGAAAAAGGCTATGATGTCCGGTCCGGGAAATGCATCGTCGAGGTTGATAAGCGCTACTTCCGAGCTGCTGAGGTCGACACGCTGCTCGGCGACCCAACTAAGGCAAAGCAGAAGCTGGGTTGGACGCCTCGCACAAGCTTCAACGAGCTCGTTCAGGAGATGATTCGTGCCGATCTTCAGGATGCCGAGCGTGATCAGATCATCAAGACGAGTGGGCACAAGCATTACAACTACCACGAGTAATCCAATCGGCTCGGTGACCATGATGCGTAGCAATTTGGGATGCTCCGCATCATGGTTTTCTGCCTCGTGATCAACCCCCATTTGCCTTCGTCTGACAACCAGTCCAGAATTCTGGACTGCCCGTTATCGCTACCGGTAGATAGCGAGCAGAACCTTGCCTTACACAATGCCGGACGCGCCTGAGACGTTGACGAGCTTGCTACCGCTTCAATCGGACGAAATTCGACCCACATGACGAGATTGTAAGAATATTTGCCGTTAGCAAATCTCCAAAGGTCCTGCGCCGGTACTTCATCAATCATGATTTGGCTGAAGCCAATTCATAAACTCTGAAGCAGAAAACAGTTTCTCCGCACGATCTCTTGCAACGCGGCCACGTTGCTGACGGGCCGCCTTATCGTGGAAGGCTGCTCGGATGCATTCGGCTGCAGCATGAATATCGGGGTCTGCCCACCGATGAGGGCGTCGGTCATCCACAGTTCCAGATGAGGGCACCAGCTCATACGGCACTGGATAACCGACTAAGTGGTCAACAAACTCAGCTGTCGCAGACCAGTTGGTTGAGACAACCGGCACACCGGCTAGCATCGCTTCCGCCACAGTAAGCCCAAACCCTTCTGCGCGATGCAGTGACAGGTAGAGATCCAATCCAGCATAGAACAATCGGGTATCAGATCGGGCTCGCACACCTGTAGAGATGACGATGTCAAATCCGCTTTGCCGCGCATGATCGACTAGCGTCTGCACTGGTTGAGCATTGGGAGACTGGCCGTGAAGGTGAATAACGAGGCGAGCATCCCCCGCTTTTAGTCCGGAATGGATGAATGCTTGAACAGCCGCAAGCGCATTCTTGCGGTCCGCAGCGGCAACGACATCTCCGACAATTCCAACAGTAAAGGGACGATCTCCCGGTTGGGCGATTTCGATCGGAGAAACCGCAACGGGGTGGGGAAGCAAACCAACAGACTGCCCGATGGATTTTGCGATACCTGCTGCTGCAAACCGGCTTGGGGCTACAATCTTGTGAAACAGCTCAGCATGGGCCCGCCAGTTCGAGGGAGCCTCCTCGAATTCCCACACCCAGCAACCGATCCGATGTTTGCCCGCCAAAAGGCGCTCCGGGATCAGGCGAAGTGCCATAGCCGAGACCGGTGGATTCAAGAACACCAGAATAGTACCGGATCCCTCTTGGGGACGAGCGAGTTCACGAACAGGAACCGACAGCTCGTGCTGCAGTGCAGATGTTAAATCGATACTTGAAACGCGTTCGCCGGCGGCAAGCAGCGCATCTACGGCAAGGCGCGCCGCCTCTCCAAGGCCGGTCGATGCGGATAGTGCGCCGACTATAATCCAAGGAGCGTTTCGGCAATTGGCTGCAGGATCAAGACGAGGTGCCAGTCTAAGGCTGATTTCGTTGAAGGCTTTTCTACGGAGGCTATGAGGAAGAAGCTGCCAACCTCGATGTAAGAGACCATACATGTAAGTCATAGCTCTCACTTAAACCACGGAGTAAGAATTCGGCGTGCCGACATAATAAATTGAGCCGTGAAGACGGCTTCACTGATGCGGGAGCAGCCGAACGCAACAACGGATACTGTGACGACAACAGCCCGATCAGCCGCAACACAGTCGCTTAACATTTAGCGAATGAAGCGACAAGCGGCGGTCAAACGCACGACACCGCTCAATCCATCACCTCTTATGCCAGTTTGAGCAAATGACTTTGACCACTCCTACGGAACCATTGTTATAATCGCAGGCCTGAGTGCTTCGAGCCTACCCATCGCTCTCAAACTACAAACCAATGGGAGGGAGCCACATAGGCACCCGCTTCGCCAAAGCCGATGATGTCAGCCCGGCCATCGCCGTTCACGTCCGCCAGCTCTCGCAGGTAGCGGTCATTGCTCGTCCAGCCCCCGGCACTCACGCCAAAGGCGGCCAGCCCCAGGCTCGGCGCCGCAAACGTGCCTGCCGCAGCCGACATCAGGTGATTAGACAACTGGCTCGTCGCATAGGTAGTATTGGCAAAGGCAAAATATTCCATCTCGGACACGGTATCCACGCCATCTCGGGCGACAAGTCGATCAGACAGAATGATAGCCCCGCTGTTCCCTTGTGAAACAACATAGTCTTCGAAGTTCCCTTGAAGAACGACGGTATCAATCCCCGTTCCCCCGTAGAACGTGTCGTTCCCACTGGCTCCGAACAGCCGATCGTTCCCCGCACCTCCCCATAGCGTGTTATTCGCAACATTGCCGGAGATGATGTCACTTCCGCTACCACCCAGAGCATTCTCAATCAGCGAGCGTATGTCATTGTTATACAGGAGAGCATTGGCAATGGTGCCCACCGCGGTCCTTGATCCATCCCAATGCAGTTTTGCAAGTTGGGCTGGGGATGTTTTTGTCCATTCTCCAGGTTGAAGATTGATCGTAAGGTCCGTTGTGTAATTTGACAGATCATAGGTGTCAGCGCCACCACCATCCCAAATAGTTTGGAAGATCTTGTTGCCGCCGGGGGCGCCTTGGCCGACCCCATTGATATACATCTCGCCGCTATTTGGGCTCCAAGAGTAGACAGTCTTGCCGCTATTGGTGGCGAAATTGGCCCCATACAAGTGTTGGATGGCGGCGACGTCATACATCATCAGCGACTGAGCATAGCCCCAAGTCTCATTGCCGTAGCCACTGGTTGTGGAAGCACCCAGATAGGAGCGATAGCTCATCACGGTATACTCAAGCGAGTCCCGCTCCTGCGGCATCCCGCTCTCGTGTGGGTGTTCCAGGCCGAGCGCATGGCCGATCTCATGAATGAACGTCAAATCGGCGTAGTTGCCGCGCGCAGGACTGGTATAATCCGTCTGGTTGAACCATGCGTCGCCGCTCTCCGCGCTCACACTCGGAAAGTACGCCCAGGCGGTACCCGGTGTGCTCGACATAGCAAAGCGGAGATCCGCATGCTGTGTGGCGGTCTCGGCGATCTCTGTGAAATTAAGATTGGCAACCGCAGCATACATCCGCAGAGCCGAGCGCACCGTCGCCTGTTGAGTTGGATTTAGAGCACCAAAGTTAGTGCTGCTTTCGCCGGCACCATAGGGGGTGCCGTAATACGATCCATAGTCCGGGAAGCTAAAGGTAAAGCTGTTGACGACCCATTTTATGTCGCCGAGAAGCCCGTCAGTATACGCATTTCCTGTGAGGCTGTAGGTAACGACAGCTGGCATGGCCCCAATCCACTTTGATTATTTTTTGCAAGCGACTGTACGCGATCGAGCAATGACTTGGACATCTTAGCTCGATTTTCACAGGCGAAACAACCAATCGTTTGTCTTAACTTATCCTTGTGCGAGGCTGATCACTGAATCATCCTGGCACCTTCAATCTATAATGTAACGCAGTACTTATTAGTGAGTTAAGATCAGGCTTTCACAAAGTGGGGCGATTTGGTCCATGCCGCTCAGATCTCGACTGGCAGAATTTACCCGAAACATTGCTCTCTGATGTACTTCAGCCGCGATTCAATCTGGCTCGGCAATGAGATGATAACGTATCTATGTGCGAAACATCACGTCTATTGGCTATTAAGCAGCAGTTGAATTTTGGACGAAAACCGATATTGCCGTGGTCCCCCGGAGAATAGCCTCCTCATTGTCGCAGACCCGAAACCGGCATCAGCTAGGTAATTTCGACGCTATTGGCTGTATCAGGCAAACAACCGACCTGAAGGAGGTTGGCTGCATTCAGCCCGATTAACAACATTCCTACATGCTGGGCATGTATCAACTCGCCGTTGAGTGCCATCCGCTGTGCTTCACGCACAGGCATGCTCACGACAGAAATATTCTCGCTCGGTTCAGGAGTTGGGGGCTTTGTGAAGACAGCTGGCTGTGCAAGGACTACATGCACCCGGTTTGTATGGGTTCCTGGATTGGGCGATAGGCTCGCGAGCAGACGGTAGGAACTTGCCGTATAGCCAGTTTCCTCGCTCAACTCGCGAGCGGCCGTCGTGACAGGATCCGCATCGGTTGCATCCATGACGCCGCCAGGCAACTCCAGCGTCACTCCACCGTAACCATGCCGGTACTGCCGAACGAGCAGAACGTGGTTGTCAGCATCTACTGCGATGACATGCACCCAGTCCGGATACTCAAGGACGTAGAACGGGGCAATCTCCACGCCGGACGATGTTATGCAGTCATCTGCCCGAAGCGACACCCAACGGTCCCGAAAAACGATGCGGGATCGATTGACTTTCCATTCCATCGCTTGCCCCTCTGTAGACCGTGAGCCAAGGATCGCGTGGGGAGCAGCATCACCGTGTGTGTTGTGCCGCTATCTGGAGTCCCCAGCTCAGGAGGCTCTCTGCCCGCTCTGGTGTCGCCGCTTCGACATAAACACGCAACTCCGGCGCATTGCCCGACGGGCGAAAATGCACGACTTCACCGTTCTTCGCAGTAATCCGAAGTCCATCCCGGTGATCGTGCTCGGCCACACCGCCTAGGGGAGCGAGGATTTTAGCCATAAAGATCTCATCCAGCTCAAGCCTGGACACGAAGGCTACACTTTTCTCAGTCGCAACCTCCTTCAGCCGATTGCTGGCCGCCGCCTTAAAGGCAAACTCCCGCCCAATCTCCTGGAGTGGTTTTCTATTGGCGACAATCTCATGGAGAGCGCACAGGATGGGCAGCATGGCATCCCGGGTGGGCAGCGCCGCCAGCTGTCGATCGCCGCGCAGGATGTCGCTGCCGAGCAGAACACCACCATTCGCCTCAAAACCCACGATGGCGCGGGCGCCTGAACGGCCAGCCTCTGCCATCCCTTCAATCACATACGGCGATCCAACCCTGGTGCGCACGACACGACCAAATGCACCCGACGCCTCCAGAGCCGAGTTAGAGGTGACCGGCGTCACAATCACATCAGCGCCGAGAGCCCGCGCCGTGATCGCCCCAACCAGATCGCCGCGCAGGAACGCTCCCGTTCCATCTGAAATCAACGGGCGATCCGCGTCACCATCAGTCGAGACGATTGCATCCAGCCGCTGCTCTCCAGCCCATTGCTGCGCCAGGATTTCATCTTCTTCGCGCAAGGCTTCAGTGTCGACCGGGATAAAGCTTGTCGCCCGCCCGAGCGGCACGGCCCGTGCCCCGAGAGCTTCGATCATCTCGACGATCACATCCCGCGCCACTGAGGAGTGCTGATAAACCCCGACGGTAAGCCCCGCCATCGCACCTGCGCCGAAAAACTCCTGGTAGCGCGCTTTGTACGCGGCCAGAAGGTCTATCTCTGGCGTTCCTGCCTGCAGATTCCGCGCCTGGTCCGGGACAGCCTGAATATCCAGCTTCCCATGCCAGGCCAGGATCTGGGTCTCGTCCTGTTTGTCGATTTCACCCTTGGCGCAGTAGAATTTCAGGCCGTTGCGGTCCTCCGGAATATGGCTGCCGGTGACCATCACCGCCGGCAGACCGAAGCGCATCCCATGATAGGCCAAGGCCGGTGTGGGCAGTGCGCCGCAATCGAGGGGAGCAAGCCCAGATTCCTTGAGAGCCGCGCAACACAGCTGTGCGATGCTGGGGCTGCTGTCGCGCAGATCCCGCCCCACGAGCACGACACCGTTCGCCGCTACGGCTGAGCCGTCCTCCTTGAGCATCTCTGCAAACGCCCGGGTGTAGGCGAACGCCGGAACGCCATTCAGCTCCGTCACAAGGCCACGCAGCCCGCTCGTACCGAATTTCAGGGATGATGCCATTTTCGGGATCTCGTCTAGGTTCGTTGCGCCTGCTGGCGGGTCAAATGGCTCTAACGGTGGCGACTGAAGTTGACAAGCCGGTACCGGCTGAACGGGAGGATGCGCCGCGGTCTGACCCTGCCGCCGCGCCGCGCCAGTGCATCGACAGCACACTGATCCTTGGAGCATACTCGGGAACCCGCGCCTCCCCTTGACGGACTTCGGCCAACCTTGCAGACACAAGCGGTGGACAACCCGGGGAGCTTGATGCCTGCCACCGACACAACCCATGCCGGACCGGCGGCCGATATCCCGGCCTTGCTGGCCCGCTTTCAGGCTCGCCAAGTGACCATCGGCATCATCGGCCTCGGCTATGTCGGCCTGCCTCTGGCGCTCACGGCCGCCAGGGCGGGGTTTTCCGTGCTTGGCTTCGACATTAATTTCTCCTACGTCGAGCGGCTCAACGGTGGCGAGAGTACCATCAAGCACATTCCCGCCGCCGCTGTTGCCGAGGCCGTCTCATCCCGCCGCCTGGAGGCCACCACGGATTTCAGCCGCCTCGGTGAGCCTGACGCCCTCCTGATCTGCGTACCGACTCCGCTCACCAAGCACCGTGAGCCCGACCTGTCTTATGTGGAGACGACGGCGCGTGCAATCGCCGCCCGGCTGCGCCAGGGGCAGTTGATCGTTCTGGAATCCACCACCTATCCCGGCACCACGGATGAGGTGCTCAAACCGCTGTTCGAGGCCACAGGTCTCGCCAGCGGCAGGGACTTCTTCCTCGCCTTTTCGCCCGAGCGCGAGGACCCCGGCAACCCGGATTTCGGCACCTCCACCATTCCGAAGGTGATCGGCGGTGACGGGCCTGAGGCTCTCACCCTCGCCGACGCCCTCTACAGCCAACTCGTGGACACCACCGTTCCGGTGTCCTCCACCGCCACGGCCGAGGCCGTAAAGCTCACTGAGAACATCTTCCGCGCGGTCAATATCGCCCTCGTGAATGAACTGAAGGTCGTCTATGCCGCTATGGGCATCGACGTCTGGGAGGTGATCGAGGCCGCCAAGACCAAGCCCTTTGGCTTCATGCCGTTCTATCCCGGCCCGGGCCTCGGCGGGCACTGCATTCCGATCGATCCGTTCTATCTCACTTGGAAGGCCCGCGAATACGATATCACCACCCGGTTCATCGAGCTTGCCGGCCAGATCAACACGTACATGCCCTACTACGTGGTCGATCGCCTGGCGGAAGCGGTCGACCGCAACGGCATTCCCTTCAGCGGATCAAAAATCCTGATCTTGGGCGTCGCTTACAAGAAGAACGTTGATGACATGCGGGAAAGCCCGTCTCTCAAACTCATCGAGCTGATCGAGGCTCGCGGGGCGCAGGCCGACTTCCATGATCCGCACGTTCCGGAACTGCCGCCAACCCGCAAGCACGGCCCGTTGGCCGGGCGCCGCTCCGTCGCCCTCACCGCTGACACGGTACACGGTTATGATGCCGTTCTGATCGCTACTGATCACGATGCAGTCGACTACCGCCTCGTGGTGGAGCACGCGAAACTCGTGGTTGACACTCGAAATGTCTGTGCCAAGGCGGGTATTGTCGATGGCCGGGTTATCAAAGCATAACAAACCTTCTGGCTAGGATCGCGCCATCCTGACGACAGGCAGAGCCGCAGTTCCGCCGGGCTCAGCTTCAATCTGCCTTTACCCCAGTTTTACAGCCGTCTCGGCGAGGCTCAGGAGGTATTGTCCATACCTGCTCTTGGAGCGACGCCGGCCAAGGGCACCCAACTGCGCGTGGTCAATCCACGCAGCGTTGTAAGCGATCTCTTCCAGGCAGGCAATCTTGGCGCCCTCGCGCTTCTCCGGTGCACGTACGAACTCCGAGGCCTCAATCAGGCGGTCCGGCGTGTCGGTGTCCAGCCAGGCATAGCCGCGCCCCATCAACTCGACCTGCAACTGCCCCATCTCCAGACTGGTCCGGTTGACATCAGTAATTTCCAACTCGCCGCGGGCCGAGGGTTTGAGCTGCGCCTCATAGAAGTATAGCTCTGGGACGACCCAATTGGATTCGGCCGCCGAGGCTTTTCTTCGATCGAGATCGCCCTGCCCTCGTTATCAAACTCGACGGCGCCGTAGCGCTCATCCTGTGAGTGCTTCATCATACAAAGCACAATAGCACGCAAAATGGGTCTCATCAGCTTGGATCCGCGATTGCGCCAGATCGGTCAGATGCTTCTGGTTAGGCCGATCCATGCCAAGGACGGTGTCGGCGATCAAGTTTGCCAGGGCGCCCGGACTTCTTGCCGGGAAAACAAGGTCGACATCTTGATCAATCTTTTCCGCCATCCCGCCAATGTTGGAGACGATCAGAGGCCGCGCTGCCAGTCGGACCTCCTGGATCACAACCGGGGAATTCTCCCACCAGATCGATGGGACGATGATCCAGTCGCAAGCCGCCATCAAATCGATAACATCGTCGCCACGATAGCCCCCCATGAGAGAAACAACATCCCGAACTTCGGCATGGAGGGCCTCGGTGCGCCGATGGAATTCTGTATCACGGTATTGCGTATTTTCGCCGTAAATCCTGATCGTCAGCTGGGTGCGGACATCGTCGGGCAGGAGCGATGCCGCCTCCAAGAGCAGGTCGAACCCTTTGAAGGGGTTAATCTGAGCAAAATACCCAAACACCACCTTGGCTCGCCCTGCAGCGGTCTTCGCCCGCCGTGCCATTCGCGCTTTTGACCGTTCTATCACAGATGCACCAAGGAGGTTCTCCACGACGGTAATTCGATCCCGCGGGATGCCCCACGCCACGTACCGCTCCATCAGGAAGTTGCTGGGTGCGGTAAAGCAGTCAACATGGTTGAACAGCGACTTCAAGATCGTGTTGCGGATGAAGAATTTTCCCGCGCTGAGTGCAGGAAAGCATAGCCCGCATTCGCCAGGGGACGCCGCATGGCAGAGCCGGCCGTCCGTCTTCACCATCTGACCGTACTGGGCACAGATTGCCGCGAACTCATGAAAGGTAAAGACGACTCGGACGCCGGCCTGCTTGAACAGCTCGAAAACCTCGATCCCCCAGAACAGGAAGTGGTGAATGTGAACGAGATCCGGTTTCACGGACTGGACCAATCCGTCGACGAGCCGCTTGAGCGCATCGTAACCAAGGCTCTGGAAGGTAAAGCCATCAACCGGAGGCGTCGCGACCAGGATTTCATCCGGGCGGCCCCGGAAACTCCCAAACGGGGCATCATGGCCAATAGCCTGGTGGTTGGTGGAGGCCACAAAGACGGCCTTTGTGACTTGAGGGCTTTGCTTGAGCCGCTGGAACAGTGAGTAGGCTGCCCTCTCGCCTCCCCCGGAACTGAGGTCTGGGTGGCCATGAGCCAGAACAAGGATCCGCATCGTACCGCCCTAATCAATCCTAGACCCTGCGCGCTGGAGATCATCACTTGATGTCTGCACCGCGCTGCGCTTGCGGATGCTGATTGGTCGACGCCTTATGACCGGACGTGCTGATGTCTCGACGGAGCTCTGGGCCTGGCCCGCCAAGATAGCGGCCCACCGTGCGTTGAACTCGACGCAATTCATATAGGTGATCATCTCCCGCAGATCGGCATCGCCCATCCTCCTGATGGATTGCCGCTCCAGATGGTACAGGCCTGGCCTGACATGAAGTTGGATCTCGGCTCCAATCTGCTGTGCTCTTAGGCACAGATCCGCATCCTCGAAATCACCGCGCTCGTACGCCGCGTCAAACCCTTCGAGCTTTTGGTAAAGGCCCGACGAGAGCGCCATCAGGGCCCCCGTTACGCCAGCCGGCTTTCGGGTTGACTCCCCCTCATAGAGCGTCAAGGGCAAGCCCTTCATCGGGTGATCGGCGAGATGCATATTCCCGACCAGGGGCGACTGCGGGAACTCCATGCCGATGTGCTGAATGGTGTCATCCTCATAAAGGAGGGTAAACCCAACAATTGCCGCGGGTCCCCCAGCCCGCCGTCTCGCCCGGATGGTTTCGGCCGCATCCCTGAGGACCGTTGGATCCACGACCATGATGTCGGAATTCATGAGGAAGATGACATCGCCTTTGGTTGCCCTAAAGCCGAGGTTGTTGGCCCGCGCATAGCCATAGTTCTCTTCACATTGCAGAAGCGTGGTGGGGAGCGTGATTGATGAGCGGCGACCGCTCAAGCGGCCGTACACTTCAGGCCAAATTCTCGGATCGTCAACGACAAGGACCAATTCAAAGCCGGGCCCCATGACGCGCTGCAGGTGAAAGACGCAGTTAAGGAAGAACGCGTCGCCGTAGAATGGGATGATAATTGATGACAGAGGTGCCGTCTCATCAACGGGAGGTCCAAATACAAAGCGGCGCGCACGGGCCATCACCTTCGGAAGAGCCAACAGAGGCCGGTATACCTGTTGAATGAGTGGCCTGGGCAGGGACTGGATCGGACCAAATACCTCCTGGACACGCCGCACCGCCTCCTGTTCACTTCTCGACCCTGTGACGGTCACCGGGCCATAGAAGGTGGCTTGGGCTCCAGACGGGTCGACTTCAACGAGGTACAACCGCTCCACAACGCTGCTGCCTGTCGTCGTTAGGACAGCCGTGACGATAGAGCCGACGGCAGGCACGGTGAGGCAGTCGGCAGCAAGCTCAGTCTCAGTGGTGTCTCTCTCAAGGGGCCGTCTGGCGATTTGGGACGGGCCCACCCAGCAGCGGATGTCCGCCGTTACGAAATGAATGTTGCGGTGGGCGAGCTCGCTGATCCATGCACTCAGAATCAATCCACTATTGGCGAAGATGGCATCTCTGACCCGGAATTGACCAAAGTTCTCGATAGGCTCAACCGTGATGGACGTATTCAGGATTGCGGCGATCTCTTGAGCGCCTAAGGCCTGCATCGCACTGCACAGTGCCGACTTAAAGCTAACACCTTGGAGCCGCGCCACGTCAAGTGCGCTCACTTTCACGGAGCCACGGCCAATCTCCGCGGAATCGGCTTGTACCATGACGGTGATCGGGCAGTCCCTGCTGAGCTGGCTTACCGCGGCATCGCCAAAGGCCACCAGATACGCCTTTCCCGATTGATGCGATGGCGACACTGAAGCAGCCACGCGACGTCCCGCCCGTTTTTTTGTTTTGAGAGTGGGCGCCGATGGAAGGACCTCAAACCACTGACTGCCCGCTACAGAAAGGACAATTCCGTTCTGCTCAAGATGGCAGCGATAAAATTGCGCTCGAGAGAAGTCGGAGGTGATCCGGACCCGTGCGATGATCACGCCACCTATTTCGAATACTTCGTCAATCTGAGCGTGCATGGATTTCTTTGATGAGGAAAACACTTAGTGGCTATGCCGGCGTCGGAGAAAGTTGGCCCGGCGCTCCCATGCCCTGATCGATCAGTCAAGTGGCTTGGTGATTTGATGCCAAGGAAGCGGCGTCCAGGACGTGTATCATGCTAAAAAGAACACGGCTCAAAAACAAGCGACAGAGTGACCCGTTTCGTAGCGGGCCCCGACAATCCTTTCTCAGAATTGCCTCCGGGACGCTGTGATGGCTTTTCACAGGACGCGGGAGCCCATAGAATGCCGAAGCCCCCATCCTGTATGAGGCCGCCGGTTCTGAGCGGCCTAGATTTCTCAATAGGTTTCTTATGACGTGCAACGTCCTTTTTCTTCATCAAAACTTTCCAGGGCAGTACAAACTCCTCTCCCGCGAGATCGGCAACTACGAGGACTTCAAGGTTGTTGCGATGGGACAAAAGCCCCTATGCGACGGCGATTTCGGGCCAGTTCGCTATGAAGCCTATACTTCGGGTCCAGATCACGCGTCCGACCTCTTTCCGCCCCTTACCTTTTTCTCGGAACAGGTGCGCCGCGGCGATACGGTCCGCTGGCGCCTCCTCGACCTGAAGCAGCGTGGATTTTCGCCCGACCTGTGCTTTGTCCATCTGGGGTGGGGCGAGGCTCTCTTCCTCCGAGAAATTTTTCCGAGTGCAAAGATTATCTCGTACCTTGAATTCTACTACCGAAGCCACGCCAGCGATCTGGACTTTGATCCTGAATTTCAAGCTCCATCGGTGGATATGCACTACGTGTCGCTGCGCAATCTTCCTACACTTCAAGCGTCTGCCGTTTCGGATGTGCTGGTGTCACCGACGCGGTGGCAGGCCCAAACCTTCCCAGCGCCCCTGTCGGGTCGGATCAAGATCATTCACGAGGGCATTGACACCGCTGTCGCCACACCAGGTGTGGCACAGCCTCTCCGAGTATCGCCTCGTGGCGTGGTTCAACCGGGCCAAACCCTCATCACATACGTTTCCCGCTCGATGGAGCCCTACCGCGGCTTCCACACGTTCATGCGGGCTCTCCCCCACATTCAGCGATTGTTACCGCATGCGCACATCGCCATTGTCGGCAAGGAGATGACCAGCTACGGTCGCAATCCCAGTCAGGGCCGGACTTGGAAGCAGGTCATGGTTGAGGAGGTCGGCCCGAAGGTTGATTGGGAACGCGTGCACTTCCTTGGAACATTGCCCTACCCGGCGTTGATCAATCTCTTCCGCCTGTCGACGGTGCACGTCTATCTCACCTATCCGTTCGTCCTGTCCTGGTCGCTACTGGATGCCATGGCGAGCGGCTGTGCTGTCGTCGGATCTGCAACCGCCCCCGTGATGGACGTCATCCAGGATGGGGAGAACGGTATTCTGACCGACTTCTTCGATGGGCGTGAGCTTGCCGACAACATCGCGCGCGTCGCCGGAGACCAAGGTCTGCGTGATCGGATCTCGGCCAGTGCCCGGCAAACGGTGCTCGATCACTTCGATTTCAAAGCAGTCGCGTGGCCGGCCTACGAGCGCCTGATCCGTGAGACGCTCGCATCCTAGGGGGATGAGCGCCCCGGATCGGGGCGCTCGTCGTCTCAGCGCGTGCGCCCGCTGCTCTTGGCTGACTTTGCCGGCGTCTTCGTAGCGTCTTCTGCCGCAACGGGGCGTTCGCCCTTCACGGCCGCAAGGCAGTCAGCATACGCATTCAGGAGCCACTCCCGATCGAACACGACACCCGTCTGCCGCGCCCGCGGCTGTTCAAGCTGCGCGAGATATCGCAGCAGCGCGAACGCCACGACCTCCGGGCTATCCCCCTGGAGATTGACGGGCCGGTTGCCCCCGCCTTCTGTTCTCGGCTGGTCGGTTGTTTGTCCTGTACGCCCCGGTGCCATTGGTTTCTCCTATTGTTCCTTGAGAGCGAAATCATAAATTTTGAGCACTGGATCGAGGAAGTACGCGAGGATTGTGCGCGTACCCGTCTCGATCGTCACCTGCGCTGGCATGCCCGGCGTCATGTCGACGTGGGCCTGCTCAACCTCCTTCGGATCGACCTTGACGATGCCCTTATAGTAGGTCCTGTTGGCCATCTTGTCGTCGAAGCGATCTGCGGACACCTTCTCCAGTGTTCCATAGATCGGTTTAGAATAGCGTTGGCGGTACGGCAAGAAGTAGATGCTGGCGCGCTGGCCCGGCCTGACCCGGTTGACATCAGTGGGGTCGATTTCAACCGCGACAACAAGCGGATCGTCCTTCGGCACGATTTCGAGCGCAACTTGTCCCGGGGTCAGTGTCGCCCCCGGTCCGAAGACCGAAAGACCATACACATAGCCATCCTCCGGGGCGACGATGACCGACTGCTCCAGCCGCCGCTGCGCTGAGATCAGGCGTGGCTCGATCTCCGCCAGGCGGGCATCGTTCTCGCCACTCTCGCGCGCGATGTTCTCCAGGCGCTCCTTCGTGAGCTGTTCGATCTGGATCTCGGCGGCGCGGATCTTGTCCTCTTCGGCTGTGGCCATGCCGGACACCGCCGAGATGTCACCGCGCAGACCCGCGGCAGTGCGCTCCAGAGTCAAAACCCGCGGTCGTGCAATCAGGCCCCTCTCCAGAAGGGGTTGCAGGGAGAGCAACTCGCTCTCGACACTTTCCAGCTGGGTTTGCGCTGCCTTGGAGCGCTCACGCAGTGCGATGATCTGACGGCGATTGCCCTCGATCTGTTGGTTCAGCAGGCTGATCTGACCCAGATAGGCGGCACGACGCGCCGTCAGGAGAGCCTGCTCCTGCTGCAGGAACATCTGAACTTGAGGGTCGGTCTTCTGGCCCAACAGCTCGCCGGGAAACGCGATATCGGCGCTGCCGGTCCGCTCAGCCTGAAGGCGAGCCGCCCGCAACAGTGCCGCCGCACGGCTGCTGCCCAAGACCGTTGCCTCGGCCTTGGCGTCGGCCAATTCGAGCTGCACCAGCTTCTGGCCCTTCGCGACGAGTTGCCCCTCACGAACAGAGACAACGCCGACCTCGCCGCCGGTCGGATGCTGGACCGCTTTCCTGTTTCCTTCAACGGCGACCTTTCCGGATGAAATCGAGGCGCTCGCGACCGACATCGTGGACGACCACGCCATCACCGCCGACACAAGGGCCAGAGCCGCAACGCCGCCAAACATAACAGGACCAGAGGCTGAGTCCTTGAACGTCGGCCCTGCAAGAGCCTCCACTGGCACGTGATTATTCATGTCTCTGCCCCACCGTTTTGACGATCGTCGGCCGACCGAGTTGCTTGAAGACCTCTGTTGTTGATCCAAAGCTCACCAGCATGCCCTCCTTAAGCACAGCGGCATGATCGAGATGGACAACGAGGTTGGGCCGGTGGGTGATCAAAATCACCGTTGTTCCCCGCTCCTTGAGGTCCCGCATGCACGAGACCAGCGCCTCCTCGCCCGGCCCATCCAGGTTGGAGTTCGGCTCGTCGAGAATGACGATGGAGGGATTGCCGATGACGGCACGAGCCAAGGCGATCAACTGACGCTGACCACCCGAGAGCATGGAATTGTTGTCGAGGGGCGTCTCATAACCCTTCGGCAGACGCAGGATGAGATCGTGGACGCGGGCACGCTTGGCGGCCTCGATGATCGCGTCATCCGAGAAGGTCCCAAACCGGCCGATGTTATCGGCGACCGTGCCTGGCAGGAGGCTCACACTTTGCGGCAGGTAGCCGACGAACTGCCCAAACTCCCCGTTACTCCACTGATCGAGTTCCGCTCCATCGAGCCTGACCGTCCCGGAGGTGGGACGCAGACTACCCGTCAAAATGCGCGCCAGTGTCGTTTTACCGGAACCGTTCAATCCGACCAGTCCGAGGCTCTCGCCCGCCCTGACGCCAAAGTTGATGCGCTTGAGAACCGGCCGATCCGAGCCGGACGGAACGAATGTGAGATCCTGGCACGTGATCGTTCCCGCCGGACGCGGGAGGCGCAGGTTCGTCGCGGGCTCGGCCACATGGGTGAGCGCAGCATCGATCCGCCGCATCGCCTCCTTGACCGGATGGTAGTCCTGCCAGGCGCCGATGATCTGATCGATGGGCTTCATGGCAAAGCCAAAGATGATGATGGCGGCGAACACAATGCCCGTCGGGACCTCGCCGCTGATCACTTGAATCGCGCCGACGCCCATGAGAATGCCTTGCATCAGGACCCGGGACGAGCCGAGAAACGCGGATAACGTCACCCCCCGTCCACTGGCAATGAGCTGCTCCTGAAGCGCCTTGTTGCGCTCGCTGCGCCAGCGGCCGACCACCATATCCAGCATGCCAAGGCCAATGACGGCCTCGGCCGAGCGGGCGGCTGCGTCACTGAATTGCTGCGAGGAATGCCCGATGACATTGGCCTTGATCAGGGCTCGCTTGGTCAGGATCGAGTTCGCGATGGTCGCTCCAGCCGAAATGGCAAGACAGAGACCGGCCACAAAGCCGATCAGGGGATCGATGGCGACAAGAACGCCGATAAACAGAAAGCCCCACGGGATATCGATGGCGGCTAATGCGCCCTTCCCAGTCACAAACTGGCGATAGCTGTCCAGATCGCGGATCAGGTGGGCGCCGGCCGGCCCGGTGCCATTGGCAGAGCGCCGGACGACGACCTTGAACAGCCGATCCGCCAAGCGACGCTCGATCCGAATCGACGCGCGAACCAGAAGTGCACCGCTCACCCACTGGAAGACGGCCTTGGCGCAAACCGCAACCGTCAGGCCAATCAGCAGCGCGACAAGGGTCTCCCAACTCTTGGCCGGAATGACCCTGTCAAAGACCTGGATCATGAAAACCGGGTACGCCAGCAGGAGAACGTTGACGAAGGAATTAAAGACGAAGGCGAACAGGAAGTGTTGCCGGCACGCCCTCATCGCGGCGGCGACATCATTGTCCTTGTAGGTGTGTGGAGTATTCTTGCTCATGATCTGTCTTTGCGGCCGAACCACTGATGTTTGACGCTCGTCAGCCTGTCATTCTGACGCCACGGTGGCGGGGCCGGCGCCTCGCCGCGAAAAAAGATTTGCAGAGGATTTGCAAACTGAGTGCATCCAGCTCGGCATAAAGCTCATCCGGACGCTGCTGCGGCCCGCTATGAACGAAGTCGACGGCAGATGCCAGAGGCAAAATTGCCTCGCCCTCGCCAGCGCGAAGCGCCTGCGCGAGGAGAGCTGCTTCGAGTGTGTAGAAGCCCGGCATCCCCGCAAAGTCTGGTTTGGTGTCAGGCGCCACGACGACTGCTGCAAGGCGATCGGATAAATCCCGTCCGTCGCCCGACAGCAACCCTCCAAGCGGGAGCACCGTTGCAGCCTTGGCGTTCTGCGGTTCCATGCCCGCCTCCGCAGCGAAAAGGAATGTCGTGCGCTCGTTGCCGAGCGCTGTCAGCACCAGCGACAGCCAATCGCCACGGCGTGGGACGACACCGGCCCGGCAGAAGATGCGGGGCACGGCCCCCCGGAAGGCCTTCCGCACCACCTGAGCCTCGGAGGTGCGTTCACTGTAACCGACGATCGTCAGAGGCACGCGGTAGATCTTGCTCCACTCCTCGGCCGCAACAACCAGCCGGTCCATCACACCTCGATCGAACACGCAGATATGGATCGCGATTGGGCTTTCACGAGATGTGAGCGATAGCCCGAGAATGGTGCGGTGCAAGGCCTCAAGGTCGGGACCGGCAAAGATGAAAACGTCAGCCCGGGCACTGGCTGTTGGTGGCCCGAACTCGACCACCTGGGCGAGACGTGGTGCGGCTTCATTGGGCTGGGCCGTTGCCAGGGGATGCAGGACGGTTGGGAAGATCTCGCGGCTCACGGACCCGACCGGCCTGAAGTCGCGCGCCAGGGACGCGTTCCTGGGATCGCCGCAGGCCGTCTCACGCAGCCAGACGACACTTTCACGGCCCGCATAGACCCACGACAGTTTATGGCATCTCGCCTCGGGCGATAATCCGCTGGCCGTCAGGATAATCTGCTGCTGATACTCGCCGCCTTCGCGGTCGCGATCGCGTGCGATCACGTCGACGTTGAGTGCACGGCCTGCGGCGAACGCCTCAAGCTGAAACTGCTCCGGGTCGTAGGGGGCACCCGCGACACTGATAAAGACGGCAAGCTCCTGCGATGGAAGGCGGACCGCTCGAAGGATCTCCACGACGGCGTCTTCATATGGGATCGTCGCGTTTGGCCGGCAGACGCCTGCGGCCCACGTGCCGAGTTCCCGCGAAGGATGTGCGACGATGCCGTGCAAGGCCTCGACGAGCCCGTGCTCAAGGCGCCTGCCTTCTGCCCCAGGCGTTGTTGGGGGTGCATGCCTTGCGTCCTCGAGATTGACCCGGATCAGGGCACCAGAGACCTCAAGATAAAGGTGCCGGACTGTCAGATCAGTGAGCCAGAGGACAGTTCTGTCGCCGCGCTGCAGGAGAGGCCGCATGGCCACAGGGTGCAGCCCATGCCCCGCGACCGAATAGGCGCGGATGTCGTCGCCTGAACAGACTGCATCGATTTCGACGATGCAGCCTTCCGGAAAGATTGCGAGAACGCGGCTCGGTGCCTGCCATGCACTGATGAAGGCAAGGTAGCGTTCGAGGATGAGAGGCAGACCGCTCTTGCCAGCGAACCGGCTCGCAATCAGCCTGAGAACGCGCGAGGTGTCAGGATCGTCCCAGCGTGCAAGGCGGGACACCCCCTGAAGGGAGACAAAACCGCGCGCCTTGGAGGTGACGTGCAGCTCGCACTCGGTGCCGTCGCGCAGGTTCACCCCTTCGATGAACAGAACCTCCAGGCTGTGCCCCGGGCGGACGAGTTTTTTTCGCTCAAGCACGGCAGCCGCGATTCCGCCGATCCGAAGCTCGCTGATCGCTGCGCCGTCAAGGCGCGAACACCAGACGAACGCCGTGCTCGGAGAATGGGGGATGACGAAAAGAGTGGGAGCCTCCGGCCCGAAGGCCGGAAGCTCCCCTTTGCTGTCGCGTCTGTCGGACATTACCAGCCGAAGAAAGTGCCGTCGATATCGTCCGGATTGTAGCCGATCAGCTTGAACTGCGTGCCATCGGCCTTCACGGTCACAACCGTGTTGCCCTGACCATCGCCGTCGAAGGCAAGATCGTCGATCGCGGCGGCACCCGTCTCGGACAGATCAATGACGTCCTGGCTTGCGTCGAAGTCGACAATCGTGTCGATGTCGGCCGGGGCGCTGGACTGAATGCCGAAGGTGTCGCTTCCGCCGTAACCGACCAGGGTATCCGAACCGGCACCACCGAACAGCGAATCATCGCCGCCCAGACCCAGGAGCGTATCATTGCCCGCGCCACCGAAGAGCCCGTCATTGCCGACCATGCCGTTCAGGATGTCGTCGCCGTCACCGCCGAGAAGGGTATCGTTGTCGGCACCGCCATACAGCGCGTCGTTGCCGGCACCGCCCTCAAGGGAGTCATTGCCGGCATCGCCCTGCAGGAGGTCGTTGCCTTCACCACCGAGAAGCGTGTCGGTGCCGTCGCCACCCCAGAGACCGTCGTGGCCATTGCCGCCCTCAAGGAGGTCGTTGCCGGCATCACCCTGCAGGACGTCGTTGCCATCGCCGCCACGGAGCGTGTCGTTGCCAACACCTGCATAGAGACCATCGTGGCCATTGCCGCCCTCAAGGAGGTCGTTGCCGGCATCGCCCACCAGGATGTCACCACCTTCGCCACCGAGGAGGGTGTCGTTGTCGGCGCCACCATACAGCGCGTCGTGGCCGTCACCGCCCTCGAGGAGGTCGTCACCGGCATCGCCGAAGAGAATGTCGTTGCCGTCCTCGCCGAAGAGGTCATCCTCTCCGTCGCCACCGGCCACAACGTCACGGCCTGCACCTGCTCGAACCTCATTGTCGCCAGCATTGCCGGCAATGTAGTCGTCAAGGGCACTGCCCCCGACGGCAGCATCACGGTCGCCCGTCACGATCACGCCCTGGAAGCCGGTGCCGGCAATGTTCACAGAGCGGTCCGTCTCAACAATGTCGAACCCCTCGGGAGCGCCATTCAGCTGCCCCAACTCGTCACCGCGTCCGAGGATGACGTAATCGTCAGCGCTGGTGCCCACAAAGGTTTGAGCGAGAGCATTTTGAGTTCCATCCCTGACGACCCCTGCTTCGGTCTTCAGGAAGTAGCTATACGCTTCCGGCGACACGTGGCCGTCGAATGCACTACCTACAGTTGCCATAAATTTTTCCCCTAAAGAGGTATAGTGTTGCCCTAACTCGGCCGTATTAGCCACGAGGGGGTATACATCAGTCGCGCATCCAGACCGGTCACCGATTCATCACAGATCGCGCTCGGCTTAAGAAATTATCCAGCTCAGATCCGGCTCGTCGAAGCTGCGTCCACGGCCTGGAATGACAGAGGACGCGCGACGACAAAGTCCCGGCCTGCCAGCCGCCTGGAACCGCGATCGCTAGACATCAGGCCGGTCAAGCGCACTGATCCTGCTTTCGGTGTGAGCGGGCCACGGGACCGGTTCTCGTCGAATCAAAGCTCGTTGCTGTGAAGCTGCGCCAGGAGAGAGCGGCCGTAGCGGGTTTTGGCGAGTTTAACGGCGGCGTCCTCGAAGGTGGCGCGGTCAATCCAGCGCTCCCGGTAGGCAATCTCTTCCGGAGACGCGATCAACTGGCCCTGACGCGATTGCAGAACATGGACGAACTCGGAGGCCTCGAGGAGTGATTCGTGCGTACCCGCATCGAGCCAGGTGTATCCGCGTCCCAGTTGCTCGACCTGAAGTTGTCCCTGGTGGAGGTAGAGATTGTTGAGGTCGGTGATTTCAAGCTCACCCCGCGCGGAGGGCTTGAGGCTTTTGGCCAGTTCCAGGGCCTGCTCGTCATAGAAATAGAGCCCGATCACGGCCCAGTGGGATCGCGGCACCGCCGGCTTTTCCTCGATTGAAGTCGCCCGCCCCTGCTCGTCGAACGCCACAATCCCGTAACGCTCTGGATCCTCGACCCGATAGCCAAAGACGGTGGCTCCTTCCCGCTGGGCGTGCGCGTGCTTCAATACCTCCGACAGGCCATGGCCGTAGATCAGGTTATCGCCCAACACCAGGCAGGACGGATGCCCACGCACGAAGTCCTCGCCGATCAGGAAGGCCTGCGCCAACCCATCAGGGCTCGGCTGGATAGCATATTCAAGACGCACGCCCCATTGCTGCCCGGTTCCGAGCACCCGCTTGAATGCGGCCTGGTCCTCAGGCGTGGTGATGATCAAGATGTCCCGGATCCCTGCCAGCATCAGCGAGGTGAGCGGGTAGTAGATCATCGGCTTGTCGAAGATCGGCAGCAGCTGCTTCGACGTCCCGAGCGTCAGCGGATGCAGACGCGTGCCGGAGCCCCCGGCGAGGATGATGCCCTTGCGGTCCATGGTGTTTTCCTTGTCTGGCCCCTCTCCCTGGGGCTTAGGATAGTGCGTGAGATTATGCCAGCAGGCGCGCGACGGTGGCGTCGACCGCGCTCTCCCATGGCCGACCCGTGCAGCCGAAGGTTTGACCGAACAGGCTGGAGTCCAGCGCCGAAGTGCCGGGACGCTGGGCCGGCGTCGGATACTCCTTGCTTCGGATGGGCGCAACCGCCGGGAACCCACCCCCTAATGGCTTCTGCGGCGCGAGGGGATCGTCCTCGCGGTAGGTACCCGCCTTGGCGCCGTCAAAGACGTCATCCGTTGACACATGGATCAGCGGCCCGCCGGCCACCGCGCAGGCTTTCGCAAGGATTTCAGGCCCGGTCGCATTGGCGCGGATGGCGGCCTCCTCGTCAGTCTCAGCCTGGTCGACCTTGGTGGAGGCGCCCGCATTCATGACCACATCCGGCCTTAGGCTGCTGAGAGCGCGGTGGACGGAAGCCTCGTCGGCAATATCCGTCTCCCCGCGGCTCAAGCCGATCACCGGCGTGCCGGCTGAGCGCGCAGTCTCGCTCAGCTCCTGACCAAGTTGCCCTCCGCAGCCGAAAACCAGGATCATGCCACGGTTCCCAACCGCTCACCGCGGTACACGCCCGAGCGGATGCGCTCCCACCAGGAGCGGTTGTCGAGATACCAACGCACGGTCTTGGCCAAGCCGGTCTCAAACGTCTCCTGCGGCTGCCAGTTCAGGTCTCTGGATATCTTGGAGGCATCAATGGCGTAGCGCTGGTCGTGACCGGGACGATCTTTGACGAAGGTGATCAGCTTTTCACGCGGTCCGATGACGGTATCGGGCGCGATGTCATCCAGGATGGCACAGATCGCCTGGACCACCTCGAGGTTAGTCTTTTCGTTGTGGCCTCCGACATTGTAGCTGTCGCCGACCCGGCCCCGCTCGGCGACGGTGACAAGCGCCCGGGCGTGATCCTCGACATAGAGCCAGTCGCGCACGTTCGAGCCGTCGCCATAGACCGGCAGGGGCTTGCCCTCGAGGGCGTTGAGAATGACGAGCGGGATCAGCTTTTCCGGGAAATGGTAGGGCCCGTAATTGTTGGAGCAGTTGCTCACCAAGGTGGGCAGGCCATAGGTGTGATGCCACGCGCGCACGAGATGATCCGAGGCCGCCTTGGAGGCCGAGTACGGGGAGCGCGGATCGTAGACTGTGTCTTCCGTAAAGAACCCTTCAGAACCCAGAGAGCCGAACACCTCGTCGGTGGAGATGTGGTGAAAGCGGAAGGCCTCCTTCTCGGGGTCGGACAGGGTGCGCCAATAGCCGAGCGCCGCCTGCAGCAGGGTGTAGGTGCCGACGACATTGGTCTGGATGAACGCACCGGGGCCGTCGATCGAACGGTCGACGTGGCTCTCAGCCGCCAGGTGCATGATCGAGTCCGGCCGAAAGGCGGCAATGGTCTCCCCCACCTTAGGGGCATCCAGAATGTCGGCTTGCTCGAACTGGTAGCGGGGGCTGGTCTCGATCGGCTGGAGCGAATCGAGATTGCCGGCATAGGTCAGCTTGTCGAGAACGAGCACCTGGTGGGGCGTGTCAGCGATCAGGTGGCGCGCAACGGCCGAGCCGATGAAGCCGGCGCCGCCGGTGACGAGAATGCGCTTGATGGTCATAGAGACAATCTTGGGTCTGAGTTAAGAAGAGACGAGCAGCCCGCTAGGCGACGGCGGCGGCCAGTTCATAGCGGAAGGGAGAGACAAAGTCAGCGAAGGCTGGCAGCTTCTTGTCCTTGTCGGACAGGATCGCCTCCTCGGGGGTGATCGGCCACGCGATCGCTAGGGTCGGATCGTTCCAGGCCAGGCCCGCGTCACACTCCGGGGCGTAGAAGCCATCGACCTTATAGGCCACCTCGGTGTCGGGCTCCAGGGTGCAATAGCCGTGGGCGAAGCCGCGCGGGACGAAGAGCTGTTCGCCTCCGTCGGCCGTGAGCGTCTCGCCGACCCAGCGGCCATAGGTGGGGGAGCCCATGCGCAGATCGACAGCCACGTCGAAGATGCTGCCGCGGAGGACGCGGATCAGCTTGGCCTGCGGCTCTGGCGGGCGCTGGAAGTGCAGTCCGCGTAGGGTGCCCTTCGCGGCCGAGAAGGCTTGATTGTCCTGCACGAAAACGACGCTGCCCAGAGCTTGGGTAAACGACCGAGCATTATAGGTCTCGGTGAACCACCCCCGGTGATCGCCAAACCGGCGTGGCTTCAGCAGGACGACATCAGAGATGTCAGTGCGTTCTACGATAAGATTGGACATGCCCCTACTCCATGGACCGAGATCGCGCCTTCTTAGTTCATGGCCCGTTTTCGACGCTCCGGGACGCTTAATGCAGCCGCTTGCAAAAATGAACCACAGATTCATCACAAGTTCGGTTCCTGCGACGATTGGACGACAATCAGGCGAAAGTGGGTCTTCGGTGCCTGCGGCCTGCCACCCGATCCAATCCCGAGAACTGGCACAACGTCGCCTGTGCGCCTTGAGGCCGCACCAGCGGCCTGTGACGAATCCGTGACAGGTTTCATTGTCCTTTTCCACTATATGCACGCTCAATTGGCCCGAACTGTAGCGGCGGCGCTTCCTTGTGAGGAGCCAGAAAAGCTTCGTTCAAGAGCCGAGTGTTAATTCGAACAACCGGCACATCAGCAATATGCAAGTGTGCGGTGGTGGGGCAGATTGCGAATGCTTTCACGGCATCAACATAACCTGTTGGTCCGGCCGATTTCGCTGCCCCTTCCCGCATGGAGGGATCAGTGACTGTATCAGTGGTGCGGCGCATTACGCCGAATCTCGACAATCTGGATATGAAACCAGCCTACCGCGGCTGCGTTGAGACTTTTGCTGACGGTGTGATCAGCGGCTGGTGCATTTCTGCTGCCAACCCGGTGGCGCCGGTTGAGCTGGAAGTTTACCTTGGCAAGAGGCTGATTGGCTCGGTTCGAACGAACGAGAAGCGGCCCGATCTGTCGAAAGAAATCGGTTTCCCGGTCACAGCTGGTTTCCGATTCTCCGTGGCGGAATGCGCCAGCGATGCCATCCAGGATGTCCTTTCCATCCTATCGACTTCAAAGGGATCTGGTCCGGCCCTGCAGAAGCAGATTACGGTGCGGATCGCAGATACGCAAGATCAGCTGCCTCTCTTACAGGAATTTTGCATACCGTCATCAGAAGTCGAGCCGCTTGCGGGCACGCTTCAACAGCGGCAACGCGAGCTGTTTAGAAACTCTGCCATTCAGGAACGCGATAAGCTTTTGGTTTCGCGCTCTCATTCCTCCCGGAAGCAGGATGACGTCAGAGTTGTTGCATATTACCTGCCGCAGTTTCATCCTTTCCCGGAAAACAATGAATGGTGGGGTGAAGGATTTACGGAGTGGACCAACGTCACCAGCGCGCAACCTAGTGTTGTGACTCTAACGCTTGTTTCGCACGGGCGACCTTTTCCAGGATAGCTGAGGCCGAGGCGGTCCAGACAAAGGGTCTCGGGTCGGCATTGTGGTGCTCCAGGTAGTCCATGATAGCACTCTCCAGATCGGGCACGCTCGTGAAGGCGCCCCGCCGAATGCGCTCCTGGGTGATCAGGGCAAAGAAGCGCTCAACCTGGTTGAGCCATGAGGCCGAGGTCGGCGTGAAGTGCAGGTGGAAGCGCGGAT
>NZ_VOSK01000658.1 GCF_009296175.1 Microvirga tunisiensis | reverse complement strand
AAGGCGAAGCAGACATTCGCACCGTCGTCGACACGGCGCGTCTCGGCCCGGGAACCAACGCGTTCAAGACAATTCTTCAGACCGTGTCCACCTGAACCTCAGGTCAAAATGGGGCGTGGGTAATTACGGCTGGTACGCTCGCAGAAGGTCCCAAGCCTTCCTGAAAGCTCCCCTGACGGTAGAAGTAGAGCACTCGACCCACATCTGGGAGCGACGTGTCACTCGTTGGATGGTGGCTGGACTGTCGATGTCGAGTCTCTCGATCATCTGCCTCGTGTCCTGGCTCATTGCCGGGAAGGCCCCATGAGGTCATCCGGAGTAGTCGGCCTGATCACTGCTGCGGCCCAGTTTTCGGAGAGGTAGGGTAAGATGAGAACATGAAAGGCCCCTCCTGATCGCGGAGGATGGCAACGGGAGCAAGGCATGGCCATCCAAGGCACCTCAACCCTCCAAGATACGTTCTTGGCCCATCTCCGAGACCACAGGACTGAACTGACGATGTTTCTCGTGAACGGGATCAGGCTTCAAGGCCAGATCGAGAGGTTTGACAATTTCACAGTACAGCTTGTCCGAGGCAGCAGCGCACAGATCGTCTACAAACATGCGATCTCAACCATCATTCCGGTGGAGGCCGTACAACTGTTTGACCCTGATGCCGAACGGTGATCCTCCCCCGCGAGTCCCCAGCCAGCCTCGCGCTTCCTACCGATTTCCAAAAGCTAATTTTTCCGACTCCCCGAGATCCTTCCACCAGTCCTGCCAGGAAGGCTCATGAACTGGATCGACAAGTCCGAAGAGCATCATCCGCAGCATCCGTGGCAGCGAGGTTGAGAGTGTCCTGTCACGAGGGCGCACGAACTCTTGCGCCTTGTTGGCCAGCAACTTCTCCCGGACCGCTTGGACGGCGTGTCTTACCGGCATCAACGGTCAACAGGATGCCCTCGCACCCGCGATACTTGATCTGATCGAACTTGATCCGAGGCAGGGTCTACCTAAAGTTCGGGTGCCACGCTCGACCACAAAGAGCCCTAAGGACGATCTTAGCGTCGCCACCTTAATGGAGCGATGACTGAATGAGATCGAGGGTGAACACACTCGCCAGACGATTGCTCAACACCGGATGGCGATCAATCAGTTCATGGACTTCCACCCCGGCAACGTGGCGGTCCGAACCGAATGACCTGATGATCTCAAACTTGGTCTGCTGGAATGTACGGGATCATGCCCTGTTCGAAAGCGATTTCCTGAACCTCACGCGGCATCTCACGCAAATCCACCAGCATCCCATTAACCTCGGCCATCCATACCAGCGGGTTCCGTTTCAGCAGGCTCGGCAGGGACCATTCCGGATTGAGCGGACTGATTTTGAGTGCCCGTGAAATGGTCTGCGCCTTCGCACTGGCTGTGCTCTGGCCGACGCTGAACCCAGCACACACATCGACCATGGTCATAAACGGTTTGAAGGATCTGTCTGAGAGGAAATTCGTCTGGCCAAGCGCATAGATGATGCCGCAACCCCAGGTGCGGGGCTGCCCCGAGGCAAGTGGGCTCGGTCGCTTCCGGCACAGGGCTGCCGTCATATCCCTCGCCAGTTCAAGGTATTCGCCGTTCAGGTGCTCTCGACAGAAGGCGTCCGTCAGAGCCGTGATGGTCTCATAGGTGGCCTGCATACCCTTGGGAACGGACCGGGAATGAGTGAATTTCGTCATGTCAAACCATCAACAATGTACGCCGCCTTCTGATCGCCGCCTCTGCCTTTAGCCGTTCTTATGCATGGGAAGGTTGATGAAGGCTGGCGAGTGTAGCTTAAGCACTTGAAGCAGCGTAGGATTTGGTTGCTGAGACTAATCCCTGCCACCAATTGCCCTGTGCCACACTCGCCATG
>NZ_VOSK01000657.1 GCF_009296175.1 Microvirga tunisiensis | reverse complement strand
ACTTCAAGAAGATGTATGACAGCCTGCGTGATTTCCGGAACGAGGAGTACCTCTGGTTCCAAGTCGCCGAGTATGGCTTTGACACCTTTATGATCCGCACCCGCGCCCGTGGATGATGCTGGAGACGGGCACCGCTACTCAATCGCTTGCAGCGGCCTTGCCCGTTCCGGGCAAGGCCGCTGCAACGATGCACAGACCTTTCAGTGAGAAGGGAGAACCTCGCTGACGAAGGCCGCTCATGGCGCGGCGCTTGCCGATCTAACAAAGGGGCGGCTCGCGACCGGTCCAATGGGAATGGCCTCATAGATTGCCAATCCCTCGTCAAAGCGCAGGGCCGAGCACGCGCTTCGGGCCTCGTCGAAGAGCCGAATGATTTCGCTGAGTTGATCAGCGTCCAATTCATGGGCCGTCCTGTGCTGATCGATCAACTCAGCGATGTGGCTGTTCCAGGCTCGACAGGCGGCTGAGAGCGGCATTCGTCCCTCTACCGCTTGGCTGGCGCCTATCACCAGAAGTCTGCAACCGATGATCGAGGCCTGAGCATAGGTCCGCGCATGCGATGGCCAGCTCTGAGGCGCCATCTCGGCCCCCGTAAAGGAGACGCCCAGCAAGAGACACTATGACTGAACGGGACAGGTTAGCCCGCAGCGTCGATGTGGGGCGAGCGTGGCCGCACAGATAATTCCGTTCCAAATCCACACACGGTGAGAAAACCGCCTATGTATGCGTAATTCGTAGAATGCCCGGTTTGGAAGGCAGCATCAGCGGATGATCCGCAGTCGGTCAGGGACGGCCTTTATACGGCGGTGTCACGTTAACCTGGAGATGAGATCGGACGGTGTAGATGGTCCGGCATGACCAAGCCCATCAGCTACAAGCGCCATCGCTTTCCACCCCAGATCATCGCCCATGCGATGTGATTGTACCTCCGGTTTCCTCTGAGCCTGCGATTGGTCGAGGAGATGCTGCTCGAGCGCGGCGTCGTTGTCTCCTATGAGACGGTCCGCCGCTGGGCACTGAAGTTCGGGCCCGCGTACGCTCGCCGTCTCAGGCGCAAGACGCCAAGCCGCCGCGACATCTGGCACTTGGATGAGGTGGTAGTCACCATTGCCGGCCAGAAGCACTGGTTGTGGCGGGCTGTTGACCAGGACGGATACGTCCTTGATGAGGTCGTGCAAACGCGCCGCAATACCGCGGCAGCCAAGCGCCTGCTGAGGCGCCTCTTGAGGAAACAAGGCTGCCCTCCACGACGAATGATCACCGACAAGCTCGGCTCCTACGCGGCTGCCCAGCGTCAGGTCATGCCGACAGTCGAACACCGCTCGCATAAGGGACTCAAGGGACTCAGCAATCGGGCGGAAAATTCGCATCTGCCGTTGCGGCGACGAGAGCCGGTGACGCAAGGCTTTCGATCACCCAGGTATCTGCAGCGGTTCGTCAGCGTGTTCTCGGCCGTCCGCAATCTTTTCGTTCCATCTCACTCCGGCCGCTCCGCCTCTGCCACCCACCTCCACCGCCTCAACGCCATGGCGGAATGGAAAGTCGCGGCTAATGTCGCTGCTTGAGACGATTAAGGTGACCGAATTCGCCTCAATTCGCCCGATGTCAGTTAACGTGACAACACCTTTGGTTGAAAATGCTAGTGTTGTGACTCTAACGCTTGTTTCGCACGGGCGACCTTTTCCAGGATAGCTGAGGCCGAGGCGGTCCAGACAAAGGGTCTCGGGTCGGCATTGTGGTGCTCCAGGTAGTCCATGATAGCACTCTCCAGATCGGGCACGCTCGTGAAGGCGCCCCGCCGAATGCGCTCCTGGGTGATCAGGGCAAAGAAGCGCTCAACCTGGTTGAGCCATGAGGCCGAGGTCGGCGTGAAGTGCAGGTGGAAGCGCGGAT
>NZ_VOSK01000656.1 GCF_009296175.1 Microvirga tunisiensis | reverse complement strand
TCAGTGCTCGACCGGGCAAAACCATTGAGCGCTACGACTTCGTGGCGTGAATGATGATCGATCCCACAGAAACCTTCGGCGCATCGACGCGAATGTCCGCTGCATTCTTTGAGATCCATTCCTTCGCAAGGCGGACGCTCTCTTCAGTGCCGGCCTTGTCCTGGCATACGGTCATCGACAGGCCGCCTTCGCTTTCACTGCTGCGGGCGAGCGTGTAGCTTTCAAAGCCTTTGACGGTGCGCATCAGCTTTTCAACGTCTGCCTTGTGCTCCTCCAGAAAAGAAAACAGCTCCTTCGAGCCCTTACCTGAATAAGTTCTGACGACGACGTCCATGATGGATTCCAGTTCTGCGTATGCGTTCATCATCTGAACGCGCAGTGTGGAGAGCATCGATCCGAACCAACGGCTCCGGTCCTGCTGACCAATGCTTGGATATGGCGCACCCATCAGCCGAATCAATTTAATATTGGCTGGGCCTGCCAAGTCATCGAATAAAGGTGTGAGACTCCGGCTTGGGACCCGGTGGTCCAGGATTGGCCTTGGGCGACGTGGCGTGAGCCGCGAACGAAGGCTGCTTCGGAGTGCACGTCCTGCCGGGCCAGGCGCATGGGAAGATCGGCCGCGCCGTGAAGACAGGTCTTCTCATGATGAGTGCGGGTGTCGGATTTGATTGACAGGGAGGCGGAGGGATTCTGAACGGCGGATTGGCCCGACCGGTGCATGGAAAGCAGAAATCCTGCGGTAGGTGGCATGATCCATGCGCCGTTCAGTCTTGCGAAGGCGAAGGACTCTCACTTCATTTTGATGCCGAGTTCAGCCCTTTTGTCCTTGAGGACAACGCCGATGGCCTGAATCACCTTCTTGTCCGGGTTGGCCTTGCAGTACACGATCACCTGATGCTCGAGATCCTTGCCGCGCTTGACGTTGATCATGTGCTTCTTGGCAAGGCCGTTGTACCAGCCACTGTACCAGGTCGTTAGCATGTCAGCGTCCTCCTGGTAGGTTCCTGCAAGCTGCGCACAGGTCATTGCCTGGACGTCGATCCAGCCGTCCGCGTCCGCGTAGCTGGCCAATGGGGTCGCCGTCTGAGCGCTTGCGCCGAACGCCCCGGTGATCATCAAGGCCGCTGCAAGAAGTGTCCTCTGCCTCATGTCTTCGTTTCCCTTTGTTGCATCTGGCGAGTGGCGCCAAAACGCCGAGACCCTATGCGGACATCCGCACCCATGCTTGACACTTCGAGACAACGGCCGACCAATTTGAGACAGGAGCGCACGGTTGCGCGTCAGAGCAAGAATGGCTTGCCGGCCCGGCCTCTGCTTCTGATTAGTGGGCTTTGTACCAGGGTCTCACCATGATAAGGTGAGAGAAATCGCGGGTCACTACCGCCCCGGTACGGGGGCATAGCTGTTGGAGGACCCGATATGTCAACAGATACTGAAGTCCGCCGCGCATCCGAACGTTTCTACTCCGCGCTGAATGCCATGCTCAACGGGAATGCAGGCCCGCTCAGTGAGGTTTGGTCGCACAGCGCGGCGGTCACAACCATGCACCCCATCGGCGGTCGGGAAGTCGGTTGGGAGAGCGTCGGCGGGACTTGGCCGCAAATTGCTAAACTGGCTGGCGGCGGGAAGGCTGAACTCGAAGATCAGTTCATCCAGATCGACGGCAATATGGCCTACGAAGTCGGCACCGAAAGGGGCCAGATGACGCTTGCGGGCAGGCAGGTTCCCATTGAGAACCGAGTGACCAACGTCTACCGCCGGGAGGACGGCGACTGGAAGGTCGTTCATCATCACACGGACCTCTCTCCGGCCATGCAGGATGTCCTTCGCGACCTGAAGGCCAAGAGCTAAATCACGAGCGCGTCAGGTCTGGTATGGGGCGGCAGGGGGCAG
>NZ_VOSK01000655.1 GCF_009296175.1 Microvirga tunisiensis | reverse complement strand
TGAGGCGACACTCACGTCGGCCCGGGCCTTCCTTTACGCTGCTTCCGTCATGCTCCTCATCCGCCGCTTGGGACGACACTCATGATTATGGGACGGACTCTTAACGCTAACGACCTTTTAGAATATATACTTCGACGCACATCAGATATTCGACCAATTGTTCTAAATAGCAAACGTGATCGTAAGGCACAGGGTGACAATCCAACTGAGCCACGTTCACCGTTCACGATCATCATCGGTGGAAATATCGTGTCTCGGGGCGTCACCTTCCCGGATTTGCTTTCGATGCTATTTACTCGTGACGTGACTACAAAGCTTCAACAAGACACGTATATCCAGCGCGCAAGGATGTTTGGAGCGAGAGGCGCTTACTTGAAGCATTTTGAATTAACGATTCCTAGAGTGCTTTACGACGATTGGCATCGTTGCTTCGTATTCCACCGTTTGGCATTCGATAGCATCCAATCGGAGAAGAAGTCACCAGTTTGGATCGGTGACTCGCGGATTTCGGTTTCTAGTTCAGCATCAATCAACAGCGCAACGATTTCTGTCTACGCGGGTGAAATGGGTTTTGCAGTATTCGAATGGGACCCAGAACTTGATAAGTTGATGACCTCAGAGCCGGGAAGTCTTGATTTGCTGCGTCGGATTCAAGAGAGATTAGGCGAGGACGCCCTGCCAGACTTTGTCTTCTCGTTTATCCGAACAATGACGAAGTATCGTGGTGGTGGCTTAGTGATGCATAAAACCTTAGATGCTTCTCGCTGGACAAAAACTAATGCGACAACCATCTCACGTACCCGTGGCTTTCTTGGTACGACACAGTTGGCAATCGAGCGACATCCCAATGTACAGCATCACATCAGAATCGTCCGCATTGGTGACCGCGCACGACTATTCTATAAATATATAGGCGACATAGCATTCTCTAGGAATACTTCTATAGCTGCCTAGGCATGTACAAATGTAAGGATCGTTTCAGTGCGCATGCGCTTAGCTAGCGCACCGTCCTCCATTATAGGCAAATAGCGACTACCGGCAGGTAGCTCTCGTTCGTGACTGCTTTTCGTTGCTAAGCCTGCCGCTTTTGCGGCTGCCATTACCGCTCCAGAATTTCTAACGAATACACCTCTTAAGCAAGAGTTACCAACAACAAATGTCGCGCTTCCTTCCGGCTTAAGCACACGGGCAGTCTCCGCAAGCACACACCGGACGTCATTTACATAACGATCGATCATTCCTAAAAATCGGGCGGGAAGTTCATCCAACTCGCCCATATTTTTCCGGATTCGTGAGTTGATCTTGTTCACAGAATCTAAGTCGATGGAACGTTCTGCGCCAATGCTGTTTGAGCGAATGGATCGTAATTCGCTCATGCGATAGCCAAGCCACACCAAGGACAGTCGGTGACCCCTCAGATAGTCAATTGCGTTGAGATAAGGGGGTGAAGTTAGCACTACATCGACGCTTCCATCTGGAACTTGAGACATACTTCTTGCATCACCAATGCTTACATGCGACGACCGTTTTGGTGGTGTCTCAGAGTCCGTCCCATAATCATGAGTGTCGTCCCAAGCGGCGGATGAGGAGCATGACGGAAGCAGCGTAAAGGAAGGCCCGGGCCGACGTGAGCGTCGCCTCC
>NZ_VOSK01000654.1 GCF_009296175.1 Microvirga tunisiensis | reverse complement strand
GGGAGCACGATTGCGCATATCGGCGCCGGCACGGGCTACTACAGCGCCATCCTGGCCGAACTGGTCGGTTCCTCAGGCCAGGTGACCGCGGTCGAGTACGATCCGGCTTTGGCCGAGCAGGCACGGGTCAACCTCGCGCCGTGGCCGAACGTCGAGGTCGTCCAGGACGATGGTGCCGCCTGGCCGCGCAGCGATGTCGATGGCATCTACGTGAACTTCGCCGTCGAACGGCCGGCCGATCCATGGATCGAGCGCCTGCGCCCGAAGGGGCATCTGGTCTTCCCGATCGGCGTTGCCGGGCGGCCGAGATCGCCCGGAGGACCGCGGCACACGTTGCGCGGCGGTGTCCTGCTCGTGGAGAAGAGCGGATCCGAGCATCCGGTCCGGGTGGTGAGCCCGGCGGGCTTCGTGTGTGCCGAGGGGCGGCTTGCGGTCAGCGAGGACGAGAGGGAGCGGCTTGCGGCCGCGTTCGACGGGGGTGGGGCGGAGTTCGTGAAGACGCTCGTGTGGAAGAGGCCCGTCGATCCTGCACGATGCTGGTACGCGGCGGCCGATTGGGCGCTGTCCTACGATCCACCACAGGAGTGACCATGCTGGTCCGGTCCATACTCAGGAGTAGGTCGATGAGATCTCTCATCTCGATCATGCCCCTTAGCGGTTAAATTCTAAGCTGGAGTTTGGCCATTTTTGAGGGTGCTCGAGGATCAGACATGGATCCAGAAAGCGGGCTCTGAGGCGATGTACTCGACGGCTTGGTCGACCGGCATCGTCAGCCTGCTGAACGGACCAGGGTCCTTCCAGCGCTCGCCATTCCACCACAACACCTGAACCTTCTCGGGATCTTCGGCCGCTCTCCAAGGGGCAAATTGGAGTAGCAACGCAGAAACCCCGCTCGAGGTAGAGCCGAGCGGGGTTCCATGCGGGAGCAAACCGCGATGGGGGCGCGGGGTGGCTTGTGTGTAGAGGCAGGGAGTTAACGGCCCGTTGCCCTCACTCGCACCAATGTGACCGACTGGCTTCCGACACTGGGCTAGTGAGCCGAGAGAGCATCAAGCGGGATCGCCTGGATTGCCTGACCTGAGGCATCGACAATCTCCAGCCGCCATCCCTGCCATTCATCCGAGTTGGATGGATCATGGGCGCGAAGCTCCTCGACGGCTTCCATGGCGGAGACCACCGCTGCCCGGATGCTGGATGCCACAATGCCCTCCTCGTCTCGGATCATGGTCTCGCCATTGGTGAGATTGAAGTAGTAGCGTGCTGCTCCCGAGAGGCCCTGTGCGGACAAATCCGAAGAACTCGACGATAGGTTGATGTCAATAGGGCCAGCAGGAGGTGCCGGCTTGCCGTTGGTGAAAGTGGTCATGGCTGCGACACCTTACTGAATTGCCGGAGAGGAGAGGTTAGCGAGATCCACCCACCCTGTGCAGGTTGGAAGCTCAGGGACAAGGTAAGCGCGGCTCCCCTCAAGCTTCTCGACCCGACACGGATATGTCCTCTTGTCGCCCGGAGGGCGGTACAGGACCAAGCTTCCTTCAGACACCATATCGCCTGAGACAGGTTCAAGGGTGGCTTCTGCGCTTGGTCCGGGCTGCTCGCCCCCGATGGAACCGGGAGAGATGACCTGCTTGGCGGCCCGTACACGCTCAAGAGTAGCAATGGCGAGGCGAGCCCGGTCCCGGTAGCGGTCCATAACGAGCTTGAGGGGGCCGCGCTCCTGCCCTGAATGCCACGAGATCCCACCCGCTTTGGCCAACTCCGCGGCCACAGCCTCAACTTCATCGTCCGTCATACTCAGCCCTCCTGGGACAGAGTAAGGGCTATTGTCCTGTGCCACAATGTAAGGTGATGAAGCAGAACCTATTTCCCCCGCTGTGTCGCTCTTATGATGAAGAACTA
>NZ_VOSK01000653.1 GCF_009296175.1 Microvirga tunisiensis | reverse complement strand
GTTTCCTGGGTGCGCCGTTGATGCTGTGTCGGCCGTCCAGGACGCGATGGCCCGATCACGGAGGCGCCGATGCCAAGGCGCAAGATAATACCCCCGATGCTCAAGGTCCGGGTGAGCCATGAGGTCAGCCGGCTTGACAAGCAATGCATGGCCGACGCCTTCGAGCGCCTGCTGCCAATGGTCGAACGCCAACTCCATCGCCGGCCGCAGGAACGCGGCTCACCACACGAGATCACATCCAGAGCGGCCGACAATCCCGGGAGGACATGGGCATGACAGCGTTAAACGGTGCTATCTACGCGCGCGTCTCATCCGAGCAGCAGACCAGCGACAACACCATTGCCAGCCAGATTGAGGCCCTTGAGACCCGCCTGGCGCAGGACGGCCTCACCCTCACGCCCGATGAGCGCTTCACCGACGAGGGCTACAGCGGCGCTACCCTGGTGCGGCCCGCCCTCGAGCGCTTGCGCGATGCGGTGGCGGCTGGCAGCATCGATCGTCTTTACGTGCATTCTCCCGACCGGCTCGCCCGGCGCTATGCCTATCAGGTGCTGTTGATTGAAGAGATCCGTCGCGCCGGGGTTGAGATCGTCTTTCTCAATCGGCCGATCGGTCTCTCCCCGGAGGACGATCTTTTGCTGCAGGTTCAGGGCATGGTGGCCGAGTATGAGCGGGCCAAGATCCTGGAGCGCAGCCGACGCGGCAAACGCCACGCCGCGCACAAGGGCACGGTCAGCGTGCTCTCCGGCGCCCCCTACGGCTACCGCTACATCGGCAAGCGCGATGGTGGGGGCGTGGCCCGTTACGAGATCCTGGAGGACGAGGCTCAGATCGTGCGGCGGGTCTTCCACTGGATCGGCCGCGAGCGCGTCAGCATCGGCGAGGCCTGCCGGCGTCTCCAGCAGGAGGGCTGTCTGACGCGCAGCGGCAAGACGGCCTGGGATCGGAGCACCGTGTGGGGGATCCTCAGGAACCCCGCCTATAGCGGCACGGCGGCCTTCGGCAAGACACGGATCGGACCTAGGCCGGCCCGGTTGCGCCCGGTGCGGGGCGGCCGTGAGCAGCCCCGCCGAGCCCATGGGGTTTACGCTGTGGCCCCAAGCGAGTGGATTGGCGTGCCGGTCCCGCCCTTGGTCGATGAGGCGTTGTTCGAGGCGGTCCGCGAGCAGCTTGAGCAGAACCGGCGCCGCAATCGGCAGCACGCCCGCGGTCAGCGCTATCTTCTGCAAGGGCTCCTCGTGTGCCAGCACTGCGGCTACGCCTATTACGGCAAGGCCATCAGCCTGAGTTCGGCCAAGGGCAAGCGGCGCGACTACGCCTACTATCGCTGCTGCGGCAGCGACGCCTACCGTTTTGGTGGGGAGCACCTATGCTCGAACCCGCAGGTGCGCACGGATCGACTGGATGAAGCGGTGTGGCGTGAGGTCGAGCGAGTCTTGCAGGATCCGAGCTTGATCGCCGCGGAACACGAGCGGCGCGTGGTTCAGGCCCGAGACCCGGGAGCGGCCGACCTGGCTGGCATCGAGACACAACTCGCCAAGCTGCGCCGCGGCATGGGGCGGCTGATCGATGGCTACGCCGAGGGCTTGATCGACAAGGCGGACTTCGAGCCTCGGGTCACCGGACTCCGCCAGCGGATCAAGGGATGGGAAGAGCAGGCTGAGGCCTTGCGTGACGAAGCGGCTCAACGTGTAGCACTGTCGCTGCTTGTGAGCCGGCTTGAAGACTTTGCCGCACAGGTTCGTGACCAACTGTCGGCTGTTGATTGGTCTGTTCAGCGAGATCTGATCCGCCTTCTGGTCAAGCGCGTTGAGATTGATCGCGGCGACATCACGGTGGTGTTCCGTGTCGCTCCGCCGCCCGATCCGAGCTATGGTGGTTCAGACAGCGGCAGTTTGCACCATTGTAGG
>NZ_VOSK01000652.1 GCF_009296175.1 Microvirga tunisiensis | reverse complement strand
ACCACCCGCGGCCCGATCCGGAGCTCGCCGCCGGAGATGTTCTCCAGCCCTGCGATCATGCGCAGGAGGGTGGATTTGCCGCATCCCGACGGCCCGACGAGGATGACGAATTCCCCGTCCTGGATGTCGATCGATACGCCATGAATGACCGGAACCGTTCCGAAATTCTTACGGATGTTGCGGATCTCGACTGAGGCCACTGGGCTTCCTCCAAAACTTTGTGCGTTCGCGGCACTCTAAAGGTGCCCTGCCAGAATCTTGATACGGCTACGCTGTGGTAGGTGTTTCTTCGACTTGATCAAGTTAAGCACATATCATGTTGCACGACAAATCTTGACATGCAAGCTGGAGTACCGTTGCATCGCGAAGATTGCGGTTCCTGAAGTTCAGCCACAATGAGTCGCTGTCGTCCGTTTGCAGATCGGTCTGCCGCCACACACAGGAACCGGGTTTTGCATCGTCATGCTCCGAACAGCCCGCGCGGCTCGGAGTGAAGGGAGAAAGGCGCTCATGATCAAGAATGTTGCGGTCGTCGGCTGCGGAATCGGCCGCACCCACATCGTTTCCTATGCGGCCCATCCGGACAAGTTCCGCGTGGTCGCCATCTGTGACCTCAACGACGAGCGCCTGGCGAGCATCGGCGATGAGTTCGGCATCGAGCGTCGAACCAAGGATTATGCCGAAATCCTGCGGATGGACGATGTGGACATCGTCGATGTCTGCACACCTCCGGCGGTTCATCTCGAACAGATCCTGGCGGCCCTCGCGGCCGGCAAGAACGTGGTCTGCGAGAAGCCGCTCGTGGGCTCCGTGGCGGATGTGGACAAGGTGATCGAGGCCGAGAAGCAATCCCGCGGCCGGGTTCTGCCGATCTTCCAGTACCGCTATGGCAACGGCATCATGAAGGCCAAGCACATCATCGACCAGGGCCTTGCCGGGAAGCCCTATCTCGCCTCCGTCGAGGTGTTCTGGAAGCGGACCGCGAAGTACTACGACAATCCCTGGCGCGGGCGCTGGGAAACCGAGCTCGGTGGTGTTCTCGTCACCCATGCGATCCACCTGCACGACCTTCTCACCTTCATCATGGGTCCGGTGAAGTCCGTGTTTGCGCGCGCTGCCACCCGCGTGAACAACATCGAGGTGGAGGATTGCGTCGCCGGCAGCCTGGAGATGCAGAACGGGGCTTTGGCCTCCACGGCGGCAACCTTGGGTTCGCAGGACGAGATCAGCCGCCTGCGCTTCTGCTTCGAGAACGTGACCTTCGAGAGCAGTCAGAAGCCCTACGCACCCGGCGACGATCCCTGGAAGATCATCCCCGCCTCCCCGGAGGTGCAGGCTCAAATCGATCAGGCGTTCGAGGGCTGGAATTTCGTCCCGACGCGCTTCGAGGGATTGTTCGCTCCCTATCACGAGGCGCTCGTCTCCGGGGGAGAACTTCCCATTACCTTGGCCGATGCGCGCCGCTCGCTGGAGTTGCTGACGGCCTTCTACCAATCCATCGAAACCGAGCGTCCGCAGCCCGTTCAGGTCGGCCCCGATCATCCGCGTTACGCGAACTGGAGCCTCGCGAATAAAGGCGCCGACATCCTGCGCTACACCGCTCGGGCCTAGCCGTTCCTATTCACCAGAGTTTGTTTCGGGGCCTATTTGGTAGCGCGGGCGTGCCGATCCGCTGCGTTTCTTTCACCGCGGCAAGGTCTGGAACGTGGGGAACGCGTTGGCAGGGACGGGATGGGATGACCGGGGCGATGGCAGCCCCGGCGCTCAGGGCGAGGCCGCCCGGGGCTGGGGTGCCAGAGCGCTCGCAAGACGGCGGACGAGATCCGCTTCCGGACAGCACGAGGCAAAGGCCAGTCGGATGCGGCTGGTGGTTTCCTGCACCCGCACGGCGATCTTGAGCAGGCGCAACCGCAGCGTTGCGAACTCCGCCCGGGCGAGAT
>NZ_VOSK01000651.1 GCF_009296175.1 Microvirga tunisiensis | reverse complement strand
TGGTCCTGCGCCGGCCGCGCTGGTGCCCGGTCAAATGGGATGTGCGCCCTGCGGGTGGAGCATCGATGGTCACCGTCGCGCCAACTCGGCCACGGCGATGATGCCCCGCTCCGGCTCATCGCCGCCGCCACTCCGCTGGCTTAGACGCATCGACGCCGATCCAGTCCCCGATCCAAAGCGCCCAAATCCCCATAGAAGAGCACCGCACGCGCGGCGCCCAATCGTTCCGCGGGTGCCTTCCCTGGAGGCTTCCGGACGCCGGCCCCAGTGCACCTCGCTGCGTCGGGTTGGGCCGGCATCCGAAACCCTTGTATGGAGCGATGCTTGTCAAGCAAGTTCCTTCATGGCCTCATCTCCTTGTTTGACCAAGCTGGCGACCATCTTCTCGTTCGCCGACCTGACCCTTATTGGCCGTCCCTGTTCGCAGCGGCAGGCTATGTCGGTTGGTCGAATTGTCCTGCCCTATGGCCAACCGGCGACAAGTCCGAGGGGAGCTCGCCATCGGGCACGGAGATCGCGCCACGACCTTGTATTCGGTCGATCCGCAGGGATCGGAACCATGATGCAGTCATGCGCATCGGCGGCGAAGCTCCAGGGCGGCGGGTCCATTCTTCACAGCGGCTTGGAAGCCATGGGTTATCATCGGGTCACCACCACCTCGGATCGTCATCGGCAGCCCCTCGCATGGGCCGCCAAGGCGGTTATCCAGTTGTCCTCAATCGGTGCACTCGCTCATGACGCCGGACGTAGGACGACGCCCTGCGGCACCTCGCCGGTCGCAACAAGACGCCAGAGGGCGATGAGAAGCTTACGGGCCAGCGCCACGATCATCGTCTTGCGTGTGCCGCCGCGTCCATCGGACGTTCGCGCATGAAACCATTGGGCCAGGGCGCTGGCCTTCTGGAACCGCAGGAAACGCCATGCCAACTGGATCATGCCGTGGCGTACCCGCGTGTTGCCAGCTCGCGCAAGGCCCTTCTCCCGCCGACGCTTGCCACTCTCGTCGGGCGCGCCAGTGAGGCCCGCGTAGCGCGCCACCGCCCTGCGATCGCGCAAGTGACGCGACAAGATCTCCTGCACGAGCATGTCGGCAGTCTCAATTCCAACGCCGATGACACGCGCCAACATCCGGCTCATCGCCTGTGGCCGGTCAGCGGACGCTTGGCCCAGGCGCCGCACACGATTCTCCGTGATCGCCTTGATCTGGTCCTTGATGAGGTGCAGGCGTGCCATATCGCGACGCATCTCAGCCAGGGTATTGGGCGGTAAAGGCATGCCCTCGGGCGTGCGAAGCGCTTCGAGCCGCTGTGGTGCCTGGCGCAGCGTCGGCTTGAAATTACGGATGCCCCAGCGAACCAGGCACGCCTTCATCCGATTGATGATGCGCGTGTGCTCACCGATCAGGGTCTCGCGCTCACGGCTCGGGCGCTTGCCGTCTTCCTGCTCGGGAGTAGGAATCGCCGTCATGTTGCAATGATCCGGTTCGCCGCGCAGCCAGCCGAGGAAGGCACGCTTCAGCAGTGCGGTGTCGATCCGGTCGGTCTTGGCCCGCCGGTGTTCGCGAGATACCGCCACACTCGTAGGATGGATCACGTAAGTTTCGACGTCGTGTGCCCGGAGCCAGCGCGCCAGCCAAAAGCCATCCCGGCCAGCTTCAAAGGCGACCACAACCCGGGTGATCGTGCATCCCGCCGCGACCGCCTTGTCGCGCCAGCGCTGGAGCAATCGCAGCAGGGCGTCTTCGTCCGCGCCAAGCTTCTTCAAGGGATGGCGATCAAGTCCCGGCACAATCCCAGCGACGAGCCAGCTTGACAGGCTCATCTCGATGACGGCGACGAGCGTGCTGCTCTGCTCGAATGGGACGAGGGATCGGCTGAGATCGTCTGGCTTTGCCATGGGGCGCTCCATCGGTTCGTGACCGGCGCCAAGGATGCCATCGCT
>NZ_VOSK01000650.1 GCF_009296175.1 Microvirga tunisiensis | reverse complement strand
CAGAACACGCAGAACCGCGACGGTGAGCGATCGAGACCAAGGTGGGCGGATTAGGTCCGCGATGGCGCCTGGAGTTCCAGGTCTGGCAGCTTTCGGCTGTTGTGGCCGACCAAGCGCCCTGCTGGCGGCTCACGATCCTGCGAAGAAGTCGCTCAGTTCCTGAGCCGTTCGGTCCGGAATCTCTTCGGGAAAGAAGTGACCGGCCTCAACAGGGCCGCCGCCGACATCATCGGCCCACAGCCGCCACAAGGCGAGGGGGCCACCCATGTCGGTGTACCACGTGTTCAGTGGCCCGTGAGCACTCCAGAGCACGAGCGTTGGGCACTTGATCCGACGTCCGGCTCTGCGGTCCTCCGCATCGTGGTCGAGGGTTGCTGCCGCGCGATACTCCTCGCAGATGGCATGCACGTGTGCAGGATCGCGCAGCGCATCGACTGCTTCGGATGTGAAGCCAGCCCTCATCTGGTTCGGTCCTTGGAGCGCGGCCCGGCTGTATCTTGCCGTCGACCGCGATCCATCCAAGTTGCTTTCAGCTACCGCATCCATCCTTCCAGGCTGCAGATCACCACCATGACAAGGACGGCACCACCGAGGAGGACGATGTCGTGCCATGAGCCCAGGTCGACCATGAACTGTCTCCTGTCGTGGATGGAATGGAAGCTGCAACTCTCCTACAGGAAGCCAACCTTTACTGTCTGCTCCATGCCGTCGCAGCCCACGCGGCGGTTCGCTCGTCTGACCTGCTCCGCTTGAGTGCAGGCTACAGCCCGGCGGGCGTCATGATGGGACTTTGGGACAGCCCTCAGGCGCGGGAACGTCCCGGTGCGAAGCCTGTTCCGTGGAACGGTTCAGCTCTCGGCGAAGCGGATGAAAGACCGCAAGCCATCGATGAGTTGCGTCCGCTGATCTGCGGGCACGCCCGGGCACGTGGCATCGACCAGAGCTGCCAACCCCTCATGGCCAGGCCGGCGTTCCCGGATTTCGTTGGCCCACATGGCGATCTCCGAAGCCGTGCCCGCACACGAGGGGCACTTATCAATGATCTCATAAGCGAGCTCAATAATCTGTTCGAGCGGGGCAGCGTCAGAAGCTAACGGCATGCTGGCACCAAGTGGCTGTCGAGGCTGCCGTCACTTCGGCTCGACGCTTTGGTCGCCACCTGGCGATCCTGGGGGTGGGATCACCCGCGTTGTGCCTGGATTTGGAACCGGTGGCCGGACGGTCATGTCGGGGGCGATGTTGGCGGGCGGACGGATCACGCCATCGGTGCGATTCAGCTTGTCGCTCAGCGGCGCGTTTGAGCGCCCCACCGATCCGGTGGAACGCGGATCCTGCGGGCCGGTGCTCTCGGTTTTGAGCGTCTCGGAGGTCTGAGGCTGGCCCTGCGCCCGTGCTGGGGTCATCGTGCCGGCAACCCCACCAGCCATGACGATTGCGGTCAGCAGAAGCTCTCTCGGTTTGAGGCGCATGTGTGGCCTCCCTTAACCTAGGTTAAGCTCTGCTCTCCAACGCGGCCTCACCCGCCACCGTTCCCTAATCCTCGTGGCTGATTAACTCTGGGTCTCGAGGCTCAATGGCTCAACCTAATGCTTGGAGCCGGTTCGAGCCTCAACGATCTCACTCACGGCCCACCGCTTTGACCCGGCGGCGACGCCGCCTTTGGGTTTCTCTTTCTTGGGCTTCTTCGCCTCGCGATTCCCACGTTGTTCCCGGTGTGCCATGACAGTCTCCTTTACATCCAGGATCGCCGTAGGGGCTCTGCGGATCACACCGCCCAGGCATATGTAGCGCGACGCGCGAATGTGTGAGTAAGGCGACGGCCAGATTTACGAGATGTCGCCTCCGGTTGAAGTCGACCTACCGTGTCACGGGACGACACGGAGGAGCGCATGAGCCGGCTCGATCAGGAGGCTCGCATGACTATCAAGGCATTGGCGGCGCGGGGAG
>NZ_VOSK01000649.1 GCF_009296175.1 Microvirga tunisiensis | reverse complement strand
CCGCACCTGTTTGCGCATTGGCGCTTTCTGCATGGAAATGGCCGAACATCGGGAGCCGTATGACGCGAGAGTGTCACGTACGGTTCTGGGAGCGCGCGGGGGTGAGATCCCCCCGCGCGACTCGCCAGGTCGTGATCGGCATCGCGGGCCAGAAGCATTGGCTCTGGCGCGCCGTCGATCAGCACGGGACCGTGCTCGACATTCTGGTTCAGAGCCGCCGCAATGCAAAAGCAGCCAAGCGGCTGTTGCGCAAGCTGCTCAGGAAGCAAGGCGTCGCACCTCGCGTGATGATCACCGACAAACTGGCCAGCTATGCCGCTGCAAAGCGAGAAATCATGCCGGGTGTCGAGCATCGGCAGCACAAGGGCTTGAACAATCGAGCGGAAAACAGCCATCAGCCGACCCGACGCCGCGAGCGGATCATGAAGCGCTTCAAGTCAGCCGGGCAGGCTCAACGCTTTCTCTCGGTTCACGATCAGGTGGCCAACCTCTTCCGCCGTCCTGCCAACTCTAATGCTGCTGATCACCGCAAGTCCCGCGCCCGAGCCTTCGGGGTCTGGGCCGAGGTAACCGGCGTCGCCGCTTGCTTCTGAGCTGACGGTCCAGGACGGGGGGATCTGCCTCAACCAGTTAAGTTGACGATGCCTTTTTGCGGCGATTCGGATTAACTCGGCTCCACCGGTGGCAATCTGCCGATTTGGTTGCGGTGCTGGCAATGCAAGCGCCATTCCCGAGCATTCAGGGGGTTCTGCCCAATTTCCACAGCCGAAAAGAAAGATGGTTAACGATCGGATAACGAAGCGGTACTCAGGGGGTGCTGCTGATTGGGAGGTGGAGATGGACAACGGGCCTGATGGTGGCAAGCGACCTTCAGCAGTCTCCGAAACCGAACTCCTGCGCCGGATCGGGCAAGATCTCCGCTCAATTTACGCGAACGTGACTAGGCAGCCTCTCCCACAGCGCATTCAAGCAACTCTGGCCCTCATCGATCGGGAGCAGAGGCTTGTTGAGCAGTTGCCTCGTACGCTGCCGCACTAAAGAAGGGTGGTGCTGTTCGCAAGACCACCTTGCCCGTGGATTCGCCTGACTCCAAGGCTCGATGAGCTTGAGCCACATCCGCCAGTGCAAAGGATCGGACTTTTGGTGCCTGCAGGATCCCTGCCTCTAACCAGGTGGTCAGGTCGTTGACAGCGGCGTGCAGCAGGTCGGTGCGGGCAAAGAGAAATGACAGATTGAACGCTACCACACCTTTGTTCTCGCTTGTCATCGACAAAGGATTGAAGCGCGGCATCCTCAGCATTCCGAGGGCCGCCTTGAGGTAGTTGATGCGCCCACCCTGTTTGGGCAACAAAGTGTGAAAGCCATAGACCAACAGCTTGCCCGTGGGCTTCAGATGGGCGTAGCTTTGCGCCAGGGTTTCAGGGCCGTTCGCGTCAAAGACCAAGTCGTAGCCGTCAGGACATAGGCGCTTGGCCTCATCCCAGAGCGACTGAGTGGATTTGTCGATCACGTCGTCTGCCCCGAGTTGGCGCACATACTCGACCTTGTGATTTCTCCCCACCACACCAATCACGTGCAGATTGTGCAGCTTGCATAGTTGGACAAGCGCTGAGCCTACTTCGCCGCCGGCCGAATGCACGAGCACCCGCATGCCGGGCCGGATCACCACGTTCTGCAGCAAGCCATGATACGCAGTCAGGTAGACGGCCAGGAAACCAGCGGCTGCCTCAAAGTCCAGAGCCTGAGGCTTAGACCACACCAGATCTGCCGGAGCACACACGTGCGTTGTAGCGCGACGCGCGAATGTGTGAGTAAGGCGACGGCCAGATTTACGAGATGTCGCCTCCGGTTGAAGTCGACCTACCGTGTCACGGGACGACACGGAGGAGCGCATGAGCCGGCTCGATCAGGAGGCTCGCATGACTATCAAGGCATTGGCGGCGCGGGGAG
>NZ_VOSK01000064.1 GCF_009296175.1 Microvirga tunisiensis | reverse complement strand
TCAGAGGCCTCGGCCTCGCCTCTGTCCACGTCCAGCCAGTCGAGTAATCCGACGAACCGCCGTATACGGACCCGTATGTACGGTGGTGTGGGAGGGGTGGAACCGCGAGGCTCCCCCCTATCCCGATTTTCGGCTCTACCGCCATTCCGGGGCGAGCACAGCGAGAGCCTGGACCCCATAAACACAACGGTTAGAGAATAAGACGATCTGGAAATCGGTGCCCCCACCCTGCATCGCTCGCGGTTATGGGTTCCGGGCGCGGCTCCGACGAGCCGCCCCGGAATGACGGTGCAAGCGCCCTTACCTCAGCCACTCCTTCAGCCGCGCCACCGTCTCGCGACAGTCGTTTTCCGATCCGGCGAAGGAGAAACGCATGTAGTGGGAGCCTTCGATGGGATCGAAATCGAGGCCGGGCGTGGCGGCGACGCCCGCCTCTTCGAGCATGCGCCTGGAGAAGCCGATGGAATCGTTCGTGAAGCGGGCGATGTCGGCATAGATGTAGAAGGCCCCGTCGACCGGGTGCATCTCCGTGATGCCGACCTTGGGCAGCTCTTCGAGCAGGTACGCCCGGTTCCGGGCGTAGCCGGCCTTTACCGCTTCCAGCTCCTCCGCCGCGTCGAAGGCGGCGAGGGCCGCCACCTGCGAGAGATAGGGCGGCGAGATGTACAGGTTCTGCGCCAGCCGCTCGATGGGCCGCACCAGACGGTCCGGCACCACGATCCAGCCGATGCGCCATCCGGTCATGCAGTAATACTTCGAGAACGAGTTGATCACGACCGCATCGTCGTCGGAGGCGAGCGCCGTGGAAGCGGCCTCGCCATAGGTCAGACCGTGATAGATCTCGTCGGACACGAACCACAGCCCCAGGCGACGGCAGGTCTCACCCAATTCCGCCAGTGCCTTGCGGCCGATCATGGTGCCGGAGGGATTGGCCGGGCTCATGGCGAGGATGCCGTGCAGGGGCTTTTCCGCGTGGGCCTTCTCGATCGCCTGAGCCGTCATGATCCATCCATCGGCCTTGGCGAGCGGAATCGTCACCGGCTCGATGCCCAGCGCCTCCAGGATGTTGCGATAGGCCGGATAGCCCGGCGCGGTGATCGCCACCCGCTGGCCCGGGTCGAAGAGGCTCAGGAACGCCAGCACGAATCCGGCGGAGGAGCCGGTCGTCACCACGACCCGCTCCGGCGCGATGCTCACGCCGTAAGCATCCCGGTAATGCCGGGCGATCCGCTCCCGCAGGGCCGAGATGCCGAGCGCCTCGGTATAGCCGATACGGCCGAGATCGAGGGCGGCCTTGGCCGCCTCCCGAGCCGCGCGGGGCGCCGGTGCGGAAGGCTGGCCGACCTCCATGTGAATGACGCTGTCGCCGCGCCGCTCCTTGGCCGCAGCCGCGCTCAGCACGTCCATGGCGAGGAAGGACGCGACGCGGTCCATGCGACGCGCGATGAGGGGCGAATGGAGATCGGCGGATGTCTTGGTCATGAAGAGGCTCGTAGCCGGTTGCAAGGGCGGTCTCAAGACGGTTCTTCATCGGGCGTCCTTCGCGGCTGGAGCGTCAGCGGGCGAAGGGAATCCATAGCGCTGCGCCTGATCGTGGATCCCTTCCCGGCCTGCGGCCGCCGGGGATGACATCCACCGCGTCACGGCCTGCCTGTCCCGGCCATCCCGATCGGAAGAGCGCCGCGCCTCACCGATCGGGATCACCGGCACGAGGCCGGTGATGACGTGGAGGGTATTGGTCTCACAATACGAAGCCGTGATTTGACGCCGCACTCCCCAAGCAGCTAACTCACGATAGAACAACGAGTCTCAACTCCGCCTCGAACGATTGTTAAAGGCAGGATCGACAAAGATTTCCGCAAAGGACCGAATATGCGCTTTTCGCTTCTCAGAATCGGCCGGACCGCAGCTCTGCTCGGCGCTCTGGCGATCGCTCCTGCCGCGATGGCGCAGGGCCCGTCCTTCAACGAGCAGCAGAAGCAGGCCATCGGCGAGATCGTGAAGGATTACCTCCTGAAGAACCCGGAGGTTCTGACCGAGGTGATCGCCGAACTCGAGAAGCGTCAGGCGGACGCGCAGCAGGTCGCCCAGGCCGGTGCGGTGAAGGAGACGAAACAGTCGCTCCTGAATGCTTCGCACTCCTATGTGGTCGGCAACCCCTCGGGCGACATCACCCTGGTGGAGTTCTTCGACTACAATTGCGGCTACTGCAAGAAGGCACTCTCCGACGTCCAGACGCTCATGAAGAGCGACCCCAAGCTGCGCGTCGTCCTGAAGGACTTCCCGGTCCTCGGGCCCGATTCCGTCGAGGCAAGCCGCGTGGCGCTGGCAGTCAAGAACCAGCTCCAGGGCCAGAAGCTCTTCGACTACCACATCAAGGTCCTGGAGAGCCGCGGCCGGGTGAACGGCGAGCGTGCCATGGCGGTCGCCAAGGAGATGGGCGTCGACATGGCCCGTCTTCAAAAGGACATTGAGAGCCCTGAGGTCCGCGCGGCCCTCCAGGAGAACATGGCTCTCGGCGACAAGCTCAGCCTGACCGGAACGCCGGCCTTCATCGTCGGCGAGACCGTGATCCCCGGCGCCGTCGGTCTCGATCCCCTGAAGCAGCTCGTGGACAATGTCCGCCAGTGCGGCAAGGCGAACTGCGGGTAAGCTCTGTGACCCTGTCGTAGCGCCCCCTGCTCTCATCCCCTCCACGTCATCGCCGGCCTTGTGCCGATGATCCCGATGGATCGAAGCGCAGCGCTTCACAGGATCGAGATGGCCGGGACAAGCCCGGCCATGACGTAAAACAGGTCTTCTCACGCTACGGAAACCTCGCGGGGAGTGGGGTAGAGTGGGAAAGCCTTGGTTTTCCCCTTCCCCCCTGCTCGCCTTTTGGCTAAGAGGGCGTTTCTGCTCCGCCTGGCGGAGCTTCAAGGAACGCTCCTTTCGCGATGACCAACGTCTTCGTCCTCAACGGACCCAATCTCAATCTCCTCGGCCGCAGAGAGCCCCAGGTCTATGGCAGCACGACGCTGCAGGACATCGAGAAGCTCGTGCGCGAGAAGGCCGAGACCCTGGGGACGGCGATCACGTTCCGCCAGTCCAACCACGAGGGACAGCTGGTGGACTGGATCCAGGAAGCAGGAGCGCAAGGAGCCGGCGTGGTCATCAACGCTGGCGCCTATACCCACACCTCGATCGCTCTGCGCGATGCCATCTCCGGCAGCGGAGCTCCGACGGTCGAGATCCACATTTCGAATGTTCATGCTCGCGAGGGCTTTCGCCATCGCTCGCTCATAGCGCCCGTCTCCATCGGCGTGATCTGTGGCTTCGGGCCCATGAGCTACCTGCTCGGCCTGGAAGCGGTTCACCAGGTGATGGTCGAGCGGGCCCGTCAGGCGAAGCCCTCCCAGCATTAGTTCCTCAGGAAGTAGAGGTAAGCCCATGGCCAAGGATAACCCTTTCGATCCCGATCTCGTCCGTGAGCTGGCGAATTTGATCGCCGACACGGATCTCAGCGAGATCGAAGTGGAGAAGGGCGACCTTCGCATCCGCGTGGCGCGCATGATCACCGCCGCCGTCACCGTTCCGGTCGCAGCTCCCGCCGCTCTGGCGCCCTCTCCCGTCATTGCACCGCCTCCGGCTGCAGCCACGGCCGAGGCTGCCGCGAAGACCGGAGCCCCCCATCCGGGCGCTGTGCTCTCGCCCATGGTCGGCACCGCCTACCGCAAGCCCTCCCCGGACGCGAAGGACTTCGTTGAGGTCGGCTCCAAGGTCCAGGCTGGCGACAAGGTTCTGCTCGTCGAGGCGATGAAGACCTTCAACGAGATCGTGGCGCCCCGCGCCGGCACCGTGACCGCCATCTATGTCGAAGACGGAACCCCTGTTGAATACGGCGAACCCCTCCTCGTCATCGAGTAAGGCGCGATATGTTCGATAAGATCCTCATTGCCAATCGCGGCGAGATCGCCCTGCGCATCCTGCGCGCGGCGAAGGAGCTCGGCATCGCCACCGTCGCGGTGCATTCCACCGCCGACGCGGATGCCATGCATGTGCGCCTCGCCGACGAGAGCGTCTGCATCGGTCCTCCGGCCGCCCGGGACAGCTATCTCAACATCCCGGCCCTGATCGCCGCCTGCGAGATCACCGGCGCGGACGCCATCCATCCCGGCTACGGCTTCCTGTCGGAGAACGCGCGCTTCGCGGAGGTGCTGGAGCATCACCGCATCACCTTCATCGGCCCGAAGGCCGAACACATCCGCATCATGGGCGACAAGATCGAGGCCAAGCGCACCGCCAAGCGCCTCGGCATCCCCTGCGTGCCCGGATCGGAGGGCGGCATCAGCGACGAAGCCGAGGCCAGGAAGGTCGCCAAGGACATCGGCTACCCGGTCATCATCAAGGCCGCCGCCGGCGGCGGCGGGCGCGGCATGAAGGTGGCGCGCAACGAGAACGACCTCGTCCACGCCCTCCAGACCGCCAAGACCGAGGCCAAGGCCGCCTTCGGCGACGATGCGGTCTATATCGAGAAGTATCTCGAGAAGCCGCGCCACATCGAGATCCAGGTTCTCGGCGACGGCAAGGGCAACGCCATCCACCTCGGCGAGCGTGACTGCTCCCTGCAGCGCCGCCACCAGAAGGTGTGGGAGGAAGGCCCCTCGCCGGCCCTGAACGTCGAGATGCGCGAGCGCATCGGCGGCGTCGTGGCCAGGGCCATGCAGGACCTCCAGTATGCGGGCGCGGGCACCATCGAGTTCCTCTACGAGGACGGCGAGTTCTACTTCATCGAGATGAACACCCGTATCCAGGTGGAGCACCCCGTCACGGAGATGATCACCGGGATCGACCTGGTGAACGAGCAGATCCGCGTGGCGGCAGGCCATGCGCTGTCGGTGAAGCAGGAAGACATCAAGATCGAGGGCCACGCCATCGAGTGCCGCGTGAATGCCGAGCATCCCTCGACCTTCCGCCCCTCGCCCGGCACGATCAGCTATTTCCACCCGCCGGGCGGTCTCGGCGTGCGCGTCGATTCGGCGGCCTACCAGGGCTACCGCATCCCGCCGCACTACGACTCTCTTGTGGGCAAGCTCATCGTTCATGGCCGCACCCGCAACGAGTGCCTCATGCGCCTGCGCCGGGCTCTCGATGAATTCGTGGTCGACGGCATCGACACCACCCTGCCGCTCTTCCGCACCCTCGTGCGCAATCCTGAGATCCAGAACGGCCAATACGACATCCATTGGCTCGAGAATTTCCTGAAGACAGGCGGTCTGGGCGAAAACGAATAGAGTCGTTACGAAATATCACGCGCTCTATTCTGGCACTGTCGGAACGGAGGGCGTCGTTTTTGAAAGCGAGGCCATGAAAGACCATGCCTCGCTTTCTTCACGTCGGCTTTCGGGCTTCGCCGCCCAAAACTGTACGATCTGTGGGTGCTCGCAACCAAGGCTGAGAAGACGGACGAAGAGATCCACCGACTCGGCAAATTCTACCTCAGAATCTGACTTCGCGTCTCAGCTATCCTATTTTATGAAGGATAGCCCGAATGATCGGATAAGTGACTGAATGACCCGGTCTCCCGACCACGCGATCGAGATTACCCCCGACATCCTCCTGAAAGCCTATGCGGCTGGCATCTTTCCCATGGCGGAAGATGCGGACGACCCCTCGCTCTTCTGGGTCGAGCCGCGTGAGCGGGGGATCATTCCTCTCGACAATTTTCACATCTCCAAGCGCTTGGCCCGCACGGTCCGCTCGGACCAGTTCGAGATACGGGTCGACCAGGATTTCGACGGGGTGGTCGCCGGCTGCGCCGCCCCCGGCGTGGACCGGGAGAAGACCTGGATCAGCCGGCGCATCCGCGAGCTCTACGGCGAACTCTTCGATGCCGGCTATTGTCATACGGTGGAGGTCTATCGGGACGATCGCCTCGTCGGCGGCCTCTATGGCGTGCGCCTCAACGGGGCTTTCTTCGGCGAGAGCATGTTCCACACCGAACGGGATGCCTCCAAGGTTGCCCTCGTTCACCTGGTGGCCCGGCTGCGCCGGGGCGGGTTCTCGCTTCTGGACACCCAGTTCGTGACCTCGCATCTGGCACAGTTCGGCGCCATGGAAGTGCCCAGGCGCAGCTACAAGCAGATGCTGCGCAATGCCATGGAGCATGCCGCGAACTGGAATTCCTGGCCGAGAGGCAAGAACGTCAGCGGCGAGGAAGCCCTCGCGGCCCTCGCCGTGTGACCTAGCTGGTTGTGCGGAGCCATAGGTCCGCGTCGGCGAAACGTGGATCTGATACCCTAGCGATCCGTGTTGATGATCGGAGCGGCGGGAGCTTGGCGCCGGGCCGGCTGGCGCAGAGGTGCAGTCTCGACGGCAGGCGGGCGCGGCGCCGTAGTGCCGGTGGGCGCCATGATGTCGCCTGGCCGTCCTGCATCGTTCGGCGCCCGGGCGGTATCCTGGATCGGCGGCAGTTCCTCGGGCGTCTCCTTCGGCTCGGCAATCACCTCCGTGCCGCCTTTGCAGTCGACGAGCCAGATATCGTAGACCGGATGCTCCAGGCCGTGCAGGCCCGGGCTTGCGGCAAACAGCCAGCCCGAGAAGACTCGCTTGGTCTTTCCGTCGGTAGCGGGCTCGTCGACCTCGATGAAGGAAGTCGTGTTCGGCGTTTCCGTCGGCGGCTTGGTGAAGCAGACCCGTGGGGTCATCTGCAGCGCGCCGAACTGCACGGTCTCGTCGATCCCGACCTCGAACGACACGATGCGTCCGGTGATCTTGTCGAGCCCCGAGAAGACGGCCGTGGGATTCTTGATACGGTCCGCGTGAGCCGTGCCGAGGCTGCCGATTACCGATGCGAGCACGAAAGCCGCCCGCGTCCATCCGAGTTTCATCATATGATCCAAGCCAAGTCCGATTTGGCGGTTCCTGTCCGGCCTGACCGGCCGCAACTCCTTGTCCCGGCAACGCGATAACACGCGAACCAAGATGGAAAAAGGGCAAGCCGGGAAAGAAGCCCCAGGAGATTCATGCGAGTGTCGGGATCTCCCTCAGGACAACGTCAGAGAAAATTCTGAACCCCACGCCCTGCCGCCTGTTAACGGGGCTGGATCAATGACGGAAAGCTGGACATGGACCAGAGTGACGGCAATTCGATTTCCCGGCGCGGGGTGATGGGTGGGGCAGCGGCCGGTCTCGCCTCGGCAGCAGCAGGCTCGGCCAGCGCTCAGACCCCAGGCACCCCCTCGGGCAGCGCAACGGCCAAGGACGACCCCACCACGAAATACCCGAAGCCGCCGTTCCGCTCGCAGTCGCAGCCATGGCCGGGCTTGGCCGGCCAGATGGACCCGCGGCCCGATCACGGCGAGACGAGCTACAAGGGGTCGGGACGGCTGCAGGGCCGGAAGGCGCTGATCACCGGGGGTGATTCAGGGATGGGCCGGGCCGCGGCCATCGCCTTCGCCCGCGAGGGCGCCGATGTCGCCATCAGCTATCACCCGGACGAGGAGCCCGATGCGCGGGAGGTGATCGACCTGATCAAGAAGGAAGGCCGGACCGCCGTGGCGCTTCCCGTGGACATCCGCGACGAGGCCCTCTGCAACCAAATCGTGGCGGATGCGGTGCGGGAGCTCGGCGGGCTCGACATTCTCGTCAACAACGCCGCCCGCCAGCAGCAGCGGAAAACACTCCTCGACATCACGTCGGAGGACTTCGACGCAACTTTCAAGACCAACGTCTATGCCATGTTCTGGCTGACCAAGGCCGCCCTGCCGCACCTGACGCCGGGATCGGCCGTCATCCAGACCACCTCCGAGCAGGCCTATGACCCTTCGGAGAACCTGGTCGATTATGCCATGACCAAGGCGGCGATGATGAACTTCACCAAGTCGCTGGCGAAGCAGCTCGGCCCCAAGGGCATTCGCGTCAACGGCGTCGCGCCCGGACCGATCTGGACGCCCCTCCAGGTCAGCGGAGGCGCCACACAGGAGAAGCTGCAGCAATTCGGGGGAGACACGCCTCTCGGTCGCCCCGGCCAGCCTGTCGAACTGGCCTCGATCTACGTCCAACTCGCCGCGGCGGATGCGAGCTATGCGACCGGGCAGGTCTACGGTGCCGCCGGAGGCAGTGGCCAGCCATAGAGACGATTGCCATCTGTGCCCGCTGACAAGGCTATGCACCCCTGACCCCGTACAGCTAAGGTATCCGCTTTACCGGGCGACGGGAGCAAAGACACCATGCACGAGCCTCACAGGTCGGGCGACGCTGCCCGCGAGCGCCTTGGCTTCTTGTCCGAAGCGGAAATAATCGCTCTCTCCCGCCTCGGCATCCTGTCGCCGGATCCGGGCTCGGTGCTGGTCTCGGGCGATGTGCGGCTCGCGGAAGACGTGGTTCTCTGGCCCAACGTCATTCTCCAGATTTCCGCTGGCGGCCGCATCACGATTGGCCCGGGAACCAACCTTTTTCCCGGAACCCGGATCGTCGCGTCGGGCGGATCGGTCACGGTCGGCGCCGGAGCTGAGATCGGAGAGGAAGGCGGCTTCACCCTCAAGGCCGGTGCTGGCGAGACCATCGACATCGGGGACGGGGCCAGGCTCCTGGGCGGCGGATCTCTGACCCTGTCGAATCGGATCGGCCGGGGCGCTCAGATCCTCGGCCCCATCCGCTGCCAGAACTGCCTGTTGGGCGATGGCGGGACCTATCGCGATCCCGAGCCGGATGCGCGCGGCGGTGTTCTGAAGGGTTCAGGCGTCGCGCGTGGGATCGAGGTACCGCAAGGCCATGTCATCCAGGCCTTCGGCCTCTTCGCCGAGGCCGTCATGCGGCGCCAATCCTACTTTCATCCGAAGGGCTGAACCCGGTCAGGACCAATCCTGCTCCAGGGGATTCGAAGCCGGCTCCGTCATGGGGTCACCCTCCTTCTCACGCCGCTCGAAATGAGCAAGGGAGCAGGCATGGGAGCACAGAAGCCCGCGATCCGACCAGTAGGACGGGCCGTTCTCGGTTCGCCCGTAATGGTAGCTGAAATCGGGGTGGCCATAGGCGAGGCCACACTCGACGCAGGTACGGGCTTGGGTTCGTTTCAGCATGACATTTGTCGAAGCGAGGCTCTTTGGAGCCTCACTCCCCCGGCGTCCATGGCACGTAATCGCCGGTGGCAGCGGGACGCCTTCCGGCCGAAAGGCTCGAGCCCTGCGGGCGATAGGCCTGGGTCGTGCCGGTCATGTTGGGCACGTAGGGCTTCTCCCAGGAATGCGGCTTGTAGGTCTCCTCGCTCGGAGGCACATCGCCGTTATGGCAGAGCCAGGCGCGCCAGCCGGGCGGCACCTTCGAAGCATCGGCATAGCCGTTATAGACCACCCAGCGGCGCTCGGCGCCGACATTCGAGTCGATCGCCTCAGCCTGGGTATAGCGGTAGTAGCGGTTGCCGAACTCGTCCTCTCCGACGAACTGCCCCTTACGCCACGTGAAGAATCGCGTGCCGATGGTCTGTCCGTTCCACCAGGTAAAGAACTGAGTCCAAAACTGTTTCATCGCTGCTGCTGCCGGAGGGGTCCATCAATTTGGGCGGAATATGGCTACAGCGCGCTGGGAAGTCCAGGGCAAAGATGCCCCGCCCCCCTGCCCGGCCCAGCAGTGACGCGGCTCGGAGACGATCCCCTCAACTGGCCCTCCGCCGGGTTTGCGCCTGCCCGCAATCAAAAGCAGGGCTCATCTCATGAGAAAGGCGTGGCTTTGTGAGCCACGCCTCGTCATTGACAGGCGCCGCGGACTTGGGATTGCGGCTTGCCGGCTCCTGCCTTCAGGCCGGACAGCTCACACGATGAAGAAGTTCGCCGCGCTGAGCGCCGTACCTGCACTCACGGTGGCGAACTTGATCGCCGCGACGCCACCTGAGCCATCGACGTCATAGAACAGCTCGCCGGTGCCTTGATCGTACAGGATGTGATGATCGAAGCTCGTGGCCGCGCCCAGGTGGAAATAGGCGCTCGAGAGCGCTCCCGTGCCCACATCCATGAACACGCTGCGGCTGAGCACGATCCGATCGCCCTCAGCGACAGAAAAGTCCTGGATCGTGTCCGTGTTGCCGGCACCGAGACTGGACGAGAACCGGAAGGTGTCCGCCCCGGCCCCGCCGTTGAGCACGTCGCTGCCAAAGCCGCTGTCGAGTAGGTCATTGCCGGCCCCGCCGAACAGGTAATCACCGCCGGCCTTCCCGAGCAGCGTGTCGTCGCCGCCCTCTCCGTAGAGCTGGACGCCGCTGCCGTTGCCGCGGTCGATGCCGATGAGGGTATCGTCCGAGTTCGAGCCCTGCACCACCTCGATGTTGGAGATCACGTCACCATAGGCGGCACCGCCATTGGCATTGCCTGTCAGGTCGACCGTCACGCCGATTGTGGCGCTCTGGTAGGAGAGCACGTCCCAGCCGGCACCGCCATCGAGGATGTCGCCGCCCGGACCGCCGTCGAGCCAGTCGTTGCCGGCGCCGCCGAACAGGGCATCGCCGCCGCCCTTGCCGATAAGGCCGTCGTCGCCGCCCTCGCCGTAGAGCTGCACGCCGTGGCCGTTGCCGCGGTCGATGCCGATGAGCAGGTCGTTGTGGTTCGTGCCCTGCAGCACTTCGACGTTCAGGATCTTGTCGCCGGCGGCCGCGCCGCTGTTGAGATTAGTGGTGAGATCGATGGTCACGCCAGTGGTGGAACTCATGTAGGACACCACGTCCCAATCCGCGCCGCCATCCATCAGGTCGGCTCCCGCGCCGCCATCCAGCCAATCGTTGCTGGCGCCGCCGATGAGCGTGTCATTCCCGGAAGCGCCCGACAGGCTGTCGTTGCCCGCAGCCCCGACCAGCCGGTTGTCCGCCGCATTTCCTATCATTCTGTCATAACCGGAGGAGGCAATGGCGTTCTCGATCAGCGAGCGCGGATCGTCGTTGTACTGGAGCGCATTGAAGACGTTACCACGCGCCGTTTGACCATCACCAAGGGAAGCAGTCTTGTCACGTGCGATGTGCGACCAGGATCCAGGAGAAAGATCGATGGTCATGTCATCGAAGAAATCGCTGAAATCGTATGTATCGATGCCGCCGCCATCCCAGATGGTCATGAAGATGCGGTAACTCATCCCAGATGGTCATGAAGATGCGGTAACTGAAGCCGGCAATCACGTCATTGACGTAAGTGTAATCGTAAGAAGCCCATCTATAGGTCGTGTCCGTATTGTTGGTGGTGAAATTGGCGCCATAGATGTGCTGGAGCGCCGCAATGTCATACATCATCAAAGTATGAGGCCCATCTACACCAACAAGCCCGGAAAGATCCGTATCTCCCACATAGCTCCTATACGTCATGACCGAGAACTCGATCGAGTCGCGATCAGGGGTGAGAATGAAGGGATTGCGCGTATCACCCTGTTCATGACCGTGCTTGAGTCCGAGCGCATGACCCAACTCATGCAGAAGCGTGTGGTAGTCAGGTGTCCCGGGGTTCCCTGACGTGCTGTTACGCAGCCAAACGTCACCGGCATGCCCATCGGACGGGGCCGCTTCAGGATAGTAAGCCATCGGATTTTCCAGCAGCGACGATTGTCCGATCGCGATGTCGGAACGTGAATTGCCCGTCGAATAGAATTGGAGATTGGCCACGGCACTCACGGAGGTGAGCGTCATCCATTTCTCGGACTGAGGCGCGGATATCGGCCCTTGCAGAATGTTGCGGACCGCTTGCTGGATCCCCGCCCCGACGGGTGCGAAATCATCCATAAACCAATATTTGTAGCGGTAAGCGTCCGGGGAATCTGCAAAGTAATAGCCGAGGACGGGAGTGGACCAGGAATTTCCCGAGAGAAGGGCGTAGGTGTTGTTAGCGAGGGCCATCGACGTTTCCTTGTGCATCGTGCGGGCGGCAATATAACGAAATAACATGTTATTGAAAGCACCCGAGGCGTGTGGAGACGCAATGATGGTCTAACCCACCCCCTCGTCACATGAGACGAGGCACAGCTCGTGACCGCATGCCTGCGATGCAGCTACCATTCCGTTTCATGCTTGGCTTCATTCCCTAAGAGAATCTCCGCTGATCGTGCCATCGCCCTCTATGCCTGCGGGAATCAAGAACCGGCCGCACGTCGATTCGTTCGAGACGATCCAGCGCCCAAATCCGCGGAATCCCCTGGATTTCGGCGCTTCTAAGGAATTTCTATGCTCCGCTCGGACTCGGCTCCGATTGATGCGCCGGCACAACATCTCGCCCCTTTTCTTCGCACCTCTGAGCCGGCGAAGCTTGGCCATTGCAGAATCCCGGAACGGATTCTCAGAGGAGTCTCTGTGGCTTAGCTAGTTTTCCACATTCTTAACACTCTTCACACTATATATAGTTGGAACCGTGAGCCGCGACACAAGTTCTTGACGTAAGGCTCGCAACACGACTAGCTTGCCGGGGTACCGACCAGAGACCGGCGACCGACCTGAAAAGGGCGGTTGAAACCTCCCCAGAGTAGGCGTCAGAGCCCCGTGGCAATCCGTTGCCGCGCGACCCTTGACGCCTGATGGAGGCCGTAACTCGGGCGTGTTGCGTGTGGCGATCCAGAAGAATGGATCGTTGGGGCGTCGAACAATAATTGTGGGCTGATGAGCTGCGGGGCAAATCGCGGCCATGGGGACGTTTGTCCCCAGTACTTAGGAATGTGACCTATGCGGATCGAGCGGCGTTATACGAAAACCGGCCAATCGCCTTATTCCTCCCTCGCCTTCCGGCTCGCCACGAGCGAGATCCGCAACCCGGATGGCTCGGTCGTCTTCAAGCTCGAGAACATCGAGGTGCCGGAGACCTGGAGCCAGGTGGCCTCCGACGTGCTGGCGCAGAAGTACTTCCGCAAAGCCGGCGTTCCCGCCCGCTTGAAGAAGGTCGAGGAGAACGACGTTCCCTCGTGGCTGTGGCGCTCCGTGCCCGACGAGGCGGTGCTCGGCCAACTGCGCGAGGACCAGCGCTTCGGCTCTGAGATTTCCTCCAAGCAGGTCTTCGACCGCCTTGCCGGCTGCTGGACCTATTGGGGCTGGAAGGGCGGCTACTTCTCCTCCGAGGAGGATGCCCAGGCGTTCTATGACGAGCTGCGCTTCATGCTCGCCAACCAGATGGTGGCGCCGAACTCCCCGCAATGGTTCAACACCGGCCTGCACTGGGCCTACGGCATCGACGGCCCCGGCCAGGGCCACTTCTATGTGGACTACAAGACCGGCAAGCTGACCAAGTCGAAGTCGGCCTACGAGCACCCGCAGCCGCATGCCTGCTTCATCCAGGGCGTCGAGGACGATCTGGTGAACGAGGGCGGCATCATGGACCTGTGGGTCCGCGAGGCGCGCCTGTTCAAGTACGGCTCCGGCACCGGCTCCAACTTCTCCAAGCTGCGCGGCGAAGGCGAGAAGCTCTCCGGCGGCGGACGCTCGTCCGGCCTCATGAGCTTCCTCAAGATCGGCGACCGCGCCGCCGGCGCGATCAAGTCGGGCGGCACCACCCGGCGCGCGGCCAAGATGGTCGTGGTCGACGTCGATCACCCGGACATCGAGAGCTACATCGACTGGAAGGTGAAGGAGGAGCAGAAGGTCGCGGCGCTCGTCACCGGCTCCAAGCTCGGGAACAAGCACCTCAAGGCCATCATGAAGGCCTGCGTGAACTGCGAGGCCGAGGGCGATGCCTGCTTCGATCCGGAGAAGAACCCGGCTCTGAAGAAGGAGATCAAGCTGGCGCGCCGGGTCATGATCCCGGACAACTACATCAAGCGCGTCATCCAGTTCGCGCGCCAGGGCTACACCGACATCGACTTCCCGATCTACGACACGGATTGGGATTCGGAAGCCTACCTGACGGTGTCGGGCCAGAACTCCAACAACTCCGTCTCGCTCACCGACGACTTCTTGCGCGCGGTGGAGAACGACGCCGACTGGCACCTCACCGCCCGCAAGGACGGCAAGGTCGTGAAGACCCTGAAGGCGCGCGACCTGTGGGAGCAGATCGGCCACGCCGCCTGGGCTTCGGCCGATCCGGGCCTGCACTTCAACACCACCATGAACGACTGGCACACCAGCCCCGCCGGTGGCCGCATCCGGGCCTCGAATCCGTGCTCGGAATACATGTTCCTGGACGACACGGCGTGCAATCTCGCCTCCGCCAACCTGCTGCAGTTCTTCGACCGGAAGAACCACAAGTTCGACGCGGAGTCGTTCGAGCATGCCTGCCGCCTTTGGACGGTGGTGCTCGAGATCTCGGTGATGATGGCGCAGTTCCCGTCGAAGGAGATCGCGCAGCTTTCCTACGAGTACCGCACGCTCGGCCTCGGCTTCGCCAATATCGGCGGCCTGCTCATGACCATGGGCCTGCCCTACGATAGCGATGCGGGCCGTGCGCTCGGCGGCGCGCTCACGGCGATCATGACCGGCGTGTCCTATGCCACCTCGGCCGAGATGGCGGGCGAGCTCGGGCCGTTCCCGAACTACAAGGCCAACGCGAAGCACATGCTGCGCGTGATCCGCAACCATCGCCGCGCGGCGCATGGCGAGGCGGCCGGCTCCGAAGGCCTCGCTGTCAACCCGGTCCCGCTCGACCACGCCTCCTGCCCCGATGCGGATCTCGTCGCCCATGCGAAATCCGCCTGGGACAAGGCGCTCGAGCTCGGCGAGAAGAACGGCTACCGCAACGCGCAGTCCACCGTGATCGCGCCCACCGGCACGATCGGCCTCGTGATGGATTGCGACACCACCGGCATCGAGCCCGACTTCGCCCTCGTGAAGTTCAAGAAGCTCGCCGGCGGCGGCTACTTCAAGATCATCAACCGGGCGGTGCCCGATGCGCTGCGCGCGCTCGGCTACCGCGAGCATGAGATCGCCGAGATCGAGGCCTATGCGGTCGGCCACGGCTCCATGAAGCAGGCGCCCGCCATCAACCCCGGCAGCCTGCGCTCGAAGGGCTTCACGGACGAGAAGATCGACGCGGTGGAGAAGGGCCTGAAATCGGCCTTCGACATCAAGTTCGTCTTCAACCGCTGGACGCTCGGCGAGGACTTCCTCACCGGCACGCTCAAGGTGCCGGCGGACAGGCTCAACGATCCGTCCTTCGACCTGCTCTCTTTCCTCGGCTTCTCGAAGGCTGACATCGAGGCCGCGAACATCCACATCTGCGGAGCGATGACTCTCGAGGGAGCCCCCTTCCTGAAGACCGAGCATTACGCGGTGTTCGATTGCGCCAACCCGTGCGGCAAGATCGGCAAGCGCTATCTCTCGGTCGAGAGCCACATCCGCATGATGGCGGCATCGCAGCCCTTCATCTCGGGCGCGATCTCCAAGACCATCAACATGCCCAACGACGCCACCGTCGAGGATTGCAAGAACGCCTACATGCTGTCCTGGAAGCTGGCGCTCAAGGCGAACGCCCTCTACCGCGACGGCTCCAAGCTCTCGCAGCCGCTGAACTCCGCCCTCATCGCCGACGAGGAGGAGGATGCGGAGGACGCCGTGGAAGCGTTGGCCGCCATGCCGTCGGCGGCGAAGGCCGCGCACGTGTCGGAGAAGATCGTCGAGAAGATCGTCGAGCGCGTGGTGGCCCTGCGCGACCGCGAGAAGATGCCCGACCGCCGCAAGGGCTACACCCAGAAGGCCGTCGTCGGCGGCCACAAGGTGTACCTGCGCACGGGCGAGTACGACGACGGACGCCTCGGCGAGATCTTCATCGACATGCACAAGGAAGGCGCCGCCTTCCGGGCCATGATGAACAACTTCGCTATCGCGATCTCGCTCGGCCTGCAATACGGCGTGCCGCTGGAGGAATACGTGGAGGCCTTCACCTTCACGCGCTTCGAGCCGGCGGGCTTCGTCCAGGGCAACGAGCGCATCAAGTCCGCGACCTCGATCCTCGACTACGTGTTCCGCGAGCTCGCGGTCTCGTATCTCTCCCGCAACGACCTCGCCCATGTCGATCCGTCGGAAGCAGGCCCCACCACCATCGGGTCGGGTGAAGCCCAGTCGAAGGCGCCGGAGCCCGCGCCTGCCACGGCCATCGTGTCCCGCGGCTTCGTGCGCGGCAATTCCGACCGCCTCATGCTGATCCCGGGCGGCGGCGGCACCGGCAGCGCCGGAGGCAGTGTTCAGCGCTCACCCGGTCTCACCGTCGGCGCGAACGCCCTCAAGGGCGAGCTCGCTCCCGCGGCCGCTCCGGTGGAGGAGAAGGTCGGCGAAGCCGAGATGTCCAAGCTCGCCTTCGCGGCCCCGTCCGTCGCCGACCGGCGCGCCGAGGCCAAGATGAAGGGCTATGTCGGCGAATCCTGCCCCGAATGCGCCAACTTCACGCTGGTGCGGAACGGGACGTGCTTGAAGTGCGATACTTGTGGATCCACAACCGGGTGCAGCTGAGTATGCCGACTTTGTCGCCGGCATATTCCTAGCGCGGGAGCCTCAAATGCCCGCGCCACCGGGTGAAGTGAGAGGAGAAGCTCGATTGGGCTTCGCCTTTCGCAAAACGGCCTACTAAAGTTCTGCAAAATGAAAGGGCGGCCCAAGTGGGTCGCCCTTTCATGAATCTAACCAGGCCCATCGAAGGATTCGCCGTGTACGCCCTGTCGAAACGAACGCTGTCCCAATACGTGCGCGGAGAATGCCGGCGGCGTCTGCGCCTTGACCTTTATGCTGGTGATGCAACGCGCAAGGAGCTGGGCATCCCGGTCAAGGACGTCGCGCGTCCGGGGCTGGCGCTACTCGTCGAGCAGGGGCGGCAGTTCGAGCGCGAGAAGTTCGGAGAACTGGCGCAGGTGTTCGCCGGGCGCGTCACGCACGGGGCCGTGACGGCGCCGCGGCCGGGCGAGGAGAGCGCCTTCGGGAAGATCCTTCTGGACGACCACCTCGACGCCTGCGGCTCCGACCACTTCCTGGTGGAGGCCGAATATGTGGTCACGGATCCCTTCATCGGCGCCCATGGCCTGCGCGATCTCGTCGACGGCAGCGCGTTCGTTCCGGGCTCGGGGGCGACACTCAGGTTCGCCGCCGTCCGTCCGGACATCCTGCAGGTGGTTCCTCCGGCGGGTGCCCCCCGCCACGTGATCACGCCGTCCGGCGAGGTCCACACCATTGCTGCCAACGATCCCCGCCTTGGGCTCCGCATCATCGACATCAAGCTCACGGGCGAGCCCTCGCCCTCGCACTTCGCCGAGCTGGCCTATTACGGCATGACCCTTGCCACCTGGCTGGAGCGGACCGGGCGGGACGGCCGCTTCGTCGTCCTCAAGGATGCCGCGGTGTGACCCGGCAAGCATGAGGCCTCGGAGATCCGGAGACGAGAGTTCGAGGACCGCAGCAACGGCGTCACGAACCGGTCCCTCGCCCGCTATCTGGAGGGGCTCGGCGAGGATCTGGAGACGATGCCCGCCGAGGTCGTGCTGGGCCGCGTCCGGCGATTTTTCGCCGTCGACCTGCGCGAGGCCATCCTCGCCCCGGACTGGCAGGCGCTGCCATGGCACGTCGATTCCGGCTGCAGCGGCTGCGACTACCTGGGCTACAGTTGGAAGGCCCGCGTCGACGACGACACCGAGTTGCCCGAGGAAACCCCGCGTGCGCCGTACTGCTGGTCCACCGCCGAGGTGAACGGCCACCTGAGCCGGGTGGTCGGGTTGACCCGCGGCGCCTGCGGCAAACTCAAGGTGGCAATGGTCGAGAGCATCGCGCAGCTCGCGGCGCTCAGGCCTGGCAACCCGGCCTTCGAGGAGCACCAGAAGCTGCGGGCAGGCCGCGCCCTGTTCCATGCCCGCTCCGGGGTACTCACGAACAGGCTGCCGCCCGAGATCCCCGAGAAAGCCGGGACGTCCGCGGTGCTCCCGGCGCGCAGCGACATCAAGGTGGCGCTCTCCGTCGACTTCGATGTCGGCAGCGGTCTCACCTTCGCCATCGGGTACCAGATCCTCACCCACGTTCCCGCCGAGCGCGTCGTCGAGCCGGGTGGGCGGGCCTGGTTCAAGACGAGGATCGAGCGTGGTCAGGCCCGCGTCATGCTGGTCGAGCAGAAGTCGCTCGACGCCGAGCGCGAGGTGCTGACCGAGATCATGCGTCATCTCGTTCAGGACATCGACGCGGCCGCACAGCAAGTGGAGCAGGCGAACCGGAGCCTCGGCCTGACCGACAAGGAACGGGACCGGCGGGCGACGCTCCAGGTCTATCTCTGGGACAGGCTCAACTACGACCACCTGCGCCGGGTGATGGGCCGGCACCTGCTCGCCGTGCTCGCCCCGCCCGCGCAGGGTCAAGGGCCCCGCATCGCCCCGATGGCATGGATGTTCCCGGCGGACCAGATCATCGAGGACGCGGATTTCACCACCGTGAACTCGCCGATCTCGCTCGTGGGGGAAGCCATTCAGGCGCTTCTTGCGGCAGACGTGCCTCACCACTATTCGCTCCTGGGTATTGCGAACGCCTACCATCCTCCGCGCTTCGACAAGGGCGACGGGAAGCTCCCGTTCCGGCTCAATCCCTTCTTCCAGGATCCCCTGTCGGACCAGATCCCGTCCGAGCGTGGGCATGAGGTCTGGAACCGGCGCAGCCCCTTCAAGAAGGTGGACTACCAGGGATACCGGGACGGCCTGAAGCGCGCCGTCCGGGTCAGGCTCGACGCCCTCCTGGCCGTGACGGAGCGGCTGACCGACGACCTCAAGGGACAGCTTTCCGCGAGCGCCCCGACGGTTCGCTCCGTCTTCGACCAGACGCAGCCCCTCCAAGCGGTGTCCCGTGACGGCGAGATCATCTACCAGCACGCGCGGCTCATGGCGGCGGCCGACGAGCTCGAAATCAACCTGCTCATGGCGATGCCGCCGCACCAGCGCGAGGCGGTCTTCAAGAGCGTCCGCCTGGAGGAGCGGCTGGATGGCCCCGCCAAGGCCCAGGCCCTTGCCAGTCTTGGTCTGGGAGTGGGCGCAGCGGACCCCGCCATCCTTGTCTTCCGGATGTCGCCACGTTCCGTGCAGGCGCGGATCAAGGTCGGCGAGTTCAACTGGTCGCTGATGCCGGAGAGCGCCCTGCCACTGCAGCACAGATCCATCGCCATGCTGAAGGACCAGCACTTCGCGCTCCGAACGCTCCTTGGGCCGGCGCAGAACTTCGACTACCGACGGAGGCTGAGGAGCGCCTCCCAAGTGTCGGTCCTCGCGTTCGAGCGGGTGTCCCAGATCGTGGTCCTGCGGGCCGACGATCCGCAGATGTTTGCCGCGCTTGAACAGGCCGGCCTCTTCGACTTCGCCGTCGACGGCCGGAAAGGCGTGTTCGCCATCCTCGATCCACTGCCTGTCGAACTGTTCCTGAAGAAGCGGCTCAAGCCGGCGCTGAAGGCGATCCGCGTCCCGCCGCTCTCCGTGTCGAGGCCGCTGTTCCCGAACCCTGCCCTGACACGGCTTCGGATGCCCAACCCCCGCCAGAGCGCCAGCGTCCCCGCGGAGCGCTTCATCTGGGACGCGGACACCCTCGCCGGCGAGGCCTCGGGCCGTTCCGGCGCGACGGCCCTCGCGGCCATCGCCGCACACGGCTACAAGCTCACCCAGCGCCAGTCCGACGCCGTGCGCCAGTCCGTTGAGAAGCGCCTGTCGCTGCTGTGGGGGCCGCCCGGCACGGGCAAGAGCACGACCGCGGTCGCGCTGATCCTCGGCCTGCTGCGCGAGGCGCAGGAGCGAGGCGCCCCTCTGAGGCTGGCGATCACCGGCCCGACCTGGGTGGCCATCGACACCGTCGCCCGGAAGATTCCCGCGCTGTTGCGGCAGCTTGGCCTCGAAAACTCCGTGCGCCTCGCCCGCCTCGCGTCGTCCATCGTCGGCCCGGAGGGCATCGCCAGCGAGTTGCAGGACCACATTGTCATCACCAATGGGTCGGAGGCGCATCAGGAGCTCGTTGGACGGCTGGAGGCCGCCACCGGGTTCACTATCGTCGCCGGCACGGCCCACCAGCTCTCCAGGCTGATCGCCGACGAGGCCGAGGCCATGCGGCCCTTCTTCGACTTCATGCTGATTGACGAGGCGTCGCAGATGTCGGTCGCGCATGCGGTCGTGGCCTTCACGACCCTGGCCGAGGGCGCCTCGCTCACGGTGGTGGGCGATGACCTCCAGATGCCGCCGATCCAGCCCATCGCGCCCCCGGAGGGCGCAGAGCACCTCGTCGGCTCCATCTACGATTTCTTCCGGCAATACCGGAATGGCGAGCCCGCGGCGGCCGGCATCCAGCCGGTCATGCTTGACCGCAGCTACCGCTCGAACAAGGAGATCGTCGATTTCGTGCGGCTCGCCGGCTATGGCGATGACCTGACGGCTGAGAACGCCGGCCTGCGCATGCGCCTGGCGTCGCCGCTGCCCGGCGCCCAACCGGCGGACTGGCCCGCAAGCCTGCCGTGGCACGGCCACCTTGCCACCCTCCTCGATCCCGAGGAGCCCCTGACGGCGCTGATCCACCCGGACGAGTATTCGAGCCAACGCAATGACCACGAGGCCAACCTGGTAGCGGGGCTTGTCCGCTCCCTGTACGGGCGCCTCCTGCCGGACAAGGGTGACACCCCCCTGTCCGGGATCGACCTCTTCAAGGACGGCCTCGGCATCGTCACGCCGCACCGGGCGCAGCAGGCCGCCGTCGTCGAACGGCTCATGGGCTTCCTGCCGACGGACGCGGAGCAGGCCGCGATGATCGCGGCGGTCGACACCGTCGAGCGCTTCCAGGGGCAGGAGAAGACGGTCATGATCGCAAGCTTCGGGCTCGGCGACCGCGACCAGATCGCGGCGGAGGAGGAGTTCCTCTACAGCCTGAACCGCTTCAACGTCATCGCGTCTCGTGCGAAGGCGAAGCTGATCGTCATCGTCTCCCGCCGGCTGGTCGACCACCTGCCGCGGGATCCGGAGATGCTCCGGCAGTCCCGCCTGTTGAAGCACTATGCGGATGGTTACTTGCTGCGCGCGGTGCCAGCTTCGATCCCAGCTCTTGGGGCCTGTGAGATTAAGTTCAGATGAGCCGTCGGCGTCTTCCTCCCCGCTCGCTTCTCGACGCCGGCGTGCTGCCGGTCGGCGAGATTGCGCGCATGGCCAAGCGCGAGAGCGTGCGTCCGCGCGACGCCTACCAGGCGCACAAGTGGTTCGCGCGCCGGCTGGCCGCAACGGCGCGCTCCCTGCTGGTTGGGTCGACCACGGTCGGGGACGGCAACTTTTGGAAGGCCTACTACGGGGAGGCGTCCTGCGAGGGGCTCACCGTGCTCGACCCGTTCATGGGCGGCGGGGTCATGCTCCTGGAGGCTGCCCGCCTCGGGGCGAACGTCCATGGCGTTGACGTCGAGCCGGTCGCCGCCGCGATCTCCGACTTCCAGGGCCGCCTCGCCCGGCTCCCCGACCTGCAGCCGCACCTAGACCACCTGATTGCGACGGTCGGGGCGGAGATGGCGCCGTATTACCGGTCGTTCGATGACGAGGGCCAGGAGGAGATTTTGCTGCACGCCTTCTGGGTGCAGCGCGTCACCTGCGGCGGTTGCGGGCACGCCTACGACGCGCATCCCACGTTCCGCTTGGCGTGGGACGAAGCCAAAGGGCGTCAGTGGGTCGCCTGCCGGGATTGCAGCCAGGTGACCCAGGTCCCGCTGCGGTGGGGCACCTTCACCTGTGGCTGCGGCAGAAAGACGAAGGCGGACGGTGGCCATGTCGTGACGGGGACCGCCTGCTGTCCGGCCTGCGGGCACCGGGAGCGCCTGATCGACCTGGCTAAGCGCACCGGCAAGCCACCAGCGTTCCGGCTTTTCGCCGTGGAAACGGTCCCGGCTGGCCCGGAGAAACGGCATGTCGGGGATGCACGGCGAATCCGCTCGGCCACCCCGCGCGATGTGGAGATCTTCGCCGCGGCCAAGCGGCGGCTGGCCCGCGAGGTCAAGGCCAATCCCGGGTTCCTCGTCGCCGGCGACATCCCGCGTGAAAACCGTTTCGACAACCGCCTCGTGCAATACGGCTACAGCGCCTACCGCGAGCTGTTCAACGCGCGCCAGAATCTGCACCTTGGACTGCTCGCCCGCGCTCTCGACGGGATCGAGGGCTTGGCCGGCGAGGCCCTGCGGATCGCCTTCTCCGACCACCTGTCCACCAACAACGTCCTTTGCGGCTACGCAGGCGGCTGGCGCCGGCTGTCGCCGCTGTTCTCGATCCGGGCCTACCGGCACATCGCTCGCCCCGTCGAGCTCAACCCGTGGCTGACGAAGAACGGACGCGGGACGTTCCCGAACGCGGTCCGGTCGGTGCTCCGCGCGAGCAGGAGCATCACCGGTTCGGTGGAGCCCTCGCCCGACGGTGAGGCCATCCCAGTACCCACGAGGGTGGCCGGATCCTGGGACGTCCGCTGCGGCGACGCGGCTAACCTGGCTCACATTCCTGCCAGATCGGTGGATCTCGTCCTAACCGACCTACCTTATTTCGACTACATCGCCTATTCCGAGCTAGGACACTTCTACGTGCCGTGGATGGCGCGCCTCGGCCTGATCGGTGACGCCTGTCTTAACGGGTTCCCACAGGGGCAGTTGGCTTCGCTTAAGGGGACGGCCGAGGCAGCGGATCTGTTTGCTGGGGAGTTGGCCCGCCGCCTGCGCGAGGTAGTCCGCGTTTGTCGACCGGGAGCACGCATCGTTTTCACGTACCAGAACCTCGACGTGCGCGGCTGGGTTGCCCTGGCGAAGGCCCTGGCTGTCGCGGGCATCAGGCCCGTCCGAGCGTGGCCGATGTTCGGCGACGGAGGATCAAGCCTCCACAAACACGTTAACTCGATCTCATGGGACTGCGTGCTCCAGTGCAAGATCGCATCCTGTGATCTAGTCCTGGCGTTTGACGAGCGTGCGGAAGCCGCCGGCGAGCGCTTCCTGAAGGAGTGGCGCAACAAACTGAAAGAAACCGGGCATAGTTTATCCGCCGGCGATGAAGCCAATTTCCGGCATGCTGGCAAGGTGGTCGGAGCGTTCCGCTACGTTGCGCCAACTGCAATTTTAGAGATGACCTGACCGCTATTCCACGAAGGCAGACATGAAAGAGCCCAAGCTCCGGTGCGTACGGACAGGATGCCTTCGCATCTCTGCGTCTCGCATTCGCTCCTGCGCCTTATCCTGTCTCAAACCCTGTTCGCAGGCCTCGTCTTTAGAACGGGATAATGCGGTTCAGGATCCTCACTTTGGGTTTCCGCTCTTGTCATCGGGCCTGAGTTCAAAGTGTGAGCGATCCTTGTCCTTGAAGCCGTGAAAACGGCCGCCCCAGCGGATCGACACACCAAGCTCTGCGGCGGCTCGCTTTACTGCGGCGGCGATCCGGTTTTGGGTAGTCGGATCAAAGAAGACATGACCGTCCGGGTCGAGCGGCCACAGGTCGACTGCGAGGCCTGACCGGTGTGGGCTGTCCTCGGTCCTCGACCATCCCCAGGCGACTGCCCTTCGTTGCAGCTTGCCACCGCGCAAACCCGAGCCGATGACGAAGGGAAGGCTCGAATTGTCGGCCTGCGTCTTCCGTACGACGCGTGCGAGCACCGGGTGGATGGTCCGGAGATTGGCTTGATGATTGCCGACTGGGTCCGGGTTCCAGTCCCGGAACATCGCGAGCTGATCCCTTCCGAATTCATCCCTCGCAGGGATCTTGGCGTATACGCCTTCAGGCCCGTAGAGCAATTTGGAGCGATGATTTTGGCCCCGCTCCGGCCCCACCGTGGGTCCGCTCTGAGCTTCAGCAGCGAGGCTGACGGTCAATGACGCAATGGCGGAGAGACCAAGCCAGAGGGAGCAAATACGCTTCATCATGAGGGTTGGAGTAATGGCAGCAGGATCGCACGAAACTAAGGCGAAGCTTACCGGTGGCGATTTTCTCAACCAGATTTTTGATAGCAGCCGTATAGGACCTATTGCCTACTACCTCTGAGTCGTTGACACCGCCAAGGTTGATGTTCTCTATTTGTTCGCAGGTGTCCTGCACCTGAAATCCCCCTTCGACTGTCACACCGTGACGGGTCCCTGTCCAACCTGGTCGCCACTGCTGGCGCCCGGGCGCAGAGGGATTCGTACTTGATCCCGTGAGGTTGCGCATGAGTTCACCATCCAGAAGGTCCGATCCACAAGTCACCCGTTTCGAAAGCGCAAAGTCGACAGAGGTCATTATAGCCAGAAACCGGAGTGTGCTCGACACCCTGATTATCGCCTCGCTGGATCCCGAGGTGCGGGCTATCGCTCCGGCGGAAGCAATCAGCATCACCCTGAATGGTTTGGTAATCCAACACGTGCCGGATTGCTGCCTGGTGTTCGATGGGCGGTCCATCGTCGTCGATGTTTACCGCCAACCCCGGTCAGCAGCCCGCGGGCGGTTCGAGGCAGTCGAAGCCGCACACGCAACCCAAGGCGTAGCTTATGAGTGCCGCGAGCCCCCGACGGTTTTCGGATCGCCCTTGCTGATGAACAGTAGGGCGGTTTGGGCTGCCAGAGGGTTCAGGTTCAGGCCGCCGATCAAGTGAGGGTGCTTGATCTCCTCGGAGCCAACCCGCTGCCGTTGGGCGAAGTGGCTCAAGCAGTGCGGGCGGACGACGGCGTCCTGGCCGTTCTTGCCCTCGCCTGCCACGCCATCGTCCAACTCGACTTGGAAACCGCCCCACTGGGGCCCGAGACCAGAGCTTGGCGGCGTTGCCCCTCGCCATGCGCGCTGGCTTCGATGTCCGAAGGAGGTAATTGACAAGCTCCCTCTCTGTTCCTTATTTGTTCACATAAGGCCCGCAGCTTGAGGAATACCCGCTGGCCGAGATGGTACTGGCAAATTCTTGGACAGGAACGGACCGAGCGGCTGGTATTCCCAAGCTTGGATGTCGCGCGCCGACCAGTCGTTCAGTAGGCAGAAGCCGCCCACGTGCTCCGATGCCTTGCCGATGTCGATGGGCGCGCCGAGTTCGTTGCCGGGTCCAATCCAGACGCCCAACTCCAGCTCATAATCGAGCCTTTGACTGGGCCCAAAGCCCGGCTCCGACGCATCCGAGGGCTTCGTCTGCCCCCGCGGCGGCCGCACCGGCACACCTGAGGGGCGTATCGATGACGCGCGGCCGTGATACCCGATCGGGACATGCTTGTAGTTCGGCAGCAGCGGATTGTCGGGCCGGAACTGCTTTCCGACGTTGGTTGCATGATAAATACCAACGTAAAAGTCCGTGTAGTCGCCGATGTGCGCCGGCAGGTGCAGGGTACAGTCGGACGCTGGTTGCAGGCACGGCTCTGCCCTGCCCTCGTCAGGACTGCCCGTCTTCAGCAGTTCGGACAGTCTTGCGCGCAGAGCCTGCCGGGCTCCTGCCCGAAGTGCCAGGAAGGGATTGAGCACCGAACCGGACGCTGCTTCCGCTGCCCGCGCAGCCTCCCCTGTGAAGAGGCCGGCTGCCAAGGCAGCCGGCAGGTCGAAGATCCGTTAGCCAATGGCCACGCCACCGCGCGGAGCGTCGCCGCCCGGGCTGAAAATCCCCAGCGGCAGGTTCTGGATCGGGAAGTCTGGGTGACCGTTGGCAGAGACCACCCAGCTTTCAAGCTTCGGATCATGCGTGTGATCGAGTTGAGCCATCGTTTCGATCACCGCTGGCTTGGGTTGAAATGCTTTTTGAGCTTGTGGCCGTAGGCGCCGTAATCCTTCTGCAGCGCGTCTGTGCTGGCGGCAAAGGCCGTGACCTTCTGCGGGAAGCGCGTCTCGAACATGAACGCCATCGTGCCTTCCAGCCGGTGGGGCTTCAACTCCACGTTACTGGCCTTTTCGAACGCATCAACATCGGGACCATGCGGCAGCATGGTGTTGTGCAGGGACATTCCGCCTGGCACGAAGCCACCGCCGGTCTTGGCATCGTAGACCCCGTAGATCAGCCCCATGAACTCGCTCATCACGTTCATGTGGTACCACGGCGGCCGGAAGGTGTTCTCTGCCACCAGCCAGCGATCCGAGAAGAGCACGAAATCGATGTTGGCGGTGCCGGGCGTCTCAGACGGCGAGGTCAGCACGGTGAAGATCGACGGATCGGCATGGTCGTACAAAACCGGACCCACAGGCGAGTAGCGGCGCAGATCGTACTTGTACGGCGCGTAGTTGCCGTGCCAGGCTACCACGTCGAGCGGCGAGTGATCCATGTCCGCCACCCAGAGCGAGCCGCCCCACTTCACATACATCTTCGAGGGTACGTCTTTGTCCTCATAGGCGGCCACTGGCGTGAGGAAGTCGCGCGGATTGGCAAGGCAATTGGCGCCGATCGGTCCGCGCTCGGGCAGCGTGAAGGCACCGCCGTAGTTCTCGCAGAAATACCCCCTGGCAGGTCCGTCGATCAGCTCGACCCGGATCTTCACTCCACGTGGGATCACCGCGATTTCGCCCGGCTCGATGTCGATGATGCCAAACTCGGTCCACAGCCGGATGCTGCCCTGCTGCGGCACGAACAGCATTTCACCATCGGCATTGTAGAAATACTCGTCCGCCATCGAGCGGGTGATGAGATAGACATGCGCACCCATTCCCGCCTGACTTCCGGCATCGCCCGCCGTGGTGATGGTGCAGACACCCTCCAGAAAGGAGACGCTCTCGTTGGGCAGCGGGATCGGACTCCAGCGCATCGGCGCAATCGGCACCTCCACCTCGACGGCAGGCGCCGTGCGCCACAGGCCGATATCCGCCTTCTGGAACTGCCCCCAATGAGTCACCGTGGGACGGATACGGTAAAGCCAGGACCGTTCGTTGGTGGTGCGCGGTGCGGTGAAGGGCGAGCCGGAAAGCTGCTCGGCATAGAGCCCGTAGGAGCACTTCTGCGGCGAGTTGCGGCCGATGGGAAGTGCTCCGGGCAGGGCCTCGGTCTCGAAACCGTTGCCGAAGCCGGACATGTAGCCGCGCTGGATGGCGCTCTCCAGACGATCGGCGGCCTGATTCTGCAAAGATGGGTTCTGGACATTCATGGTCGTGACCTCCACAATTGGTCGCAACTGTAACTATCTATTTTGTAACCAACAATGCCATGGCCAAACTCCAGCTCGAACAATTCCTGCCCTACCGGCTCAATCGGATCGCTTCAGCAGTCTCTCAAGACTTCCGCTCCGTCTACGGTCCGCACCATGACCTGACGATCCCGGAATGGCGGGTGCTGGCCACCCTCGGCCAGTTCGAGGAGATCGGCGCCAAGGCGATCGGGCGGCACTCGGCCATGCACAAGACGAAGGTCAGCCGTGCCGTGCGGGCACTGGAGGAGAGGCGCTGGCTCAGGCGCCGCGAAAGCGAGGAAGACAGGCGGGAGGAGATCCTGTCTCTCACAGCGCTCGGGCAGAAGACTTACCGAGAGATCGTCCCTAAGGCTCTCGCCTTCGAAAGACACATCCTGGACGAACTCGGGCCGGAAGCCGAAGTGGTTCTAAACGCCTTGGAGCGGCTCGAAAAAATCTTCAAAGTGTGAATCAACATCGAATGACGACCCGCGAGCCGACTGCTGTTAAATGCATTACTTTGCTGGCGAACTCAGAGCGTTGGTGGGGTCACCATCGGCACCGATGGTGACCCCACCGAATTTCCACTGTGTGTCGCTGAACCAAGGCTTTGTACCTCCCGCACGAGGGGTCAACCTTCGGTGCCGCTTCACGCCGGTCCGGCGGAGAAATGACCCGATCCCGAATTCACGAACCTTCAGCGCTGGAGCGTGATGGACCGTGACGGGCACTTCACCGCGATGGAACAGCCAGAGGCTCTGGCTCAAGAAATACGCATGCTGTTCCGAACCTTGCGCTGAAGCAGACAACGTACCGGTAGTGGCCATCGCCACGGCGAGAAGCTCGTGGAAGGTCCTGCTGGACGAGACATAATCGATCCAGAACATTGAAACAGGGTCACTAAAGCAGGAGCGGAGACGCTGGAGTTCGGCTATTTTCCGAAGTCAGGAAAAGACCATCGTAAGGAATGACACTCTTGAGAGTGGCTGCGGCCCCGGTACTATCGTGATGGAGCCGCTTTGACCCTCCGGTCCCGATGAGGCATGCCGTGACCCGCATCACCGATCTCAAAACCTTCGACCTGCGCTTCCCCACCTCCCAGCATCTCGACGGCTCGGACGCGATGAACCCGGATCCGGACTATTCCGCCGCCTATGTGGTGCTCACGACCGACAATCCGGATCTGACCGGTCATGGTCTCACCTTCACGATCGGGCGCATCGCCTCGATATCTGCTGTGCCGCTATCGAGGCGATGCGCCATCTCGTAGTCGGGCTCGATCTCGAGTGGGTCAAGGACAACCCCGGCCGGTTCTGGCGCCATCTCACAGGCGACAGTCAGTTGCGCTGGATCGGACCGGACAAGGGCGTCATCCATCTCGCCACAGGGGCGGTCGTCAATGCCGTCTGGGATCTTTGGGCAAAAGAAGCCGGCAAGCCGGTGTGGGAGCTGGTGGCTGACATGAGCCCTGAGGAGCTCGTCCGGGTGATCGACTTTCGCTATCTCACCGACGCGGTCACACCCGAGGAGGCACTAGGGCGTGTCTGCAAAGGGGTTCCATGAGGAGCTTGGAGTTCCCATTTATCCAACGTGACACGTTACGAGTTGACGGACCGGCAGTGGCAGCGCCTTGAGCCGCTTCTGCCGCCCGAGCGGCCGC
>NZ_VOSK01000648.1 GCF_009296175.1 Microvirga tunisiensis | reverse complement strand
CATACGATCCGAACGCAATCGAGCAACTGGGTCAGCAGTGCTCTCACGTCCCGGCGGAGGGCTGCGCAAGGGAATGACATGACGGATCTCCAAGCTGCCGTCGTGAACGATGATGCGGTCGATGACCAGTTGCAAGAGAGCCTGCCGGTCCTCAAACGAGGCATCGTCCAGCCGGATCTCAACCCGCTCGCAGAACGCCCTCAGATCGGTCATCACCGCCTGAGCCTTGCTCCGTTGGTCGCACAAGCGACGCTGCTGCTCGAGTTGAAGATCCAGGGCATGACGCTGGTCGGCCAATTGCCGGCGGCGGTCCTGCAGTTCCTCCAGGCTGATCACTTCCGTCTGGTAAGCATCCAGCAGGCGCCGGTCGCTCCGCGCCAACCCATCCAGACGGGTCCGAAGCTTGCGCTCGGTCTCCGATCCACGCGCCGCAGCCTGACCCGCTTCATCGGCAAACGCCTGGAATTGGGCAAGCAGCCGATCAGGATCGCCGAGAAGGCTACGGACATGGTCCCACACCGTTCTCTCCAGGTCATCAGCCTTGACGTGAGCCCGTGAGCACGGCGCAGGGCGGGCTGTCGCGATGCAGTCCTTGCCGGCGCATTTATAGTAGCGGAGCGCGCCCTTGGCCCCTTTCTGGCTCACCCCGTGCATCGCCAGGCCGCATTCGCCACAAGTCAGCAGGCAGCGCAGCAGATAGTTATGCTTCTTGTTGTTCCGGAACGACAAGGTTGCGTTGCGCGCCAACTGGGCCTGGGCCCGGTCCCAGATCTCCTGGTCGACCAGCGGCGGCACCGGGATGGCGATCCACTGCTCCCGCGGTCTGATGACGCGATACCCCATGCCCGCGTAGCCGGGCTTGCGGCTGCGCGGTTTGCGGGCCGGCCGGTACTCATAACGATTGGAGTAGGCGGTTCCGGTATAGACCGGATCGGACAGGATGTGGTGGACCGTCGAGGTCGACCATGGCCGCCGGCCACAGCGTGGGAACCATGGCCCGAAGTTCAGCCGGCGGAGGATCTGACGCAGGGTCAAGGCCTCCTCGGCAAGCCAGCCGTAGAGCATCCGCACGACCTCGGCCTCGGCCTCATCGACGATGAGCTGGCCAGCGGCCCCCTCATGGCGCGGCAGATAGCGGTAGCCGTAAGGCGCCCGAGCGCCGATGAACTGGCCGGCCCGGGCCTTTTGCAGCTTGCCGCGCCGAAACCGCTCGCTCAGCAGAGCGCGCTCGTATTCGGCGACAGCTCCTTGGATTTGGAGCAGGAGTTGGTCTCCCGGATCATCGGAGATGGCGCGGTTGAGAAACTCCACCGCGCACCCTGCTCGCCGGAATTCCTCGAGCAACAGCACCTGATAGGCATAGCGGCGGGCCAGCCGGTCGGGGGCGAGAACGCCGACGACATCAATCTCCCCGTCGCGAACGGCATCGCGCAGGGCGTCCAGCCCAGGTCTGTCGAGACGCGAGCCGCTGTAGCCTTCGTCCCGAAACACATGGAGGTCGCTCAAGTCGTGGTTGGCGGCTCCAGCCCAGCGTCGCAGTCCATCGAGTTGGCTGTCGATAGTTTGTTGGCGCTCCTGGCGTTCGGTGGAGACACGGGCATAGATGGCGGCGCGCATGGGGCTCCTCCTTCAGTCATTGGGTGAGAACGGGTGGGATCGCTCGCCTGCCGTTCAGGCACAGTCGCCTGAAGCAGGTGGCGGTAGGCACGGGAGAGACGATCGGGGCCATCAGGCGTGCGGACGAAGATGGACTGGATTGTCCAAACCCGTGCCGCTGATGGGCCTTGGGTTCGCGGCATGGGCACACCTCGTTCGGATGGACCCCATGAACCCTACCACTGTCGCGCTGGTGGCCCCGACAAACGGGAGCGGCGCGGCTTGCTGGTCGCCACCCACCGGAACGAAATCCTGGTGCCAAACCGCAATGCATCGATTGCGTTCGGATCGTGCA
>NZ_VOSK01000647.1 GCF_009296175.1 Microvirga tunisiensis | reverse complement strand
CGAGACCAGCTCGCGCAGGGCTGTCGAGGACAGCGGCTTGTTGGAACGATCAGGCGAGGTCATGCCGGGATTGAATCATGAATGCCCGAAGGGAGGAATCCCTCGCCCCCTAAAATGCCCCAGTTACCCCGATGCACGGCCGTCCCCCAGTGTCCTAAGTTCTTGTACCAGCCACGCTTTGCGCCAGCAAGAGAACAGAACCCAAGCTTTGCTTCACTGTGGTATGAGCCGCTTGTAGCTTGGCTTTTGGTATCGATAATTGCCCCTTATCAGCCTCCTGATCAAGAAGGCCTAAAACAGCCTCGCTTTCCCCGAGCAAAGTGCCAAAACCTTAATTTTCAAGGCATTTTCGCGCGTCTTAGTAAGCCCCCTCCCCTCCTCGTCGCGCCGTCATAACGACTGCAGCAACGATCCCAAACGGCCAGATGCGGCTATCCGCGGACATTGTACAACAGCGGACTCCGATCTGTGCTTTGACAGGCAGCGCTGGTCTTGCTTCGGTGCACCTCAAGAACTAGATATACATCTAACATTTCGTATATCATGGAGGATATAATGCAGGTAGCCAAGTGGGGGAACTCCCTTGCTGTCCGCCTCCCCTCAGCCGTCGTCGATGCGTTGAAGCTGAAGGAAGGCGACGACATCGAAATCATCGTTGCTGGATCGCGCTCCTTCGAGGTCTCAAAAGCCCCTGACGCGGCCGAGACCCTCGCACGCCTGCGGCGATTCCGTGGCCGCCTCCCCGCTGGGTTCAAGTTCGATCGGCTTGAGGCCAATGAGCGGTAAGGCCTTTTTCGACACCAATGTTGTCTTGTATCTGCTATCTGAGGATGCCGCCAAAGCTGATCGGGCCGAGGCTCTCCTGGCTTTGGGGGGCACAGTAAGTGTTCAAGTCTTGAACGAGGCCGTGAGCGTCATGACTCGAAAGCTCAAGATGGATCTCGACGAGGTCCGGGAGGTCTTGGCTGGAGTACGGCACTTTTGCGCGGTCGAGCCGATAACCACCGATACCCATGATGTGGCGCTCAACGTCATGAAGCGCTACGGCTTCTCGATCTATGACAGCCTAATTGTCGCCGCAGCCGTCAGTGCCGGCTGCGAGACCCTCTTTTCGGAGGACCTACAAGACGGCCAGCGGGTTCAGGACAGTCTGACCATCGTAAATCCGTTCAAGTAAGGCATAAGCTCGATCCGTTTAGTTGAGCCTGAAGCGAGCTCCAAGGTTTCTCCGGCGATGAAGGCCCCCTCCCCTCCTAAAGCCAACCTAATCGGCTATGCCCGTGTTTCTACAGAGGACCAGGCAACCGACCCCCAGATTGATGAGCTCCGGGCTGCCGGCTGTCTTGTAATCCATCAGGAGTTCGCCTCAGGCGCCTCTCGGAGCCGCCACGTTCTTGCAGGCATTCTGCGCAGCATCCAGCCCGGAGAGACACTGGTTGTAGTCCGTCTTGATCGACTGGCCCGATCTGTAAAGCACCTCCTGGAGGTCATTGAGCAGCTGGAAGCCCGCGGCGCACATTTCCGGTCCCTGGGTGACCCAATCGACACCACCACCCCACAGGGCATGTTCTCTCTGCAGGTTCTGGGGGCCGTCGCCCAATTGGAGCGATCCCTAATCGCTGAGCGGACCAAGGCAGGCATCAAGGCTGCGACCCGCCGCGGGAAGCTTCCAGGCAATCCCGGCTTGAGGGCGCGAAATCCGATTGCAATTCGCAAGGCAGCGGCGGGTTGGTCCCATGCTCATCTCGAAGGGGTTCTTGAGACGGTCGATACCTGGCTTCCGACCATCTGTAGCGCGACGCGCGAATGTGTGAGTAAGGCGACGGCCAGATTTACGAGATGTCGCCTCCGGTTGAAGTCGACCTACCGTGTCACGGGACGACACGGAGGAGCGCATGAGCCGGCTCGATCAGGAGGCTCGCATGACTATCAAGGCATTGGCGGCGCGGGGAG
>NZ_VOSK01000646.1 GCF_009296175.1 Microvirga tunisiensis | reverse complement strand
GGGCTTAGGCCCAACCGGATATAAGGTGATGCGGACGAACGGTTCGCATGAGCGCCATCGGGCTCAACCTCGGAGATCACGGCAGCACCTGCGACCAGCACTTGACTGACGTATCGGCCCATATAAGGGGCGGCTTGAACTGCGCTGGCGAACATCGAGACGCCGAGGGAGATAAGCCACAGACCGTGACGCATGCGCGAACCCTCCTGATCCTGTGGGCTTGAGTGTAGATCGGTCGGCCGTCGTCCGCGAGAGCTTCGGGGGAGTACCCCCCCTGCTTGAGCAGGGGAACATCAGATTTCGGAGTAGAAGCAGGCCTGAGAGCATGGTCGGCTTCAGCGGTCGGAGCTGCCATTCGTGGAGCAGCAGGACCGTCATGGTTTGGTAGAGTCGAGGTGTGGCGCGGTGGCGGTAGGATCGGCCTATCTGTTTCCGCCGCTTTCGCCAGGCGGTGCCTCACTGGCCGAGCCGTAGCTCCGTTTCCACACCCCGCTCATCGAACCGGACATGCAGTAGAGTACGGATGAAGCGCCTTGCCTCGTTGCTGAGGCAGGTTTCTCCACCCCTCTCCCCAAACCGGACATAAGTCTTTCGGTCTTATCCGGCTTTCCAGTGTCTCATGCTCTTCAGAGGAGACGGCCATCACTGTTTCGGCTGTTGCCATTTCGGCTACCTCCCAGCGATTGCCGTCGAGACACCTGCGGTCCTTCGCCATATGGACGGCTTTCCCGTCCTCGGACTACTATGACCGCTCCGTCGCCATGGGCCTCGCGGCCCGAAGGCGATCCCGTGTTCGTACGAGTCGAAAGTAATAGCGCGACTTAGGTCCTCCGTTCGTCCCCTTGAACGACCTCGTTGGTCGTCGCTCGACAGGGGGAGTTTTGAACGGCGAAAGCGAAACCGTTCTATCCTGTCGGCTGCGCCCTGACATACCGTGGCGCGGGATGTGCGTTTCCATCGCTGGTGACTAGAGTTCAAGCAATCCATCCTTGACCATATCGCGCGGGCCTTGCGGGGCGTTGGGTCTGGCATGTTCGCCCAGCCCCCGCTTTACCATCATGCTCTTGTCCCTTTAGGCTTTCGCCATCCGGTAAGATGGTTGACCCGGAAGCATGTCTCCCGGCTTCCCCTGTCTTCGACAGGGATTCGACTCGCCGTTTTGCACGGCGCACGATCTCCCGCATCCGGCTCTCGGACAAGACCTCACGCCTTTTTCGCGTGTAACGCCATCTGCAGTTTCTGAACACTCTTTGGAGTTGATAGGTTGCCCAATCTCCAGGTCCCTCACCACGTCTTGCGTCTGTCTTGAACTGAGGTCCCTTTCCTCGACCAGCGTTGACTGGCTTCAGCGGTACTACGGACCTCTCCGCCACCCCAGGGCGCCCGGCCTGTCCCTCGCGGGCTTCCGGTTGGTCATCCCTGACCACGTCCCGGGGCTTCCCGTGTTGCGTGCGCTTTCCTTGTGTCCATGCTGCCGCCACGACCCCGGTGCAGCGGCTGGGCGTACTCTTTGCTCATTCACCCAGCCGTATCAGCCGTCCCCGAAAGGGTTGTCGGGTCGGCCTGCACATCGTCCTTTTCGAGGCTTGCTCAGCGTTCACTCACGTTACGGCCTGCACACTCGCGCGGTCACCAATGCGTGACCCGCACTCCGAAGGCTTCAGCCATTTCGTTACCTCCATGACTGCTCCGGTTGCTTCCGGCTGGAGCGGTTGCCGGGTGGGACTTGCACCCACTGGAAAACGCCGCCTTGTCACGGCGCACACCCTGAACGGACCTTTGCAGGCAGTCGCGTTGATGAGATGATTGGCTCCGCCGGGGCTAGCCTAGTTTCCGTCCACAAACGGCAAACGTTTGATTTCACTACGTGAATCATAGCTTTGCGCGAGCAAGGCCCGGCGGTTTCAGGTATCTTGGATCATGCCACTGAGTCCAAAGCCCTGCCAGCGCCGG
>NZ_VOSK01000645.1 GCF_009296175.1 Microvirga tunisiensis | reverse complement strand
CGCGGTGCGCGCGGATTCCCATGATGGCCCGGAGCTCAGGCTCCACCCAGAGGCCGGATAGATTGATGCGAACCGTCTCTCACTCATCTGACACAGCCCTCTTGCAACGCACGGCCGGTCCATAGATTTTTTCATCCTCGCCTATTTTCTGATCTCAACCTTGGCCTATGCCCAGAACGATCCGGTCGCGCCGGCACCGCCGTCGCCATCGACCTCGGGCACCGAAGGCGACAGCTGGCTTTTCCTGCTCGTGATCCCCTTCATCGTGGTGGCTGCCGCAGTCTACTTCTACATCAAACGAAACCGCCCGACGTCCCGGTTCTGATCACGACACCGACCGAGCGCGACCCTCGTCTCCGGCACATTGACGAGCGTCCCCAGTCCGCAGCAGACTTGCCGCGCTGCAGGATAGGGGAGGACATCATGGTGGACCGGGATGGCGCGCATGAGGGGCAGTGCCGGTGCGGGCAGGTGCGGTTTCGCGTCAGAGGAGCACCTATCATCACCATGGCTTGTCACTGTATGGGCTGCCAAAGAATGACTGCGAGCGCTTTCTCGTTAAGCGTTCTGTATCCGAGCCATGACTTCGAGGTGTTGGAGGGCGAACCTACGATTGGCGGCCTTCATGGGGCGACGCGCCATTTCTTCTGTCCGCATTGCATGAGTTGGCTCTTCACCCGGCCCGAAGGCATGGACGAGTTCGTCAATGTCCGCACGACCATGCTTGAGGACCCGAGCCGGTTCGTGCCCTTAGTCGAACCCTGGACTGCCGAGGCGCTGCCCTGGGCAAAGACGCCAGCGGTCCACAGCTTCGAAAGACTGCAGCCAATGGAGCGCTATCCGGAATTGGCGGCAGAGTTTGCTCAGAGATTCCTATAGAAGTCTTCGGACTGAAAAAAGCCTATACGATGAAGAAATCCTTCTCCGTGATCGAGAGATGCTTCGAGAGCTTTGCGATCGCTTTCTGGGAGGCCGAACCGGTGCCATCGGGATCGTAGTAGAGATACCCGGTGTCCTCGTTGTAAATGACTCGATCGCTCCGGTCGTGCGCAGAATCTCCGGTCCAGAAAGCATCCGATTTCAGGCGCCCTTTGGCGCCAGCCTTGGTGAAGACGTCCTTCTCCAAGTAGATGCTGTCGTACTTCACCGAGAAATCGGTGACACTGTCCACATTCGACTTGCTTGGAGCAGTGTCAAAAACGAACTTGTGTTGCCGCGGCCTCCTGAAAGGGTGTCCTTGCCCTGGTCGCCGGAGAGATAATCATTGCCGGAGGAACCGGCGAGCTTGTCGTTTCCACGCCCGCCATACAGCCGATCATTGTCGCTCCCGCCATCGATGCGATCGTTGCCGCCATAGCCCTTGATCCAATCCCGTCCTGACTGACCGAAAATCCGATCGTTGGCTATATTTCCGAGAAGCCAATCATTCCCGGCGCCGCCGTCGATCGTTACCGCAGCGTAGTAAAAACGGGGGGATGTCAGATCGACTACGTCGTTTCCGGATCCGCTGTTGATCTGCGTTACATTGATCAGGCGTGGAGTGTCGGCGTTCGACGTATCCAGATAGATCAGATCTCCGTCCGCCGTGCCGTTTACCGTATGAACATCGCTGACATTCCCCCAGGTGTCCACGCTTGCAATGCCTTGCACCTGGAATCCAGTCCCAGGTGTCGCATCGCCAGGAGTCCCGGTATCTACGAATGAATCGACCTTGAACGCTCCGGTCCAACTTAGATGAATCATGACACTAGCCGTTCTTATGCATGGGAAGGTTGATGAAGGCTGGCGAGTGTAGCTTAAGCACTTGAAGCAGCGTAGGATTTGGTTGTTGAGACTAATCCCTGCCACCAATTGCCCTGTGCCACACTCGCCATGCCGGACGATACACCTGCCACCTTCCCGTTTCCAGCCGTTGGCCGCAAGAAGATCACCGCTGCTTTCGACGGTGGGCGCCTG
>NZ_VOSK01000644.1 GCF_009296175.1 Microvirga tunisiensis | reverse complement strand
CCGTGCCGTAGGATCGAAATCCCGCAGCCCATGCTGGAAAAAACCGCCAGAGGAGCCCGCAACACCGCCGACGATCCCGCCGAACCTTTGCCGCTCATAGCCAGAGCCAGATCAAATCAAAGCTCACACCAGTCGGACCCGCCCGAAACATCGCTGCCCCGGGGCCGTGGAAATCCAACTGGTCGAAAATCCCCCAGCGCCAAACCGCACCAGGAAGGAGGCGCCGATATAAACGCTTCCAAGACGATTGCAAGAGACATCTTCAATGTCTCGTTGCGTGCAGGGGAGGGAATGTGGGGGGATGCCTTAGTTCTTAACGGATATGGGGAGGAGGTCCCGGTTTTTAAAGGGTTGTGAACAATATGTCATGCTGGGGACAAGTACGGGCAGCCGTGCTTCGCGTTCGCCTCCTAATCCTCTTTTTACCTTTGGCAGGCGTAATCGGAGCGAACCTCCTCTCGGGCTGATTGACTCAGCCCCAACATCATAACAGACAATGCATTTCAAACGACGGTCTCCATCTTCCGCCGCCCATGGTTATGGCTCTCTCAAGCGGGAAGATGACAAACATCCGGAATTTGACGGCCACGGAGAGAAAGAGCCATCTGTCAGGTCTGCGCAGGCTCCTGCGGCGGGGGCGCGCCAAGCGTCGTTTCAAGACCCCTCCCAAGCATCGTCCCAAGCCTCTTCCTTCGAACCTCATCGGGAGATCGATAGCGTATCCATGGACGATTCCGACCGCGGATTGAGACAGGGGCTGTCACGGCCAAGAATGGCTGACGAACGTTCCCGCTCCCGGGAGATCGTTGTGGATCGGGCTTTGCGGGATAGGGGCCCCAATGGCGCTCCCCGCGGAGACGTCTGGGAGCAATCGTTTTCCATGTCTCCGGATGTCCGCTTCACACGCACACCCGAACGCGTTCTGAAAGAGCGCAGGATGCAGACGACTCCCCAATCGACACCGGATGTTGCGGAAAGGCAGGCGAAAGAGATCGCCTCCGTCCGAGCGGCCGATCCTGCTCCTGCGGTCCAGGAGAGGCTGCTCGCGCTCCAGACCAAAGCGGCCTCGCAGGAGGTTGGTAACGGTGCGCCACGCGCTTTCACCCGCACCCCTTCTCATGCGCCGGATCAGGTCAAGCGGGCCGTTCCCGTGAGGCCGCGAGGAGAAGCTCCTCAAAGGAACGGGCCGGTCGCTGCGGAACCTGTCGCTACGCCGAAGGCCATCGAGCAGGCAGTTCTTCCTGCAACGAGCAGCCCTGCTCCCTATGAGCTTCCTGCCGTTCAGCAATCCTATAGCTTCATGTGGCAGCCGGGGACTTATCTGCTGGATCCGACGCTGCCGACGTCATCGGCGCCGGCCCCTGCTACTGCGCCCGTTCAGGTCAAGCGAGAGGAGAGGGCTCCGATCGTTAAGAAAGCAGCGCCAGCGGTTGCCGCTTCGCCACGCGTTCCAGCGCCGCCTCCGGCCGAGCCCGAAGTGCTGCCGTGGGAGGATGACGAGGACGCCTCCGAGGGTCTCATGGACGATGAGGACGTCATCGAGGTGCCGCCGCGGCGCGCAGCCGTCGTAACGCAGCCACGCGTCAACAAAGGTCCGATCGTTCCGGCCCCTGCCAATGACAGCTTCCGCCGTGACAACTATGCATCGGTATCGGTTGGTGTCTCCGCGCCTGTGGGAGCCTCGTTCGAGTTCGAGCTTCCGGCCTTGGATCTTCTGGCGGAGCCGAAGATCTGGGACAGCGCAGAGGTGCCGGTCGAGATGTTGCAGGAGAATGCTGCGACCCTCGAGAACGTGCTGTGGGACTTCAACGTCAAGGGCGAGATCATCAACGTTCGTCCCGGTCCGGTTGTGACGCTGTATGAGCTTGAGCCTGCGCCTGGGACGAAGTCGTCGCGGGTGATCTCGCTGGCCGACGACATCGCGCGCTCGATGAGCGCGGTCTCGGCCCGCGTGGCGGTGGTG
>NZ_VOSK01000643.1 GCF_009296175.1 Microvirga tunisiensis | reverse complement strand
TTTGCTCAACCGTCGTCTTGACGGCTCTGCCGCCAGCCCTGCGCAATCGCTCCATCCTGCCACACCCGGCTCCCGCCCTGGGATCGCACTCCCACGTCCAAGCTCATTGACAACGAACATCAGAGTTCTCGGTGCGCTCGCGTGTGAAGGCCTGGTCGCCACGATGAGCATTGTGTCCGCGACCTCCACGCCCATGCTGCTGGCCTATCTGGAGCAAGTGCTGGCGCCCAAGCGACACCGTCAACTTAACCGAGCAAAGACCGAATCCCGCTGTTCTTAGCTACTCCGCGGCGTGTCTAAGCGATTAAAAACGTGTGGCCTACCCGGACCTAAACACCGAGAACTGCAAGTAACGGTGTTAAGTTGACAGTACCGTTGCAAGGCCGATCAGCATTCCTGACTTGTTTGCCTTTGCTGTAGGTTAGGAATCAACCGATTATGCAGATTGCTGTTCCCGCCCAGCTCACACATCTTGTTAACTTATGTATATTTCTTGCCTGCAACAAAGTAGCAGGAACAACAATAGCTTGGCCACGTTGCTACCTTCATCATAGGAGGCGGGAATGCCAAAGCACGGAACGCCACTTGTAACACTGCCGAAGCCTTGCAGTGTCGTGGCGGCGGCTCTGATCCTTCCAATGATAGTTGGCAGCGTACCCGCCCAAGCCCAAGGCATTTTTGCGTTCTTCCGAGCCTTGACCCAACCTGCTACTCCGACCCCGCTCCCCCAGCCCTTCGGGTATCAGCCTGATTCTGCGCTTGAGCAGCCCCGCCGCAAAACCCGACCACACCCGAAGCCTGTGGCTGCGGAGCAAGTGGAAATCAAGAAACCGATAGAACCAAAACCGGTCGGAGACATTCCCAATCCCTTTCCGGCTCTTCTGTCCGACAGCACCTTGCGCCCTGGTGACATGGTAATGTTCCCGGACGGTCTGCGTGTCTTCACGGGCAAACCTGGAGGTCCCCACAAGCTCGCAGACTTCAAGCCCTTAGCGCAGGCAGGCAAGCACCTTTCTCGTACGACCCGCAAGCTTGTCGCGCATCTGGTCCCGGGAGAAAACATCGCGTGGAACACGGATACAGTCAGGTCTGGCGGTAAGATCGCGGCCAATACCGACGATGTCTCGACCACGGGAACCGTGAACGGACCCGTTAATCGAAAGGGCTCACGTTCACGATGATGCTACCCAACAGCTGATTTCTTGTGGTAGAGACGAGGGGGACCGGCGTGACATGTAAGGTGTTCTCGCCAAGCCGCGCTGGTCGGATCACTTCCTTCTATTAGTCTCAACCCTCCGATGACGATTGATCTGCGACCCGCTTGTTCGGACGACTACGTTTTCGTGCTCGACCTTTATCACAAAGCTATCAAACCCCTTGCAAATGCCTGGGTGGATTGGGTTGATGAGGAGCAGGAAGCTCAGTTTGCCAACCTGTGGCGTCCGGATGATACGAAGATCATCACTCTCAAAGGGGAAGATATCGGCTGGGTCGAGTTTCGACGGACAGGTGATGAAGTCTTCCTGAAGCAACTCTATATCACACCGAAGCGGCAGCGACAGGGCATTGGCTCACAGGTCATACGGCTGCTGAACGAACAGGCCAGGACGGCAAAGTCGATGGCACTGTTCGTGCTCAAGAATAATCCAGCTTTTCGGTTCTATCAGCGCCATGGCTTTGAGGTCATTCGGGAGACCCACACCACGTTGGTGATGCGCCGTGCGATGGCTGAGGCGGCTTGATCCTACCGATTGAATATCCGTTTGGGGACAGCCTGATCCGGGCCGGTACAAGCAGGGTGTGGCGAGCCAGATGACTGATCCGTTAAAGCGCTTTTGATCTGAGCATGAATCCATTCGGGTGGGCTGCGCGTTGACTGGGATATGGCCCGGGAGGCGAGCCATGCCCCAGCCTTATTCCGCTGATCTGCGTGAGCGTGTTCTGGTCGCCTGCGAGCGGGGCGACCTTCCTCAG
>NZ_VOSK01000642.1 GCF_009296175.1 Microvirga tunisiensis | reverse complement strand
GTGTTTTTTGCGGTAGGGACGCCCGTTACTGGGCGCCCCCCGCTCAGATCCCGGCGAGCCCAATTAAGGCACCGGGCTCCTACCTTGGGTGAGTGACGGCGAAGCGCACGTCGGGCCATGGATGAAGGATGCGTGGCTTTGGGAGCCAGTGGTCTGCCACTTGTGTGGTCCGGTCCCATGTGAATCCGTCCCTCTGGCTCCGCCGCCGAAGCGTGCGCCTCCAGAGTTCTTCCACATGGTGCCGAAACGCCGCTAATGCGCGTGCGTTTGTCGGCACCGCAAAGTAGGCAAAATGCCCGCTCACGATCTGCCTGAGCCATTTCCCCTGTTCGGGTATGGGCCAGTGCAGCCGACGCCACAACTCCTCCTTGATGGTCCTGAGCTTCGTCCACATGCGGTCGCCGCGGGTCTTCCGTTGAAGCTGGAAGCGCCCGCTGCGCGTTTTGCCGCAAATGAACGTGAACCCGAGGAACATGAAGGTCTCCGGTTTTCCGAGCCCGCTCTTCTTACGGTTGACCACAGCACGGCGGCCAAACTCAATCACACGGGTCTTGTCCGGATGGAGGGACAGTTCGAACTCCTCAAGCCTCGCGCGCATCGCATCGAGGAAGCGACGGGCGTCGTCCTCGCGCTCGAAGCCAACGACCAGATCATCGGCATAGCGCACGATGATCATGTCGCCGGTAGCCTCACGCTGTCGCCAGCGCTTGGCCCAGAGGTCGAGAACATAGTGTAGGTAGATGTTGCCGAGGAGCGGTGAGATCACCGAACCTTGGCCCGTCCCTTTATCCTCCACAGTCACGACCCCGTCTTCGAGGATACCCGCCTTCAGCCATTTCTGGATCAGGCGGATGATGCGCTTATCGCCGACCCGATGCTCCAGGAAGCGAACCAGCCATTCCTGACTGACAGCCCCAAAGAAGTTCTGGATGTCGGCGTCCAGGATGAAGCTCACTTTCCGATGGTCGATCGCAACACACAGGGCATCCAACGCATCGTGCGGCCCTCTCCCAGGTCGAAACCCGTAGGAGAAGCCGCAGAAGTCGCCTTCATAGATGGCGTTGAGCACCATGACGGTCGCCCCTTGGACAATCTTGTCTTCCAGAGCTGCGATGGCCAGCGGCCGCTGGCTGCCGTCTGCCTTCGGTATATACGTCCGGCGTGACGGTTGCGGGCGGTACGCTCCCCGTTGGACCCGGGCGTGCAGATCCTCGAGCCGGAGCTCAAGCTCTGCCTCGTAGTCCTGCCATGTCATGCCATCCACTCCGGGAGCGGCCTTGCGCCTGAGCGCGTAGAACGCCGTCCGGAGTGCGTCGACAGTGATATGGTGGAAGAGCGCGGTGAACCTGTCCTTCTTCCTCAGCCTTGCGGCTTTCCGTACGCGGTCCAGCGACTGGGACATGCGATCCCGGCCCTGTGTCCGGTGCATGTGTTGCTGTTCCGCGTTCCCCTTGGTCCCCGGCCTTCGCTCCACCGACTCCGCAACCGGTCGCCCGGCTTTGTTCGTCGGCTTCACAGCTACTATGCCGAGGTCAGACTTCTCTGGATCGTTCATCGGCGGCTACGGCTCCTCGCCTTCCCACTGCGGACCATCCACCCGAGGACGGGTTGGGTGGCCAATCCAGAGATCTCCCGGTTCCCGAACAAGGAGCATCCGTGCATGCCAGGGTCTCAGACCACGCCGGGTCGGCTGAGCGCTCGCATAACGCGCTCATCCGTGTTGCCTTCCAGAACGTCAACGCCGTCGGCACCCGGAATATTGGACTTTCGCGGCTCAATGGCTGGCCTGCACGCTCCCCTGCCGACGCTTCGCCGACACCCTCACGGTTGCCTGCGCACGGCTTGGGGCCGATGTGGGTTGCTTGCCCTTCATCGTGGGGGACTTTCACCTCCTACTCCTTGCCGGTCTCCCGGCGCACTGACGTATCCATCCCGATGCGAATAATCTGGTCCACGGACGGTCTCCTGTGTTTGAGATC
>NZ_VOSK01000641.1 GCF_009296175.1 Microvirga tunisiensis | reverse complement strand
GACTGGGTCGCCGATCAAGCCCTTCTTGTGAAGCCGATCCGTCGTTGCCCAGTCGAAGCCCTTCCAGGCACAACGCTCGTTATGCAGCGTCAGCCATAACAGCGCCAAAACGGCATCGTCGATCTTGTCCTCATCGATCTCCATGAACCGACGTTACCACGCGCGGCACCCAAAATCCCGCGGCCCCGCTCGGATGGATACTGATTGCCGACCGAGGCTACGACAGCAACTGGTTCCGGGCAGCTCTTGTCGAGAAGGACATCACGCCGTGCATTCCGCCGACCAAGAGCCGCAAGGTGCCGATTGCTTACGACAAGACGCTGTATCGGCAACGGCACAAGGTCGAGATGGTCTGATCACAAATGACAAATTCTGCCTGAGCCACTTTGGACAGTTTAAGCTGAACTGGTGGCGGTTGCCGTTGCGCTTGCGCCAGCCGGAACCAGGGAGTTGCCCTGTGCTGCGGAACAAATCGGCAGCAGGAGGCAACGATGCGGGATTGGCGGGTGCGTCGCGTGTGGCAGCCCCACCCAGACGGGCAGCGGCACTGGGATCGGACCTATCAGCAGCTGATGGCCTGGACCCACACCGGACCACGATGCGCCGCGCTCCCGGCCGACCCCGCGCCTCCCGCACAGGAGGGGAACGATGAGGATCGGGATCTATGCACGGGTGTCTACCCAGCGCCAAGCCCAGGCGGACGGCCTCGCCCAGCAACTGGAGCGCCTGCAGGCGCATGCGCGCCAGCACGGATGGACGGTCGCGCCCGAGAACGTCTTCCGCGATGACGGCTACAGCGGTGCCACTCTCAAGCGGCCCGGACTGGAGCGGCTGCGGGACCGGGTGGCCCTGCGGGACCTGGATGGCATCCTGATCACCGCTCCCGACCGGCTCGCCCGCAACTATGTGCATCAGGTGTTGCTGCTGGAGGAGATCACGGCCACCGGATGCCAGGTCCACTTTCTCGACCGGCCGATGAGCCAGGATCCGCATGATCAGCTTCTGCTGCAAATCCGTGGGGCCGTGGCCGAATACGAGCGCAGCCTGATCGCGGAGCGGATGCGGCGCGGCCGGCTGCGCAAGCTGCAGGCCGGCGTCCTGTTGCCGTGGATCCGGGTGCCGTACGGCTATCGCGTCGATCCGGATCGCCCCCGCGATCCCGCCGGCGTACGTCAGGACGAAGCCGAGGCCGCTGTGGTGGCCGAGATGTTCGCCTGGTATGCTGACGAGGGCCGCAGCTTGTATGGCTTGGCCAAGAAGCTGCACCAGGACGCAGTGAAGCCACCGCGCAGCCGGACACGCTGGAGTGTGCCTGGCTTGCGGGTGATCCTGACCAATCCCGTCTACATGGGCGAGGTGTATGCTGGGCGGATTCAGGAGGCCTGCCGGACCGGGAGCACGGCAGTGCCGCGACGCATCCGAGCGCGGGAGGACTGGATTGCCGTGGCGTCGATCCCGGCCATTGTCACCCAGGAGCAGTTTGATCGCGTGCCGGCCAAACTCGCCCAGAACCGGCAATTCGCAGGCCGCAACAACACGGCTCAGCGCTACCTGTTGCGGGGTTTGGTCAGCTGTGGCGTGTGCGGGTTGGCGTGCTTCGGCCGCTGCTTACATCCGCATTATCGCTACTATTGCTGTCGCGGCAAGCTGTCGGCCCTCCACTCTTACCGGGAGACGAAGTGCCGCTCGCGCTTTATTCCGGCCGAGCCGATTGAGAGCTTGGTCTGGGCGGATCTCTGTCGTTTGCTGACCCATCCGGAGGCCATCGGCTATGCGCTGGAGCGGGCGCATGGCGGGCATTGGCTGCCTCAGGATCTCCAAGCCCGGCGCGATGCCTTGAAGCGCGGGCAAGTCCGTGTAGCGCGACGCGCGATCCTGTGAGTAAGGCGACGGCCAGATTTACGAGATGTCGCCTCCGGTTGAAGTCGACCTACCGTGTCGCGGGACGACGCGGAGGAGCGCATGAGCCGGCTCGATCAGGAG
>NZ_VOSK01000640.1 GCF_009296175.1 Microvirga tunisiensis | reverse complement strand
CCCAGGCCTCGAGCACCCGGACCGCACCATACTCCTTAAACTTGCCGGCCATACGCTGGGCCAAAGCCAGGTAGTCCGCCTTCTTCTCCGACGGGACCGGCACGATGAAGCCATCGGTGTAGCCGGCCGTGCCCGAGCCACGCTCATCGACAATGGTGTCGAAGCCGCCGTAGATCATGCGCTTGCCGTCGAACGGCATGGCCGCGCCCATCTCCTTCATGCGCGGATCGCTCATCATCTTCTCGTTCGCGGCATCCCGCGCGGCCCGGTCGGGATATTCGAACCAGGCGAAGACCACCGCTTCGTCATCCTTGGCTTGGACCGACTTGCGGAAGTCGGTGACCTTGCCCTCCGGAACGTCGTCGCTCCAGCTTTCGACCATCCGAGTGGCCCCGAGTTCCCGGATCAGAGGTGCGAAGCCAGTGGCATGATCCACATACGCATCCTTATTGGCGATCGGCACCGCGACAATGAACCCTTCGATGTAGGTCATTTTCCGTTTCCTTCTTGCGTGCTGGGTTCAGGCATTCGACTCGTTGGCCCTTGAAGCATGACGCAGTGAGTTATACATTGCAACCGTGCAGTTAGAAAAAACAACCAAGATGCGACGAAGCGAGCCCAGGCGGGGATACGACGATGCCTGCGGGACGGCGCATGCGCTGGAGCTGATCGGGGAGCGCTGGGCGCTGCTGGTGCTGCGCGAGTTGCTGCTGGGCCCACGGCGGTTCTCCGACCTGCGGGCGGACCTGCCGGCGATCAGCGCCAATGTGCTGACCCAGCGGTTGAAAGAACTGGAAAGCCGCAGGTTGGTGCGGCGGCGCAAGCTCCCCCCGCCGGCCTCCGTGCAGGTCTATGAGGCGACCGAATGGGGGCTGGAGACGGCGCCGCTGATCCGCGAGATGGGGCGATGGGCGGCACGGTCGCCAGGGCATGATCCGACCCTGCCGCTGTCCGGCGTGTCGATCATGCTGTCCTTCACCGCCATGCTGGATGCCGAGCGCGCGAAAGGCTTCGCAGGCACCGTCGCGTTCCGTTTTGGCGAGATGGTCTATGTGGCCCGAGTCGCCAGCGGCGCTATCGAGATACGGCGCGGGGCAGCGGAAGAGGGCGCGGCGCTGATCGCTGGCGGGCCGACGGACGTTGCGGCGGTCGTCTACGGCGGCGCGGCGCTGGACTTGTTGCAGATCGAGGGAGACCGGAAGTTGGCCAAGCGGTTCCTATCGCTCTTCACCCTGCCGCCCAAGGCCCGTTGAGCCCCACTGTGACGGGGCTCGTTTCCAGGCAGACGTCCCCCGATGGCTGCTCAAAGTTCTCCCTTTCTTAGGTCCCAAGCATGAGAGCTTGTTGTCGAAAGGGGACATAAGCGATCATCTGAACGAACGTCCGTATTCAACCGCGCGGTCGTTGCCGCTGAGCGAGTGTAATGAGCACGACGTGGACGTATCCGCGGCGTGCCCACAAGGTCGGCTCTTGTGGCACTTCTCGGAAGTAGCGTCATGGTCGGGTCGTACGAGCAAAGCAGACGAGGGCGAAGATCTCCTCGCCAGCCGGATCTCTTGCTGCGTATCAACAACGACCTTCGTGCTGTTCAACAACTTTGACACGCAGAGGCCCTGTTCAGACATTCGCTCGATGACACTTGGCTCGGATGTAAATGTCTAAAAGCTTCCCGGCAAAGTCTGCCGAGTGTCAGTTCTGGAACATCACGAGTTCCACCCGATCCGCCAGAAACTTAGTTCTGATGAACTGCACCGGCTGCCCTTCGAGGTCCACATCGATCGCCTTACTGATCAGGACGACGGCATCGGCTGAGCAGCTCATTAGTTCGGCGTCCTTAGCGGATACGCGCTCTGCTGACAGGCGGGTCTCCCGGCGGCGATAGTCGACAACCCCTTCGCGCCGCAGAGCTTCGGTGATGGAACCGGTCTCGGCATAGGCCTCTATGATTCCGGGAAAACGCTCAGCCGAAAAGTATGATGTCGAG
>NZ_VOSK01000639.1 GCF_009296175.1 Microvirga tunisiensis | reverse complement strand
CGGCGAAGCGGGCGGGCAGGTGCAGCATGGCGGCGTCTCTTGGCGGAAACTCTGCCAGTCTACCGCATCGTTCGCTTCGCCGCCCCTCGCTCTCACATCACCCGTCAGAAATGGCTAAACTCAAGCTTAGATGCCATTCAGCCGAAGGTCCTACCAGCGTTCTCGGCCGCCTCCAGCACGTCCTTCTCCCGTCCACGGCGCAGAGCCTCCTGCGCCGTCAAGCCGTCGAGCTCAGGATGGCGCTGGATGAAGAAGCGGTAGACAGCCCATGGAGCGTCGCCAAGCCGCTCGAATAGCTCTGGGAGAACGGCAAACGGCTTGCCATCCTCGCCGATTTGCCACGCGGGAAACCGGAAGCCTCTCTTGGCCCCTTCAAGGCCGAGCACTTGGTGCTTCTGGCGCCATGTGTTGATCGTCGCGCGGGTTGTGCCAAGACGTGTCGCAAAGTCATCGGCGGTCAGCATCTCCGGGCCGTTCATGACCTCGGCAATCCGGACCTGGCCGCGTCGCGTGCAGCCGCGAGCGCTCGATCCAGATCGGCCTTGCTGTCTGCGGCCAGGGCTGGCCCGGCGTCTGCGCCGAGAGCCTCCTCAATCGGAGTGATGTTCGGCGCGCCTTCCGGCCCAACGGCAACCTCAAAGCGCACCTTCTTGCCGGTCGCTCGGCTGCGCACGAGCGCTGTGCCATAACCTTCGAAGAGCTTTCGGAAGCGCTCCGGTTCAGCGAAGAGAGCCTTGAAGGTCTGCGCTGGAACATCGATCCGCACGGCCTTGCTCTTGCTCACCGAGGGACCTGGCTGCACATAGAATGAGGCAGTCTGCGCTTTGGCTTTGGTGCCAACCCGGCCGGTTGCCCGGGATGTTACCTGCTTGGTGGTAGTCGCGCGCGACCGTGCCATGAGAGCCTCCTGTAGCCGAATATAAGAGACCTCCCATATCTCGTCAAGTTCGTAAAGTTAGTATAATCCGTGCACGCTGCTGGCCAATCGGGGTCATGTGACCCTGTGCTTCATCTGCTCAGGAACAGTATTTTCCAGCTTCTAAACAGTGGTTGTCCTTTAGATCTCCAATCCCTCATTGAGCGGGTGGAGGTCTCGGACCATGTGGTGGAGGCGGGAGGTGTCGAGATGAGTCTAAATCTGGGTGGTCTCGATGCCGGCATGGCCGAGCAACTCCTGCAGCACGTGCGGGGACACTCGATCCGGATGGGCCAGCCCTGCCGCCACCGCCGCCTCCTTGATCTCGAGCAGCGCCGCCTGGCGCGTGAGCACCTTGGCGCCATGGCGCACCGGGTGGAACAGCCAGGGGGAGGGGGCTCCCCCGGAATAGGCCGCGGCCAGCTTCTGCCAGAGGGCAACGGCCTCGATCGCCCACTCGTGCAGCGGCACGAGGCGCTGCTTGTCGCCCTTGCCGCGCACCAAGAGCATGCGGGTCCCTGAGGGAGCCGCATCGGAGGGCAGGGACAGGGCCTCGCCGATGCGCATGCCCGAGGCATAGAGGGTCTCGAACAGAGCAGCCCGTCGCGCATACAGATCATCGGTGTAGGTGGCAATAGTGCCCACCGAGGCCCCGAGTTCCGTCGCCAGGGCATCGAGCCAGAGCTGGGCCAGACGCTGACTGATCCGCATGAGATCCTCCTGATCAGGCGGATCTTCGCACGGCACCGGTTACAGACTTCTTGTCAAAACTCACCAGACCAGCCACCTGCTGGGACTCTAGGGTGAGGTTCCCAGTAGGGCCTCGCACAGGCAGCCCGGTCCTTGAGTTGGCTGCATTCAGACACGATGCTAGCCGTTCTTATGCATGGGAAGGTTGATGAAGGCTGGCGAGTGTAGCTTAAGCACTTGAAGCAGCGTAGGATTTGGTTGTTGAGACTAATCCCTGCCACCAATTGCCCTGTGCCACACTCGCCATGCCGGACGATACACCTGCCACCTTCCCGTTTCCAGCCGTTGGCCGCAAGAAGATCACCGCTGCTTTCGACGGTGGGCGCCTG
>NZ_VOSK01000063.1 GCF_009296175.1 Microvirga tunisiensis | reverse complement strand
GCGGCCGCTCGGGCGGCAGAAGCGGCTCAAGGCGCTGCCACTGCCGGTCCGTCAACTCGTAACGTGTCACGTTGTATAAATGGGAACCCCAAGCTCCTCATGGAACCCCTTTGCAGACACGCCCTAGCCCTGCCTGTTCCAGCTCCGGACAAGCTGCTCCTGCTGACCGAGTCCCTCGATGCCCAGCCGAACACGATTGCCAGGACGCAGATACACGGGGGGTTTCAGGCCCATGCCGACGCCCGGAGGAGTGCCGGTAGCGATCACGTCTCCTGGCTGGAGGCTCATGAACTGGCTCAAGTAGCTCACCAGGAATGCCGCTCCGTAGACCATGGTTTCCGTGCTGCCATCCTGGAAGCGCTTTCCGTCTACTTCGAGCCACATGCGCAAATTCTGCGGATTCGGGATCTCGTCGCGTGTCACAAGCCAGGGGCCGAGAGGGCCGAAGGTGTCGGCACTCTTTCCCTTAGTCCATTGTCCTGAGCGCTCGATCTGAAAGGAGCGCTCGGAGACATCGTTGACGACGCAGTAACCGGCAACATGCTCGAGCGCCTGCGCCTCTTCCACGTACTTGGCGGCCTTGCCGATCACGATACCGAGTTCGACCTCCCAATCTGTCTTCTCCGATCCACGTGGAATTTCGATCCCGTCGTCCGGACCGCAGATGGCGCTCGTCGCCTTCATGAAGATGATGGGCTCGGGCGGAACGGCCATTCCCGATTCGGCGGCATGGTCGGAATAGTTGAGGCCGATACAGATAAACTTGCCGACCTGTCCAACGCAGGGGCCGATGCGCGGATCGCCCTCGACGCGCGGCAGAGTGGATGGATCGATGCTGCGCAGCCGCTCGAGGCCGGCGGATGAAAGCACATCACCCGCAATGTCCGAGACGATACCGGAAAGGTCTCGAATGTTGCCATTCTGGTCGAGAAGGCCGGGTTTTTCTTGGCCGGGAAAGCCGTAGCGCAGCAGCTTCATGGGACTTCCTTGCTCCTCTGAGCGTGTGGTGTGGAAAAATGAGTGATCTCTCGATCGAGAAGCAGCCTGCCTGGATGCTTCCGCTTCTGTTAATCGAGCAAAGTTGGATCGAACCTAACTTTGGGTGCGGGCTGAATCTGGTCTTCAATGTGCCTGAGCGTTGTCTGGTAATGCTCGACGAGTCGCTCGACAGCCAAATCGGTCTTACGGTCGAGGACGGCCTCCGTGATTCCGCGGTGCTCCTCCAAGGTATTCCGGTGGCGGTGGGACGATGCCACCGAGATGAAACGGTAGCGCTGCGCCTGATCCATCAGGTCCTTGCAGATCCCGATCAGGATCGAGGAGCCGCATGCAGCGATGAGGGCAAGGTGGAACGTCCGATGCCGTTCCTCCCAGGCAGGATTGGTGCTCGTATCCTGCTCGGACAGTTTCCATGGCGTACGCGAAAAGTGGTGGAAAGACACGACGATGCGCTCCTCCCAGGCTTGGTCGCCATTCCTGATGGATTCTTCGAGCGCCTTTCCCTCAAGCCAGCACCGGGTCTTCACCAACTCGCGCCAGCCTTCGATGCTGACAGGCGGCACGAAGAAGCCGCGCTGGTCCTTCCGCTCGACGAGTCCCTCGGACGAGAGACGGTTGAGGGCCTCACGGACAGGATTGAGGCCAGCTCCATACCGTTCGGAAACGAAGTCGATCAGGAGCTTCTGCCCTGGCCGCAATCCGCCATTGAGGATGTCCTGGCGAAGTCTCTCGTAAACCGAGGTTGCCGCAGTTATTTTTTCAATCTTGTTCATGATGCAACCCGCGCAGATTCTGGTTCCAAGCGGAATGTCCCGGCGGCCGATGAAGGTCAACCGCCGGGATACGCCTCCTATTGCGCAAGAGTCTCCTCTGTGACGCTCTCCTTGTGCCAGAAGACGAATCGGCGCTGAGCCCAGGCTACAACCCAGAATGTCGCCAGTCCAAGCAGGCTGAGGTAGATGATCAGCGAGAACACGCGTGGCGTATTGAGCTGAGCCGCCGCAACGCGGATCAGCTCGCCGAAACCCTTGCCGCCGCCCAAGAACTCGCCCACCACCGCGCCAACAACGACGAGCACGGCGGCGTTCTTCAGTCCGGAGAAGAAATGGGGCATCCCGATGGGGAGCTTCAGCTGCATCAGAGCCTGCCAACGGCTCGCCCCCATCGTCTTGAACAGCATACGGGCGTTCTGGTCGGCGGCATGCAAGCCTGCCGCCGTGCCCACGATGACCGGAAAGAAGGCTATGAAGGCGGCTAGGGCCACTTTCGATGCTATGCCGAAGCCCAACCATGACACGAAGAGAGGCGCAAACGCCACCTTCGGCATGGTGTTGATGGCCACGAGATAGGGCATGACAGCCCGCTCGCCAAATGCTGTCTCGCCCACGAGAACACCGAGGCCGAAGCCGAGCACGACAGCAATCACGAAGCCGAGGAGCACCTCCTGCGTCGTGATCCAAAGGGCCATGAGCATATAGTCGCCTGTCAGGAGATTCCTTCCGACGACGAAAAGATCCTCGATGGTCTCGAGCGGGGACGGAAGAATGATCGGCGAAACCAGTTCGATGAGATAGACGACCTGCCACACGATCAGGAAGCCAATCAAGAGCGCGAGCATCGATACCCAACGCGGAACCCGGTCGATCCAGGAGACGCGCTCGGCCCAAACTGTCTGTTCGGGGATAGCGGAAGCAACAACAACACCCTGTGCTTGCGTCATTGGAACGCTCCCTTGTCGAGATGGCTGCGGATGCGGTGGACGAGGGCGCCGAAACGTGGATCGGACATCATGTCCAGGGTCCTCGGTCTCGGCAGATCGATAGTAATCGCCTCGACGAAGCGCCCGGGCCGGGGCAACATCACATACACCACATCGGAGAGGATCACTGCCTCGGCAATCGAGTGTGTCACGAGGAACGACGTGGCATTGCGCTCCAGGCAGATCCTCTGCAGCTCCATGTTCATGAAGTCGCGGCTCAGTTCGTCGAGCGCGCTGAAGGGCTCATCGAGCAGCAGGACCGCAGGCTCGGTAATCAGCATGCGGCAGATCGCGGCGCGCTGAGCCATGCCGCCGGAGAGTTCGCTCGGATAGACTGTCTCGAAGCCCTTCAGGCCGACGAGATCCAGGAGTTGACGCGCCTGATCATGTTTGGCGCGGGCTGCCGCCTTACCATCCCGGATCTCGATTGGAAGCACGATGTTCTCGATGGTCGTCCGCCAGGGGAACAGAGTGGCTTGCTGGAACATCATGCCGATGTCCCGGCGCGGTCCCATGACCGGCTTGCCTTGAAGAACGACGCTGCCCGACGATGGCGGCTGCAGGCCCGCCATGATCTTGAGAAGGGTCGACTTCCCGCACCCGCTTGGTCCGATGACTGATGAGAAAGTGCCCTCCCGCAGCACCAGATCAACCTTATTGAGCGCTTGGACATTGCGTCTGGCGAAGGTCTTGCTCACGCCCCGCAGTTCAAACACCGGTCGGCCCAGGAAGCCGACCGGAGCAACAGCTTCTCCAGCCATTGAAAGTACCGCCATCACTTCGCACCCTTGTTCCAAGTGTCGACGAACTGGTTGGTATAGGCTGCTTTCAGATCTGGCAGCGGAGCCTTCAGAACACCTGAGGCCACAGCGCTCTTGTGCCAAAGCTCCCAGTGCTCCGGCGGCTGATAGCCCCAGCCCTTTGACTTATCGAACGGCGTGATGCGGTCCTTCACCTGCTCGAACAAGGCAGCCGACAGCTTGGTGTCCTCGCCCTCCTGCGGATTTCCGGCCTTGGTGTGCTGCAGGACCTTCTCCTTGTTCTCCGGCTTCAAGCCGAACTCCGTCGCCTGAACAAGGACACGGCCGAATTTCTCCACGGCCTGTGGGTTCTGGTCGATGAAGGATTTCATGGCCGCATAGCCGTTGCCAAAGTAGCTCAGATACTGCTCGGGCGTGATTTCCCGCAGATCGATCCCTCTCGTTTCCATGATGGCTGCATCGCTCACGGCAGCTGCATAGGCCTTGACGTCACCGCGCAGGAATGCCGCTGCCGCAAGACCGCCGTCGCCGACCGGCAGGAACGTGAAGTCCTTGCCCTCGCTCATTTTCAAATCCGTGAGGATGGCGCGGGTGAAGCCAACCTCGGCGCCATCGGCCGTGCCGACGCCGATCACCGCTCCCTTGAGATCGGCTGGCGACTTGATGGCAGATTTCTCGGGAACCACCACGCCGAAGACCGACTTCGCAAAGTGATTGTAGATGAAGACCACATCGACGCCGCGGGCTCTTGCGGCGAGAACCGGCGCCGGGCCGGGCTGGCCGATCTGCGCCTGACCAGCAGACATCGCCTGAAGAACCTGCGAAGACCCGTCGACGGCCTCGATCCTCACATCGAGCCCCTCCTTCTCGAACATCTTCTCGCCGACCGCGACATAGAGCGGGAAGTTGTTGACGGCCGATGGGTTTGGAAGAACGACCGTGATCTTCGTGGAGGCATTCTGCGCCCTGGCGACGCTCATCGCCCAAGGGGCGAGCGCAAGCGTCACAGCGAGACCGAGAGCTTTACTCATCTTCATCGACGTTTCCTCTCCTGCATTATGCTGCTCTTTGGCAATGCCTGCGTTTAACGCGGCGTCTCAATGATGTAAGACATCCGACTGAATGTCAAAAAATGTATGATCTTTATTCCAGTAACCTTTAATGTTGCAGTGCGTTAAAACCGGACGAGATGAAGCATCTATAAGTCATTGCTGATCTTTATTTTGCAGCGCAGCCAAATTACTGCACTTGCTAAGCAACTTGGTGACAGGAGTAGACTAAAGATCAACCGTACTTCGGACCAAGAAAATACATTTTATTTGCGATTCGGCCCGAATTCGGATGTTCTAGGCAGGTCCCATGAGAACAGACGCCACGAGGGAGGAAGAGGATAATGGACACAGATGCATGCGTGATCACGCCACCGGCTCGTGCCCTTCTGTCGGTCGCGAGAACATCTCAGAAGTTCCCGGTCCGGAGGATTTACTGCGTCGGGCGGAACTACGTCGCGCACGTCCGTGAAATGGGCGGAGACGAGGCACGCGACCCGCCGATCTTCTTCCAGAAGCCGGCGGACAGCATCGTTCTGGACGGAAGCTCGATCCCCTATCCGCCTATGACGAGGAACTACCATTACGAACTTGAGCTTGTCGTTGCGCTCAAGGAGGGTGGGCGCGATATCCCGGTCGCGGAAGCGCTCGACCATATCTACGGCTATGGCATCGGCCTAGACATGACGCGGCGGGATCTTCAAATGGATCTCGGCAAGAGCGGTCTGCCCTGGGAGGCAGGCAAGGCATTCGACCATTCCTGCCCCTGCGGTCAGATCTACCCGGTCGAGCAGGTCGGGCACATCCAAGAGGGATCGATACGACTGACAGTCGACGGAGAAACGAGGCAGGACTCGGATCTCAGCCTCATGATCTGGAAAGTGCCTGAGATCATCGCCAATCTATCGAAGTATTTCATGCTGCAGGCAGGAGACATCATTCTGACTGGCACTCCGGCCGGCGTAGGGCCAGTGGTGCCAGGAAATGAACTTGTGGGCTCAATTGACAGGCTCGGGACCCTAAGATGCGGTGACCGGCTGGCAGCCGAGCAGAGCACGCGCCTCCTCAGGCGTGGCGATCCGGTGACCGTGCCGCTCGATGGCAAGCACCGCATGCTCGACCAGTTCCGCATTGCTGGAAGCGAGCCGTTCCCTGGTGATGCGGATATTGTCCTCGAGCCCGGTGCGGACCGCGTCCGCCCCCCGGACGAGGGCCCAGTCCATGACCTTCGCCTGATGCCGGCCGATTCCGGCGGCGGTCCAGGTGGAATTCGGAAAGAGGTGCCTGGCTTCCTTGAGAAGAATGTCGAGCAGCCGCTCCTCCGCCGGCAGCGCATTCTGCACCCCCATGACGAACTGGATGTGCGGCTGATCGTCGAGCAGTTCCTTGTCGGCCAGACGCCTGGCGCCGTGCAGATGGGAAAGGTCGAAGACCTCGATCTCCGGGCGAATGCCGAGCGCCTTCATCTTGCCGGCCATCTCCTCGACCAGGGATGTGTGATTCTCGTAGACGATGGAGGGGAAGTTCACGGAGCCTGTCGAGAGCGAGGCCATATCGGGACGCAAGCCGAGGGCGGAGCTGCGCTGGCTCGGGTCACGCCCTCGCCCGCCGGTCGAGAACTGGATGATCATGCCCGGGCAATGCCTGGCGACCCCCGCCTGCACGGCGGCGAAGCGTTCCGGATCCGACGAGGGCGTCTCGTCATCGTTGCGCACGTGAATATGAACGAGGGTGGCGCCGGCCTCATAGGCCTGCTGGGTCGACTCGATCTGCTCGGCCGGCGTGATCGGCACAGCCGGATTGTCCTTCTTGCGCGGGACCGACCCCGTGATCGCAACGGCGATGATGACAGGCTTCACGAATTCTCTCCCGACCGGAATCCGGGCCGCATGGGCTCCACCCGCACATAGAGCACCACCCCGGGCAAGCGAGCCGAACAGGCGAAATTTCCACGCCGACCGCCGGGACCGTCGGCGCCGTCTGCCGCCCCTGAAAGGCGGCAGACGACGAGCCCCGAAACACGGCAGGCCCTGTTCAGATGGGGAAATGCTGCGGGCCCGTCTCGATGGTGATCCAGCGCAGTTCCGTGAATTCGGCGATCCCGGCCTTGCCGCCGAACCGGCCGTAACCGCTCGCCTTCACGCCGCCGAAAGGCATCTGGGCCTCGTCGTGCACCGTCGCGCCATTGATGTGGCAAATGCCGGAATCGATCCTGTGAGCCACCTCGAGGGCGCGGGTGATGTCCCGGCCGAAGACGGCGGCCGACAGGCCATACTCCGTGTCGTTGGCGATCCGCACCGCCTCCTCCACACCCGTCGCACGGATGACGCAGACGACCGGGCCGAAGGATTCCTCGCCGTAAAGGCGCATGGCCGGAGTGACATGGTCGAGCACCGTTGCGGACATGACGGTGCCATCGACCCGGCCGCCCGCGAGGAGCTTGGCGCCCTTGGAAACGGCATCGTTGACCAAGCCGCCGATCCGCTCGGCGGCTTCCACGCCGACCAGCGAGCCGAGGGCGAAATTGCCATGACGCGGGTTGCCGGCCTGGAGCGATTCCGCCTTTGCCGCGAGCTTGGCGACGAAATCGTCCGCCACGGCATTGTCGACGACGATGCGCTCGGTCGACATGCAGATCTGACCCTGGTTCATGAAGGCGCCGAACGCCGACGCCGCGACGGCGGCATCGAGATGGGCGTCGTCGAGAACGACCAGCGAGGCCTTGCCTCCCAGTTCCAGGAGCACCGGCTTCAGGAAGCGCGCCGCGGTCTCGGCGATGATGCGGCCGACCCGTGTCGAGCCGGTGAAGTTGATCCGGCGCACGGCCGAATGCGCGATGAGGGCCTCGATGATCTCGGGCGCATTTTCCGGCGCGTTGGTGATCACGTTGATGGCACCCGCCGGAAGGCCGGCCTCCCGAAGAACGGCTCCGATCAGGTGATGGGTGCCGGGGCAGATCTCGGAGGCCTTCAGCACGACCGTGTTGCCACAGGCGAGCGGCGTCGCGACGGCGCGGACGCCCAGGATGACAGGCGCGTTCCATGGCGCGATGCCGAGAACGACGCCGGCCGGCTGACGCACCGCCATGGAGACGCAGCCCGGCTTGTCGGACGGAATGATCTCGCCCGTGATCTGGGTCGTCAGCGATGCCGCTTCGCGGAGCATGCCGGCCGCGAGCTTCACGTTGAACTGCGCCCAGCCGGCGGTCGCGCCGATCTCGGTCGCCATCAGGTTCACGAACTCCGCTGCCCTGCCCTCGAGGAGATCGGCCGCCTTCAGGAGCACCGAGCGTCGGGCATTGGGGCCGAGCTTGGACCAGGCCGGGAAAGCCGCTGCCGCTGCGTCGGCGGCGGCCTGCGCATCGGCGACGCTCGCGGCCGCGGCGCGGCTTGCAACATCGCCGGTGATCGGATCCCGCCGCTCGAAGGTCGCCCCGGTGGAGGCGGCCACGTCACGATCGTCGATGAGAAGATTGATGTCCATCATGTCTGCTGCTCCGCGTTCAGCTCAATGGGAAGAATGTAGGTGTAACCGGCTTGGCATTGGGTTCGCTGTCGTTCGATGTTCCGCCGAGATAGGCGCGGCGCACGGCCGGGTCGTCGCGAAGATCCGCCGCGCGGCCTTCGCCGACGATCCGCCCTGTCTCGATGAGATAGCCCCGGTCCGCGATGGCAAGGCTCTGGCGCGCGTTCTGCTCGACCAGCAGGACGCCGACACCGCTCTCCCGAATTCGCGCGAGAGCGCCGAACAGCTCCTTGCACATGAGCGGCGACAGGCCGAGCGACGGCTCGTCCAGCAGCAGCACGTCCGGCTTCGACATCAGCGCCCGTCCGATCGCGACCATCTGCTGCTCGCCGCCGCTCATGGTCCGCGCCGTCTGGCCCAAGCGTTCGGCGAGGCGCGGAAACAGGGTGAGGACACGCTCCAGGATGTCCTTCTCGCTCGATCGGGATCGCTCGGATAGGCGCCGAGGCGCAGGTTCTCCCGGACGGTGAGATCGCCGAAGATGCCGCGCCCTTCAGGAACGAGCGCCAACCCGGCCTCGACGATCCGGTGAGGCGGCAGGAAGGAGAGATCCTGTCCCGAAAGCGTGATCCGTTTGCCTGGAAGAGACGGCACGATCCCGGCGATGGCGTTCAGCAGTGAGGACTTGCCCGCTCCGTTGGCGCCGAGAATGACGACGATCTCGGATCGGCCGATGCGCAGGTCGACTTGCTCGAGAGCGCGATGCAGCCCGTAGGCGACGGTGAGATTCGTGACCTCAAGCATCGGGATCTCCCAGATAGGCCCGGATGACCTCGACGTCGGCCAGCACGGAAGCCGGCGGACCGGCCGCGATCACGGTTCCAGCGCTCATCACCACGCATCGGTCGCACAGGGAACGGATGGCGTCCATGACGTGCTCCACCAGGATGATCGCGAGCCCCTCGTCGCGCAGCGAATGGATCAGGGCGATGCCGTCCTGCAGCTCCGAAGGGTTGAGGCCTGCAAGCCATTCATCGAGCAGGAGCAGCTTCGGTGCCAGAGCCAGGGCTCGCGCGAGTTCGAGGCGCTTCTGATCGATATAGGTCAGTTGGGACGCGGCGTGATCCACCTTGCCGCCGAGCCCGACCCGGCGAAGCAGCCGGATCGCCTCCTCCGTCGCGGCCTCGCCCCAGAGCGGCCTTTCGCGGAAGGCCAATCCGGCCTTCACGTTCTCCACGCAATCGAGCGACGGCAGCACGCGCACGAGCTGGAACGTCCGGGCGAGGCCGAGGCGGGCAATCTTGTGAGCGGGCAATCCGTCGATGGCTTTGCCCGCCAAGCGGATCGCGCCGGAATCCGGCTTCAGGGCGCCGGACAGGAGGTTGAGCGCGGTCGTTTTGCCCGAACCGTTCGGTCCGATCAGCCCGACGATCTCGGAAGGCCCCACCGTCATGCTCAGCCCGTTCACGGCAACGAGGCCGCCGAACCTGCGGGTCAGGCCTTCGACCTGGAGAAGAGCTTCGGTCATGCGGGTCTCCTGGTCCGCAGCAGGAGCGGCTTCAGCTTCGTGCGCTCGATCAATCCCGCAACGCCATTGGGAACGCCATAGACGATCAGCATGAAGACGAGGCCGAGAAGGATGCTGAAATAGTTCGGGAAATTCGCCCCGAGAACCTCGAAGAGGATGGCCAGCGGGACCACGCCGAGCAGCGGTCCCCACAGGCGGTGAGCCCCTCCCAGCAGCGCCATGATCAGGACCTGGAACGAGACCACCGGATTGAAGGCAATCGTCGGGTCGAGATAGGTCCAGCGCGGCGCCATGATGGCGCCCGTCAGGGTCATGAAGGCGGCGCTGACGGCAAAGAGCAGGAGCTTGGCGCGGGTCGTGTCGATTCCGCAGTGACGGGCGACCGTCTCGTCATCTCCGATCACGCGCAGGGCCAGTCCCAGACGCGAGCGCTGGATGAGCCATCCGACCAGGAAGGCCAGGCAGGCCAATGCGAAGAGATGCCAGAAGATTGATTCCTGCGTGATGTCGATGAAGACATAGCGCCCCATCGACTGGCTGACGTTCACCTCGAACCAGGTGACGAGCTGGCGGATCAGTTCGGCGAGGCCGAAGGTGAAGATCACGAAATAGACACCCGACAGCCGCAGGGTCGACAGACCGACCAGGACGGCGACGGCGATGCCGATGGCCGCTGCGGTGAGCAGAACCACAGGCCAGGGAAGAACTTCCCCGAGCACCGCGACCGTGTAGGCGCCGATGCCGAAGAAGGCGACGGTGGCCAGGGACACGTAGCGGGTGGTGCCGGAGAAGAGCGCCCAGGCGGTTGCGAGCACGAGTTGACTCAGGATGCCGATGGCAACGGCAAGATGGTAGCCGGAGCCCAGGAACGGGACCAGACCGAGCGCGAGCAGCGCGCCGGCAACGAGGAGAACGGGCATCGTGTTCGATCTCATCGGCCGGCCCTCCCGAAAAGCCCGGTCGGCCGGACGAGCAGCACCGTCAGAAACAGGATGAAAGTGGCGGCAAGCGTCAGTCCGGGATCGATGAGCCGCGCGACGAAGGTCTCGACCAGGCCCAGGAGCAGGCCGGCGACCAGCGCGCCGAGGAGGTTTCCGACACCGCCCATGATGACGACGATCAGGGCCTTCATCGTGAAGGCGACGCCCATCGCCGCATTGAAGGTCAGGAACATGCTGACCAGGACGCCCCCGGCCGCGCACATGGCGCCACCCAGCGCGAAGGCGAGGCCCGCGACCCTGCTGACGTCGATGGCAACGAGGCTTGCCGCCGTCGGATCGACGGCGACGGCCCGGATCGCGGTGCCCGTGCGGGTCCGCATCAGCGCCGTGTAGAGAATGAGGCTCAAGCCAACCGCGAAATCGAAGGCAATCAGCCGGTTCACGGCAATCGTCGACCCGGCGATGGTGATCGGGATCGAAAGGTAGGAATAGCTGTAGTACTGCCCGCCGAACAGCACGAAGGCGATGCCCTGCACGACGAACAGCAGGCCGAATGTCGCCAGAATGGAATCGACCTCGAGGGCATCCCTGGTCTTGGCGCGACGCACCAGAGGCATCAGCAATCCCTGGTAGATCAGCCAGCTTGCGATAAAGCCCGCGGGCAGCACCAGGAGCATTCCGACGAGCGGACTGAGCTCGAAACTCGTGAAAAGCACGTAGGACGCGAAGGCCGCGGCGATGAGAACCTCGCCATAGGCGAGGTTCATGATCCGCGCGACGCCGTATTGAAGCGTGAGGCCCATGGCGACAAGGGCATACATGCCGCCAAGGATCAGCCCGCCGAGAATGATGTCGACGATCAGCATGACGATCTCATGGGGCGCGGGTTACTGCTTCCAGGCGGGCTTGGGAGCAACGACCGGGCGGGCGCCTTCCTTGGTGGCGGGCGCAACGCCGTAGAACTCGCCGTTCTGCCACTGGCCGACGCTCCAGACGTCCTTGAGCAGTCCGCCTTCGAGCTTCACCTTGCCGATGACCGTATCGAACGTACCGTTCTGGAGTTCCTTGATCACGGCGGCCCGGTCGATCTTGCCGACGCGCTCGATGGCCTGCTGCAGGGCCTGGAGGCTCGCATAGGTGATCGGGCTCGCCCAGCGGTCCGGCTCGCGCCCGACGGCTTCCGTATGGCGCTTGAAATAGTCCTTGAGCGCCGGTGAATCCGCGTTCCAGCCGCCGATGCCGATCACGCCGTTGGCGTTCTCGCCGAAGCGCTGCTTGTAGATCGGGAACGCCGTGCCGACCCCGACGAAGAACACCTTCGGGTTGAAGTTGAGCACCTTCGCCGTGTCGGTCACGCCGAGGGTATCGGGCGGATAGCTGAAGGCGATGAAGGTGTCGGGACTGGCCGCCATCGCGTCCTTGAGGAGCGGCTGAACGTCCTGGGTGCCGGCGGGATAGGACTTGTCGTAGACGAGATTGAAGCCTGCCTTCTTGAGGGCGTTGCGGGCGGCAGTCGACAATTCGATGCCGAACTGATCGGAGACGCCGATCATCGCCACGTCGGCGCCGATCTTGCCCTCGCCCTTCATCCTGGTCAGGAGATCGACGAACGAGGTGGAGATCTCGGACGGCAAGCCCAGCCAGAACGAGGCGTTCGGCCATCTCTTCGCCAGTTCCGGCGCCCGGTCCGTGTTCGTGGTGACGGCGAGGTGCGGATAGCCCAACCGGTTCATGATCGGAGCGACCGCCAGATTGAGCCCGGTGCTCCAGGGCGGCAGGATGAAATCGACCTTGTCCTGGGTCGCCAGACGCTCGACGGCCTTCACGGCCTCTTCCGAGTTGCTGCGGTCATCGTACTCGACGATCTCGACCGGAACCCGCTTGCCGGACAGCATGATTCCGCCGGCGGCGTTCACCTCCTTCACCCAGAGCTGGTAGTTCGGCAGCGTGGTGATGCTGGCCCCGCCCGTGTTCGGGCCCGTCTTCGAGATCGCGTATCCGATCTTGATGAAGTTCTGGGCCTGGGCCGCAGCCCCGGCCACAAGGCAGCTTGCGGCAGCAAGCAGGGCGACGGCATGGCGCCGCGTCACATATCCGGTCATGGTTTCCTCCAGGGCAATCTGATCGAGGGCTCTCGTTTGGATTCGGCCCTTGGTATTGAAAGCTTACGCTGGCCGCCGGCCCTGGAAATTGGACAGATTTGGCGAAAGATTGTACTGAGCCGACATGCCTGAAGGTCTCGATCCGCGCTCTTCCTCCCCCAAAAGGCCGTCGAGTCGGACCGAAACGATGTGGACCGTACCGACGGCCGTGCTCCACGCCGAGCCGATCGCGTCCTCGTTATCGGAGCGCGAATGGGTCCTGCCGGGGGGCAAGGGGGAGCAGCGCACCCATGCGTTCCTCATCCTGTCGCGGGGAGGCGCCCTCCTGGGCGAGGAGGCCATGGAGCTGCCCTCGCCGTCCCTGCTATGGCTTCCGAGCCACGCTGCGCGAACCGTCCGGGTGAATGCCGGGGCCAGGGGATACATGCTGGCGGCGGATGACGACTTCCTGACCCGAACGATCAGCAGCGCTCCTGAAGGAGCCCTGCTTCGCCCAATGAGGAACCGGATCGTTCTGGTACCGGCCCACCTTCTGCAGAGCGGCGTCGAGGAAATCGGCCACTCCTTCCAGGCCCTAGCCCGGGAGGTGCGGGCTCCCGATCGGGGCTCCATGGCGATCATCGGCGCCCATGTGACGCTCATCTGCCTGCATCTCTGGCGCCTCGCTCAGGCGGAAGCGTCACCCGAAGCGGGCGTACGAGGCACGGGCCATCACGTGCTCCAGCAGTTCCGGCAACTGGTCGAGCTTCGGTACCGCGAACACTGGAGCATCAAGCGCTATGCCGATACCCTCGGTGTCACGGAGGACCGGCTTCGTGCAGTCTGCGTGCGCAATGGCGGCCATCCTCCCCGCTCCCTCGTCTATGACAGGATGGTGCAGGATGCCTGCATGCGCCTTCAGCAGATGGACGTGCCCGTCGAGCAGATCGCCTTCAGTTTAGGGTTCAAGGATCCGGGCTATTTCAACCGGTTCTTCAAAAAGCATGTCGGCATCCCACCGGGCACCTATCGCCGCCGCGCCAAGGCACAGTGGGCAGGCAGCGCGAGCTCCTATGCCGCGTGGCCTTGAATGGAAGGCAGTGGCGTATCCTTCTGGTATCTCATTCCAGAGACCTGCCAGCCTTTGATCTAGGTCAACGCCGATCACGGGACTTCCATGCAAGCTCCTTGCATGACCCCAGAACTCATTGCCCGCTACGACCAGCGGGTCCCGCGCTATACCAGCTATCCCACCGCGCCTCATTTCAAGGCGGACGTGACCGCCGAGACCTACGCGTCCTGGCTTGCGGAACTGGCGCCGGATGGACCTTTGTCCCTTTACCTGCACGTGCCGTTTTGTGCAGAACTCTGCCTCTACTGCGGATGCAACACCGCTGTGGCCCGCAGCTACAAGGCAGTCGCTTCCTATGTGGACTGCCTGGAACGGGAAATCGATCTCGTCGCGCAGCACCTGCCCGGCCCTATGGCCTTCTCCCATATCCATTGGGGCGGCGGCACGCCGACTATTCTATCTCCGGAAGACCTGGAACGGATCTCGCGTCATCTCTCTGCGGTCTTCACAATTCAGTCCGGAGCTGAGATTTCGGTCGAAATCGACCCGAGAACCATTACACGGGAACATGTGAGAGCCCTTGCGGCATCCGGACTCAACCGGGCGAGTCTCGGTGTCCAGGACTTCGACCCAAGGGTGCAGGAAGCCATCAGGCGGGTGCAGTCGTTCGAGCAGACGGCGCAGGTCGCCGCCTGGCTGCGCCACGCCGGCGTGAATGGCCTCAACCTCGATCTGATGTATGGCCTGCCGTTCCAGACCATCGAGAGCGTGAAACGCTCCGTGGACGTCGCCCTGAAGCTCGCTCCGGACCGCATCGCACTTTTCGGCTACGCCCATGTTCCATGGATGAAGCGCCATCAGGCTCTCCTGCCTGAGGCGGCTCTTCCCAATGCGGTTGGCCGTGTGGAGCAACGGGAGGCTGCAGCCGCCATTCTCATCCAGGCCGGCTATGTCCAGCTCGGCATCGACCACTTCGCCAAGCCCGACGATCCCATGGCATGCCGGCAGAAGGATGGACGGCTTCACCGCAACTTCCAGGGCTACACCACCGACGAGGCGACGGCCCTGATCGGCTTCGGCACCTCGGCCATCGGCTCCCTTCCGCAAGGCTATGTCCAGAACCCCCCGACGACGGTTGCCTATCGCGACGCCGTTCTGAATGGCCGGCTCCCCGTCGTTCGCGGCGTCGCCCTTTCCGAGGACGATCGCCTGCGCCGCACGATCATCGAGCGGCTGATGTGCGACTTTTCGGTGGACCTCGATGAGGTTGCATCGGAATTTCACTGGAACGCCTCGAATTTCAGGTCCGAGATCGATGCCATCGATGAACTGGCACAGGATGGGCTCGTCGTCCGAGATGGGCTGACCTTGACGATTCCCAAAGAGGGCCGCGCCCTCGTCAGAAATGTCTGCGCCGTATTCGACCGCTACTTCGAAAACGGCGTTCAGCGCCACTCCCGCGCCTTGTAAGGCGCCGAACAGGCGTGGCCCGGGTTCGACCGCCAGGCCGTTTGATCTGCATCAATGCCCCTTCCCATCCCTCTCCTTAAACGAATCTGCTGACGGCGAAGCTCAAGGCCGCGCCGATGTTCTCAAAAGGTTGAAGCCTATGGCTCAAGCGGTAGCACCCTCAAAAGGAATGACCTTCGGCGAGATGGGCTCAGCCCTTGCCTTCGCCGGACTGGCGCTCCTCAGCATCATCATCGCGGCGAAGGCTTATACGCCCGAATACGCCTTCCATGCCTATCTCTTCGCAGCAGCCAGCGTGGCGGCCGTTTTCGCCATCGTGAACCGATATTTCGAGCGCCCAGCCCAATTGCCCCCGCTGACCATCGCCGGCAAGCCGAACTACAACATGGGCCCCGTGAAGTTCGCGACCGTCGCGTCCGTGTTCTGGGGCATCGCAGGCTTCACCATCGGCCTGCTGATCGCGCTTCAGCTCGCCTTCCCAGCGCTCAACTTCGACACATCGTGGCTGTCCTTCGGTCGGATGCGACCGCTGCACACCTCGGCGGTGATCTTCGCCTTCGGCGGCAATGTCCTGATCGCCAGCTCTTTCTATGTGGTGCAGCGCACCTGCCGCGCCCGGATGGCCGGCGACATCGCTCCATGGTTCGTGGTGCTGGGCTACAACTTCTTCATCGTGATTGCCGGCACGGGATATCTGCTCGGCATCACCCAGGGCAAGGAATATGCCGAGCCCGAATGGTATGCCGACCTCTTTCTCACCATCGTATGGGTCACCTACTTCCTGGTCTTCCTCGGCACGGTCATGCGCCGCAAGGAGCCCCACATCTATGTGGCGAACTGGTTCTACCTCGCCTTCATCCTGACCATCGCGGTCCTGCATCTCGGAAACAACGCATCGATCCCCGTCTCGATCTTCTCGCCCAAGAGCTACATCGTGTGGTCGGGCGTGCAGGATGCTCTGGTGCAGTGGTGGTACGGCCACAACGCGGTCGGCTTCTTCCTCACCGCCGGCTTCCTCGCCATCATGTATTACTTCATCCCGAAGCGGGCCGAGCGGCCAGTCTATTCCTACCGCCTGTCGATCATCCACTTTTGGTCGCTGATCTTCATGTACATCTGGGCAGGTCCCCACCACCTGCACTACACCGCCCTGCCCGACTGGGCGCAGACGCTCGGCATGGTGTTCTCGGTCATGCTGTGGATGCCCTCCTGGGGCGGCATGATCAACGGCCTCATGACCCTCTCGGGAGCCTGGGACAAGCTCCGCACGGATCCGGTTCTGCGGCTCATGGTTGTATCGGTGGCCTTCTACGGCATGGCGACCTTCGAAGGCCCCCTCATGTCCGTGAAGGCCGTGAACTCCCTGTCTCACTACACCGACTGGACCATCGGCCACGTTCATGCCGGAGCCCTCGGCTGGGTCGCCTACATCTCCTTCGGCGCCGTCTACTGTCTCGTTCCGTGGCTGTGGAACAAGAAGGAGCTTTACTCCATGAAAGCCGTTTCCTGGCACTTCTGGATCTCCACCCTCGGCATCGTCCTGTACATTTCGTCCATGTGGGTGGCGGGCATCCTCCAAGGCCTCATGTGGCGCGCCTATACCAGCCTCGGCTTCCTCGAATACTCCTTCATCGAGACCGTCGAAGCCATGAACCCCTTCTACGTCATCCGTGCGCTCGGCGGCGCGTTCTTCGTGGCCGGAAGCCTGATCATGGCCTGGAACGTCTGGAAGACGATCTCGGTCGGAGAGGCGGTCGAGGAAGCCCCTCAAGCCATGCAGCCTGCGCTCATCGCCGCGGAATAAAGGAAACGATCATGTCATTCTGGTCCCGTCATAAGATCTTTGAGACCAACTCGATCATCCTCATCATCGGCGTGCTTATCGTCATATCCATCGGCGGCCTTGTCGAGATCGTGCCGCTTTTTTACCTGAAGAGCACCATCGAGAAGGTGGACGGCATCAGGCCCTACACCCCCCTCGAACTCGCCGGCCGCAACATCTACGTGCGCGAGGGTTGCTACAACTGCCACAGCCAGATGATTCGCCCGTTACGCGACGAGGTCGAACGCTATGGGCACTACTCGCTCGCGGCTGAGAGCATGTACGACCGTCCGTTCCAGTGGGGTTCCAAGCGCACGGGCCCCGATCTCGCTCGTCTCGGCAACAAATATTCCGACGACTGGCACAAGGATCACCTGAAGGATCCCCGGGCCCTCGTGCCAGGCTCGATCATGCCGAGCTATCCGTGGCTCGAGAAGACCGAACTCGATGCATCGGCCATTGCGCAGGAGCTGAAAGTACAGGCGACCCTCGGCGTTCCCTACGACGAGGAAATGCTCAGGCATGCCGAGAGCGATATGCGCATCCAGGCCAATGCCGATGATCCGAACGCCGTCGATCTCGCCAAGCGCTATCCGAAAGCTCAATCGCGCACCTTCGACGGCAATCCGCAGAAGGTGACGGAAGCCGATGCTCTGATTGCCTATCTGCAAATGCTGGGCACCCAGGTCGACTTCAAGCTCTACGACAACAAGGCCAACGTGCGCTGAGGAGCGACGATCATGCCAGCTTCATACAGATTCTTCGCTGAATTCGCCCAGACCTGGGGGCTCCTGTATTTCGTCGCCGTCTTCCTGGCGGTGCTGACCTACGCCCTCGCCCCCTCGCGGAAGGACCGTTTCGACACGGCCTCCCGCATGCCTCTCCAGGAGGATTGATCCCATGGCCCAAGGAACCCACGAAGGGCGCCACGAACAGGTCGACGCCATTTCAGGTGTCGCCACCACCGGGCACAGCTGGGACGATATCCAGGAGCTCAATAATCCATTGCCCCGCTGGTGGCTGTGGACGTTCTATGCCTGCATCGCATGGGCGGTCGCCTATTGCATCGCCTTCCCCGCGTGGCCGCTGGTCTCGTCCTACACCAAGGGCGCCCTCGGCTGGCAGTCGCGCGATGCAGTCGTGGCCGATCTCGACGCCCTCAAGCAGCAGCGCTCCAACATGACAGCGAAACTCGCTGGAAGTTCTCTGGAGGAGATCAGGCAGAATCCCGGCATGTTCACCTTCGCCCGTGCTCAGGGTAAGGCCGCCTTCGGCGACAACTGCGCCCCCTGCCATGGAGCCGGTGGTGCGGGCGCCGAGGGCTATCCGAACCTGAACGACGACGACTGGCTCTGGGGCGGTACTCTCGCCCGGATCGAGCAGACGATCCGCCACGGAGCCCGCTCCACGAGCGATGAGGGTCATTCCGGCTCCATGCCTGCGTTCGGCCGCGACGGGATGCTCAAGCGCGAGGAAATCGCACAGGCAGCGGATTACGTCCGCTCCCTGTCGGGCCTGCCGACGGACAAGGGAGCCGACCTGGCAACCGGCGCCAAGATCTTCGCCGACAATTGCGCCGCCTGCCATGGCGACACGGGCCATGGCAGCCAGGAGCTGGGAGCCCCGAACCTGGCGGACAAGATCTGGCTCTTCGGTTCCGACAAAGCGACCATCGTGGAAGGCCTGATGAATGGGCGTGGCGGAGTCATGCCGACATGGCATGGGCGCCTGGACGATACGACCATCAAGGCGCTGACCCTCTACGTCCACTCCCTGGGTGGCGATCAGAGACCCTGATCCTGTTCAAACGCTGAAAGACAAGCGGCCGGGGCGCCCCCCGGCCGTTGCTTGATTTGGATCAAGGCGGGTTGGCTCGCCGCATCGTATCCCATCGTCATACCTGATCGAGACGAACCGACGGATTCGATGGCCGACGCCCCCCTTCCCCATCCTCTTGGAGCGTCCGCTCCGGCCTCGGCCGACGACGCGCCGCTCTATGCTCCCCGCAAGCAGATCTACCCGCAGGCGGTGAAAGGCCGTTATCGCACGATCAAATGGGCGGTACTCGCCATCACCCTCGGCACCTATTACTTCCTGCCCTTCATTCGCTGGAATCGCGGCCCGCATGCGCCGGATCAGGCGATCCTCGTCGATCTCGTCAACAGCCGGTTCTATTTCTTCTTCATCGAGATCTGGCCGCAGGAGGTCTATTATATCACGGGCCTTCTCGTGCTGGCGGCGCTGACCCTCTTTCTCATGAATGCGGTCGCCGGCAGGATCTGGTGCGGCTATCTCTGCCCTCAGACCGTCTGGACGGACCTGTTCTATGCGGTGGAGCGCTGGATCGAGGGCAATCGGCGCGAACGGATGCGCGGTGACAAGGAGAAGCTCACTGTTCGAGTCTTCGGCAGGAAGGTCCTGAAGCACTTCATCTGGCTGATGATCGCCTGGTGGACGGGCGGTGCCTGGGTGCTCTATTTCGCCGATGCGCCGACCCTGGTGTATGAGCTCGCGACCTTCCAGGCGTCATATGTCGCGTATCTATGGATCGGCATTCTCACCTTTACGACGTACACACTCGCCGGATTCATGCGTGAGCAGGTCTGCACCTATATGTGCCCATGGCCACGCATCCAGGCGGCGATGACGGACGAATACGCCCTCAATGTTACCTATCGCTACGACCGAGGCGAGCCGCGCGGCTCGGTGAAGAAGAATGAGGCTCTGAAGCTCCAAGGCCTGCCCGCGGGCGACTGCATCGACTGCAACCAATGTGTGTCCGTATGCCCCACGGGCGTCGACATTCGAAAGGGCCTGCAGCTCGACTGCATCCAGTGCGGCCTGTGCATGGATGCCTGCGATAACGTGATGGGCAAGATTGGCCGTTCGCAGGGCCTGATCGCTTACGATACTGACATGAATGTCCAGACCCGCATCGAAGGCCGTCCTGAAGTGCGTCGCATCCTCCGTCCCCGCACCGGCTTCTATGCCGGTCTCATCGCATTGGTCGGCGCGGTGATGATCGCGTCGCTCGCCATGCGCCAGAGCCTATACTTAAGCGTCATGCACGACCGCAATCCGCTCTTCGTGCGTCTGTCCGACGGCTCGATCCGCAACGGATTCACAATCCGCATCGCCAACAAGAACCTGGACGAGCGCAGCTACCTGGTCTCCGTGGAAGGGTTGCGCGATGTGAGGATCGATGTAGTGGGTGGAGTAGTCGATCAGCAGGGCCGCTCCATCGTCACCGTCGAGCCGGATCAGACCCTCGAGGCGCGGGTTCTGGTGACGAACACGGCTTCAACAGCGGAGGAATCGACAGCAATTCGGTTCGTTCTTACCGATCTCGCCACCGGCGACACTGCCAGCACGAGCGATCATTTCAAGGCTCCTTAAGGATAGATCCCATGTCCACCACGGCCACCACTGGACGATCACCGAGGCCCATCACCGGACGCACGGTACTCCTCTATTTCGTGTCATTCTTCGGCATCATCTTCGCGATGAATTTTTACATGGTGCGTGTCGCCATCTCGAGCTTCAGCGGTGTCGAGACGGAAAGCGCCTACAAGGCTGGCCTGTCGTTCAAGAATGATGCCGCGGCAGCCCATGCGCAGGATGCGCGCCACTGGTCCGTCGAGGCGTTCCTGCAGCATGGCGGGGCCTCGGGCATCACCATCGCGGCTCGCGACGCCAAGGGGCAAGCTCTCACAGGTCTCACGCCCGAGGTACGCCTCGCCCATCCCACGGACAAGCGTCGTGATGTGGTCCTGGAATTTGTCGAACTGACGCCAGGCCAGTTCAAGAGCCTTACCTCCATACCGGAAGGCCAGTGGGATCTCGTCATCGGCTTGCAGCGCGAGACGGAAACTGTCTTCCGCTCCAAGAGCCGCATCTCGCACTAAGGATTTTCGCGTTGGCCGAGACCCTCGACCTTTCCATCTACGTGAAGCGCCAGGACGACGGAACAGCCCGTCTCGACCTCGCCGTCGAGGGCATCGACTGCGCCGCCTGCATCGATGAAGTCGAGGGAGGCCTGTGCCGCCTGCCCGGCATCGTGGACGCGCGGCTGAACTACACCAACCATCGCCTTGCCCTGGAATGGCGCGACGGAGAGCTTTCGCCGGCACGTGTGGTGGAGGAACTGCAGCGGCTCGGCTACCGGGCGCATCCCTTCCGATCGAGGCTTGTTGAAGAAGAGGACGCCCGCCGCGCCCAATGGCTGCTGAAGTGCCTCGCGGTGGCGGGCTTCGCCTCCATGAACATCATGCTGCTGGCGGTCTCCGTCTGGTCGGGCAACGTCACGGACATCACGCCTGAAACCCGCGACTTCTTCCACTGGCTAGCCGCCCTTATCGCCCTCCCGGCCGTGGCCTATGCCGGCCAGCCCTTCTTCCAGAGCGCCATGAACGCGCTGCGCAACCGCCGCAGCAACATGGACGTGCCGATCGTCATCGGTATCCTGCTGGCGCTGAGCGTCTCGGTGCTTGAGACGATCAATTCCGCCGAGCATACCTATTTCGACTCGGTGGTCATGCTGCTCTTCTTCCTGCTCTGCGGCCGCTATCTCGATCAGGCCATGCGCCGGAGGACCCGCGCGGTGGCGAGCAATCTGGCCTCCTTCAGGGCCGAAATCGCTCACAGACTGGAGGACGATGGCGTGATCGTTCTCGTCCCCACCGCTGCTCTGAAAGGCGGCGACAGGGTCCTCGTTCGCCCGGGAGAGCGCATTGCGGTCGACGGCGTCGTTATCTCGGGTTCTTCGGAAGTCGATGAGAGTCTCGTAACCGGCGAGACCGCTAACAGGGCTGTCGAGGCTGACAATCAGGTTTATGCGGGAAGCATGAATTACAACGGTACCCTGACCCTTCGGGTGACCGCAGCGGGTAAGGGCACGCTCCTCGACGAGGTCGAACGGCTGCTGGAAAATGCGGCTGCCGCCAAGTCGCGCTACGTGCAACTGGCCGACCACGTGGCGAAAATCTACGCGCCGGTCGTGCACACGGCAGCCGCCGTCACGGCCTTGACCTGGATCCTGGGCGGCGCATCCATTCATGATGCGCTGATCACCGCCATTTCGGTGCTCATCATCACCTGTCCCTGTGCGTTGGCGCTTGCCGTTCCCGTCGTGCAGGTCGTCGCCTCCGGCGCCCTCTTCCGCGCTGGCGTGTTTCTCAACGCCGGTGACGCGTTCGAGCGGCTGGCGAAAGTGGACACCATCGTCTTCGATAAGACCGGGACTCTGACCCTGCCCACCATGAGCGTGATGAACGCCGGCGATATTGAGCCCGGCCTGCTGGACGCCGCAAGCCGGCTGGCTCTGTCGAGCCATCACCCGCTGGCATCGGCGGTCGCGCAGATGGCTCAGGATCGCCGGCCCTATGACAGTGTCGTCGAGGAACCCGGCCAGGGCGTTCGGACCGTCGTGGACGGGCAAGAGATGCGGCTCGGCAACCCTGTCTTCTGTGGCTGCGGAGGCATCGCAGAGAAAGCGGCCTTAACTGATCCGATGGCCTCCGTGATTGCCTTTTCCTGGGGCGAGAGGCACGCAGCCCTGCTGGTGCGGCAGGCGCTGCGCCCTGACGCCGTCGCGGTCATGCAGAACCTGCGTCAACGCGGTTTCGAGTGCCGCATCCTGTCCGGCGACCGGCCGGAGGCCGTGGCTCCCATCGCGGCTACCCTCGGAATCGACTTCTGGCGCGGCGGATGCACGCCCGCGGATAAGATCGACGCGCTCGAGGATCTCAGGGCTGGAGGCCGCAAGGTCCTGATGGTCGGCGACGGCCTCAACGATGCACCGGCTCTGGCGGCAGCGCATGTATCGCTGTCGCCCATCAGCGCGGCCGACCTCACCCAGGCTCAGGCCGATGCGGTCTTTCTCGGCGATCGATTGAGGCCCGTGCAGGACACCATCGATATCGCCCGCCGCGCGCATAACCTCATGCGCCAGAATCTCGGCATCGCCCTCATCTACAACCTGATCGCGGTGCCCCTCGCCTTCCTCGGCTATGTCACGCCCCTCGTCGCGGCGCTCGCCATGTCGGGTTCCTCGACCATCGTGACACTCAACGCCCTCCGGGCACGCGGGCGCACATCGGCGCCTCGGGCCGAGCCAGCGCAATCCCATTCCGTTCCGACCACGCATGGAGCCTGACCATGGAAGTCCTGATCTATCTCGTTCCCATGGCCCTCCTGCTCGGCCTGTCCGGCCTTGCGGCCTTCATGTGGTCGCTGAAGAACGGCCAGTATGACGATGTGCAGGGTGCGGCCGTGCGTGTCCTGTCCGACGACGATGTTCGGAAATGACCTCTATGACCGACATGCCCCGGGCAGGGCAGCTCGAATGCATCTGTGAGCCAGGCGCATTGGGCGATACCATCGTCCACTATCGCGGAGCGGCGCCTCTTGCGGCAGGCTTTGCCTTCTCCGTTCTCGGCCAGGTTCTGACCCTCAGCGTTCTGCCCTTGGCCGGCCTCTCGCTCGCGCCGAGTCGAGGCTTGGTCACACTTCCCTATGCGGCCTTCTATATCGGCGCGGCTCTCGCGAGCCTTCCCGCCTCGCTCCTGCTCGACACCGTCGGCCGCCGGGCGGCCTTTTCCCTGGGCGCAAGTCTCGGCGTAGCTGGAGGCCTCGTCCTCGTCTGGGCTCTCGTGTCCATGCATTTCGGCGCCCTCGCGCTCGGTGCGTTCTGGCTCGGGATCGCAGGCGGCTTCAGCCTGTTCTATCGCCATGCCGCTATGCCGGTTGCCCGCCAGGGCGGCGGTGCGCTTCTGATCGTCTTCGGCGCGGCAACTGCGGCAAGCCTGATTGCCCCTACTCTCGCCGGCCTCGCTGAGGCTATCGCGGCTCCACAGGTCTTTGCGGGCACGGCTGCCGCAGCCGCTCTGGCCCATGTGGCATCGCTCATTGCCACTGCAGCTCTGCCCAATCAGAGACGTCGTGAGCAGGAACCGAAGACGATGCGCGCGCAGGGATGGCGCTCCATTCTTCTACCGACCGCGATTGGTACCCTCGGATGGCTCGCCATGACGGCCTTGATGGGCGCGACCCCTATGGCCGTCATCGGCTGCGCACCGCCGGAGGCTGTCGTGGGTGCCGTGGCATGGCATGTCATGGCCATGTACGCCCCGTCTCTGGCCCTAGCTTTCGTTCCGCGCCTTGCCTCCCCCGTTCCTCTGTCCGCCCTCGGCTGCCTTCTGCTGGGGGCTGGAGCCGCAGCCTTCACTCTGTCCGCGGCTGCAAGCGGGTTCTCAGCCGCGGCCGCACTTGTCGGCGCCGGATGGTCACTAGCCCTGCTCGGCACCACACTCTGGGTCCACAGAAACGGCCCAATCTCGCGATGGCTCCTGGGCTTTCACGACGCCACGCTGCTGACGGGAGCGGTCCTGGGTGCCTTGGCGGCCAATTTCTTTGCATAGCTGTCTCGGCCGCCGGAAGCCTAATCGATCCCGTTAAATTGCGACCTAAGGAAAACTCCTTAGGTATCAGACCTGAATTCCAGCCCAGCCTCGGCAGCGGTATCCATGAGCCAACGTCACGTTCACGAGTTCGCGAGGGTTCGATGCATACTGCGCTCCTCACTAAAGCCTCTTCCTCGGCCCTCCCTTTGTTCACGCTGGAAGCCCTGCCGCTCCGCAAGTCCGTGGATGCGGCACCGTCGACCGTCGGCTCTGTGCAATCCTTCGCCAAGGATGAAGAAATCTTCGCCGAGGGCGACAAGGCCGCTTATGTCTACAAGGTACTCTCGGGAGTGGTGCGCACCTCCAAGCTTCTGAGCGACGGACGCCGCCAGATCGACGCCTTTCACCTGGCCGGAGACATCTTCGGGATTGAGGCGGGAGACGAGTATCGGTTCTGCGCCGAATCTGTCGGGAATTGCGTGGTCGTCGCCTATCGCCGCAGCCATCTCGCCGCCCTAACCGGGAGCGACGCCCAGCTCGGCCAGGACATGACGATGGGAATGATGCGCTCCCTTGTCAGGGCCCAAAACCACATGCTGCTGCTCGGCCGCAAATCGGCCCTGGAGAAGATTGCCACCTTCCTTCTCGACATGGCCGAGCGTACGGCCGATGACAGTACCCTGGATCTTCCCATGTCGCGCACGGATATCGCAGACCATCTTGGATTGACGATCGAGACGGTCTCGCGCTCCTTCACCCAACTCGAGCGGCAGGGCATCATTGGACTTCCCTCCGCCCGCCGTATCGTTCTGAGCAACAGAGCTGCGCTCGAGCGCCTGAACGCGTAGCGGAGACTCGTTGATCTTCCACTGGGTGCGATCGAGTCTCTCGTTCAGACTAGGACATGTTCATCCTTCCCTGCCGTCGCAGCGACGGCAGGGAAGGATGAGTTTTGGAAGAGACTGAGGGGTGGAGCAGGCCCAGAATGTTGCCAGAGCATCTTCAAGGGCGCGGGCGCTCTTTCATTGCGGAAGATCGGATCATTTTTCGCTGACGCGGACCTCTGGTTCCGCACCATGCGCCAAGGCAGCGTGAATGCTGTCGAGCAGTTCGCTGTCGTGCAGCGGCTTCTCGAGAACGACTCGGAAGCCGGATCGGGCCGCACGATGGTAGAGATCATCGCTGACCTGGGAAGCGATGAGGATCGCCGGACGATCAATCCGGCGTTGTCGCAGCTTTCCAACAAGCTCGATCCCGGTCATACCTGGCATGTGGTAATCGATCACGAAGCATCCACCCTGCGGCAGATCCGGCGCGGCAAGAAGCTCGGTACCGTTCTTGAACGGATGCACGGTCAGGCCCTCAAGCTCCAGGGCGAACCTCAATGAGTTTCTGACCGCGTCATCATCGTCCACGACGATGACCGGCCCCGTGGGCTGAAGCATCCTAGAAGCCTGTGTAATCCTCGATCCTGGCCAAAAGGCACACGCGCCCGGCCAATATCGCAGATTATGCATGTGACCCCTAGCTTCCCTACTCAGGAATATTCCTTAAGGGGCTATTTCGGCTCGATCAGCAGGGCGAGGCGGACGAGCTCCGACAGACTTTTGGCCTGCATCTTCGCCATGACGTTTGCGCGGTAGATTTCCACCGTACGCGGGCTGATTCCAAGATCGTAGGCGATCGCCTTGTTGGCCTTGCCGGCGACGAGCCCTTCCAGAACTTGCCGCTCCCGCTCGGACAGAGCATCGAAACGTCCCTGAATTTCCGTGATCTGGGTTCCGTGATGGCTATCCTTTTCCTGACGAGCCAGAGCGGAGCGCACTGCGGCCAGAAACACCTCGTCCCCAAAAGGCTTTTCGAGGAAGTCGATCGCACCTTCCTTCATGGCCTCGACGGCCATCGGTACATCCGCGTGACCGGTCATGACGATTACCGGAAGTGCAATGCCACGTTCCTTCAAACGTCGGATCAATTCGATGCCGTCGATGCCTGGCATGCGCACATCCGTGACGATGCAGCCCGCCTCTATCCTTGGTGCGTCATCGAGAAAGCCCGAGGCAGATTCGTGCAGGCGAGCCGGGAGTTCTTCCGAGGCAAGCAGAAATGCCAGCGATTTGCGGACAGCTGCGTCATCATCAACCACGTGCACGACAGCGTCACTCTGCATGCGCCAATTCTCCCCGTCCAATAGTCCTTAACGTGAAACGGAATGCGGTTCCCCCGCCCTGCTTCGATTCGGCCCAGATCTTCCCGCCATGCGCTTCCACGATCGTACGGCAGATCGACAGGCCGACGCCCATTCCGTGCTTCTTGGTGGTCACGAACGGGTGGAACAATTGGCCGGCAATCTCCGGAGCCAGACCAGGGCCGGTATCTGCCACGCTCAATTCCACGTGGTCCTCATCCACAGAGCGGGTGGCAACCTTGAGTTCCCGACGCTCTGTCTCCTGCATGGCCTCGATGGCATTGCGGATCAGATTCAGCAGAACCTGCTGGATCTGAATACGGTCGGCAAGCACGAAGGGAGCGTTGAGGTCAAAATCGAAAGTAACCCGGACACCCTGTTCTTTCGTCCCCACAAGCGAGAGAGCGCTCGCCTCCTCGATGAGCTTGGGCAGATTTTCGATATGGCGCTCGCTCTCGCCGCGGGCCACGAATTCGCGCAGGTGACGGATCACTTGCCCTGCCCGCAGCGCCTGCTCACCCGCCTCATTGACCGCATCCCGGAGCATGGGAACCCTGTCTCCCTCCATTCGCTCGAGAATTCTCCGGCAGCCTTTGAGATAATTGGTGATCGCGGTCAGCGGTTGGTTGATCTCGTGAGCAAGCGTGGAGGCCATCTCCCCCAAAGCCGTGAAACGCGACATGTGAACGAGTTCGGATTGGAGTTCCTGCAGACGCGCTTCTGTCCTCTGCCGCTCAGACAGATCGCGGATGAAGCCGGTGAAATAGCGAATGCCCCCAGAATGCATCTCACCCACGGCCAGTTCCATCGGGAAGGTTGAGCCGTCCTTGCGTTGACCGACGACCGCGCGTCCAACACCGATGATCCGCCTTTCGCCTGTGGTGCGATAGCGTAGCATGTAGTTGTCATGCTGTTCGCGATAAGGGGCAGGCATGAGAATTTTGACGTTCTCGCCGATCACCTCGTCCGGCTGGTAGCCGAACAGACGCACGGCCGTCGCGCTGAAGGATTGAATGCGCGCCTGCTCGTCGATGACCACCATGGCATCCGGAACAGTCTCCAAAATCGACCGCAGGTGAGCCTCGCGTGTTTTCAGCGCTTCCTCGGCCGTGACCCACTCGGTGATATCTCGCGTGATCATGGCAAAGCCGCTCTCTTCAGCGCCCTTGACTGCAATCGGTGTCATCGTGACGCGTGCCACGAATGCTGAACCGTCCTTTCGCACCCGGAGACCCTGTGCCTCGTGGTGTCCGCTCTCATGAGCTAATTGAAGATCCTGACGAAGGATATCGGAGCCATTGTCCGGCATGTAGAGAATAGAAGCGGAGCGCCCGAGCGCCTCCTCACTGTTCCATCCATGGATATGCTCGGCGCCCCGACTCCAACTTGCGATATTCCCGACGGAATCGAGCACGATGAACGCAGTATCCGTCACCGCATCGATGAGAAGCTCGGCTGTCCTATCGCGGGTGGATGATGACGGATCCGCTTTGGAACTTGTCTCTGACACTAAACCCCCTCTGCGCAGGACACAGCATAACAATCCTGAGCTATGATCCACCAGTGGTCGATCCCACAATACACTGTGGCATTAACCGATCTTTAAAAGCGCGCTGCCCTTGTAACAGCGTGAACGCTAACTATATTACTTAATGAGGGCCTTGAGTTCGATCTTCCTAAGGTCACGGCAGAATTCGCCGACCACGGATTAGGTCCCTCTTGCATTTAGATTCAAAGCCTTTATATCGGCGCCTCCCTTGTGGTTTTGCGACGAGCGAGCCGCAGGGTTTTTCCCGGACAGGGTTGAACATGAAGTTCGGGGCAGCAATGCCCGAGCTTGCAGTTTGCGCCGGTGTTCGGGTGAGCTTTGATTTGATCTGGCTCTGGCTATGAGCGGCAAAGGTTCGGCGGGATCGTCGGCGGTGTTGCGGGCTCCTCTGGCGGTTTTTTCCAGCATGGGCTGCGGGATTTCGATCCTACGGCACGGTCAACGCAGAAGCGGCAGCGTTTCTGTGAACGGGAGTGCTTGGTCTTTACTTGCGAGAGGCCAAGAACGACGTCGCGAAAGCTTATAAAAACTTTCACGATACCGGTTGACAGCGGAAGCGGCAGAGACTAGATCAGTCTCATCGGCGGCGGGGTTCTTCAACGAGCGTGTCGTCGGGCGGCTTCGGGGCCTGGCCCTCCTGGCAAGGGAGGGGTGAGGTGACCCGCGGTTGTTTTTGTGTCTCTGCGTGAGGCACCTGTTCTTTGACAAGTGAAGAGAGAAGAGAAGCGTAGGCGGCGGTGTCCTTGCGGATCGTCCTTCGGGGCGATCGAATGAGAACATCGACCATGTCTATGCTTTGGTGAGTACACCGCTTCAGGGA
>NZ_VOSK01000638.1 GCF_009296175.1 Microvirga tunisiensis | reverse complement strand
GCGGAACCCATCTTGGCCAGCGTTCATGTGCGAGCGCAACAACACAGGCCGGACATATGAACGCAAGCGATCCGATCAAACTATGTCCAAATCTTCTTGCGAGGCGGGGGCCGTCCACATATGGCATATCCGGGCGTTTCCTCCCGCAGGTGCCCTGCTTGCGTTCTATCATCCCAAGTTTGGTCCAGTGGGCTTTACCCTACCAACAGACCAGATCGCTCGTATTGTTAGCTTCCTGACAGATCGGTTCATTCTTCAACCAACTCAATCGGCAGAGAAGCATTAGCCAAATAGCGCTACGACATGAGCAGTCTGGCAGGGTCTTTCTCTAATCAACCGCTTCCTCGGACGGCTTGGAGTTTGCTTCGCTGAAAGGCACGGTCAGAAGCAGCCCACCGGCCTCGTCAACAATCTCGACCACAAAGTCATTTTGATGATCGGGAGACAAATCTCTCCAATAGGGAACGACCTCCATGAAGACTTTTGCCACCTTCTGAGCAACGTCACGCGCAGCATCAACATCGGGAAGGTCTAAAGTCTCAGGATACCTGACACGGCTGTACTGATTATAGAGGAACAGATTGTAGCTCGGCATGATGGCAGGAATATTAGCCGAGAAGGCCGCGGCAACAATCTACTCATAGGTGTTATTTCCAGGGCAGGTGAATAACTCCTTCCGCACCGCTGGAAGGCAACTGCCCCGCCATCGTCCTCTCTTTCTCGTAGGCCAAGGCGAGACTCACCGCCGACCATCGTCCTTCCAATTCCCTGACTTTGGCGACCGATTGCTCGTAGCCTGCCAGCACAGCCTCTTCCTCATCGAACAGGTTGGTAAGTGGACCGAACGATTGTTGCTGATAGGCAAGCTCTAAAACCTGATCCAGCGTTTCGCGGATCGTTGCCAGAGCATGAGCGGCTTCACGACGCTCAATCCGCGCCTGTTCAAGATCACGATAAGCCGCATGAAGAGCATCGAGACAGATCAGATAGGTCACATCCCCATGTTGCTTCTCCTCGGCACGGAGTGAGCAGCCAACCGTACAGGTTGATCGGTTAGCGGCCTTCACATGGATCAATAAAGAAGTTCAGGCTTGCTGCTATTTTGGGGGAGGCACAATGGTCAGCGGCGGGACTGCGGGAAGTGAACGGCCGAGGCAAGCTGACACTCGCGGACGACGCGCTCTCCTCGATCAGCGCAGCATTTGATCCGGTACTGGGGCTCACCGTTGTCCATCGAAGGCAGGAGGCAGGTCACTTCATGGATGCCACTGATGTGGTTCTTAGTGATGGCATCGACCGCTCCCTCGCCGGGTCTTGCACTGACGCTGACCCAAACCCTGACAAGATCGCCAACCTTGAACCGATACTCGGTCATGCTAAGCCAACCAACATAGGTTAATCTCAGTTCCCTACTGTTGGATGGCAGCATCTGAGCTTGAACGCAGGTTGCAGCGGAGTGAGGCAGCATGGGGGAAGCCGCTGTTGAATCCTGCTTAGGGTCGTCGATTGAGCTTGTCTTACCTAATCCGATTAGGAACAAGGGCTATCCACCGCCCTGGGACTGCGAGGACAGTTCGTCCATCCTCGTTAACAACCTCAACGTGGAAGTCACATTCGGCCTGAGACAGATAACCTCTGGGCGATTTGAGACCGATGAACATCCGCGCCATCCTCAATGCAATGCTGTGTGCTGCCTGAAGGCTTGGAATATTCAAGCCGCGCGGGTACTTCAGACGGCGATATTTGGTCCAGACGTAAACGTCATAGGTCGGCATAGCTCCAATAGAGTAGCTAAAGAAGCCTTCCTTGTAATGCGCTCCTCGGTATTAGGGAGGCGACACCAATGAAGGCACTTCAGTTCCTTTCTCATAAGCCAAGGCGGCTCCCGCAGGACGCTAGCCGATCGTATTCACCTGCGCTGGTTGCGATGACCTGACTTGCGGCTTGGGCGAGCCAATCTGTTGCGCCTTTTTCATCGCGGCGAGGTTTGGAACGTCGGAACGCGTTGGCGGAGAAGACATGGGGT
>NZ_VOSK01000637.1 GCF_009296175.1 Microvirga tunisiensis | reverse complement strand
CGTCCCACGGCGCCTGCGGCAGCGATGCCGCTCAACGAGGCCGTGCCGCCGCCAACCTGATCTTGGCCGTGCAGAAACGCGTCGAAGGCGATGCCCTGAGCCGCCAGCTCCTTGGGAAAGAGCGAGGTGCGGATTCCGACGAAGCTCACGCTGAAGCGTTTCGCCAACACGCCGGTGGGCTCGGCCGAGCGGGCGATCTCCTGGCGGACAGCTGGGGTGGTACGGGCTTGCGGGTGGATGGACAGCTTCACGTCCTCCTTGGGTGAGGAGCTCGGCCTCGCAGGCCGTCAAAGCGCCAAGCGTAGTCCTCAATCGCCCAACGCACCCGGTCCCAACAACGTTCCGCTACCAAACAGCTAGTGCTCGAACTTTCGTCTTAGAGCAAAAGCTAAATCACTGAAATCATTCGATCGCCTGTCTCACGTGAAAATACCCAGTGACATCGGCGCAGGCGACCGGGTCGAGCATCCAGGCTGCCATCACCAGGATGACGCCAGGCTCTGCTTCAATCTGCACAAAATGTCCGGAGACACGTTGCTCCCTCCGGCGGAGGGCAACGCGCCGCCCGTACAGGGCATGCCAGCGATAATGGACGATGACTTCCTGCCCGATATGGGCAGAGTGGCCGGGAGATTGCTCTCACGCGCACGAATTCGTTGTTTGCGGGCTCCGATGCCGCGTTGGCCGAGCGCCAGGAGCAGATCGAGGTCTTCCACTTGCCGTCCTAGAGCCCCGAGCTGAACCCGGACGAGGGTCTGAACGCCGACCTGAAGCAAGCCGTGACCCGCAAGCCGCCGGCCCGCAGCAAGCACGAACTCAAACGCACCGTCATCAGCCACATGCGCCGACTGACCAAGCGGCCCGCACGGATCCGGAGCTACTTCGGGCATCAGCCCTTCCACAATGCCGCATAGTTCAAGTTCTCCCAAGCCGAATCAATAAAAGGAAACGGGGCCCGAAGGCCCCGCTCGTCGGATATCGGGTCAGATGCGAGCCGCTTCCTCGCGTCCCTTCTGGATGCTCACCTCAAGGAGATCAGGGCGCGGCAACCACCTCCACCGGCAATGCCAGGCTCTCGAGTTGCGGCTGGACAGAGGCCGCGTCGCCCACGACAACCCACGTCAGCCGCGCCGGATCGACTGTTCCGCGCATGGCAGCGTCGAGCCGCTCCGGATCCAGTGCACGGACCCGCGTTGGGAGCTGCTGGTAGTAATCGTCAGGCCGGCCGAGGCGATCGTTCTCCTGCATGGCACCCATCACCGCACCTGCCGTCTCGAACGCTCCAGGCAGGGTGCGAATCATGCCGGACCGGTTGCGCTCCAGCTCCTCTGCGGTGACGCCTTTGCCCGTGAGAAACGCCTGATAGTCGGCCAGCAGCGCAGCGATGGCCGCACCGGTCTTGTCAGCCTGAACGGGCGCGCTGATCGTGTAGGTCATGCGATCACGCACCTGCTTAAGTCCTGCCCGGACGCCATAGGACCATCCCTTCTCCTCGCGCAGGTCCATGTTGATGCGCGACAGGAAGCTGCCACCGACCACCTCGGCAGCGCTCTCGAGCGCCAGCGTGTCGTCGGTCCCTTTGACGGCGAGCACGACGGCGGCCCTGATCAGCGACTGCGGTGAGTCCTTTCGATCGACGAGCACAATCCGCGGGCGCGGCGCCGGGGTTGGGATATCGAAGCGCTTGGCCCCTGCCGGGCCGGTCCCGTTCCAGGTACCAAAGCGGGCTTCGAGCAGCGGCTGCAGGGTGGCGAGCGGAAGATCGCTGACAACGAACAGCTTCGCCTTTTCGGGCCGGAACCAGGCGCGGTGGAATTCCGCCAAATCATCACGGGTCAACGTCGCGACCGCCGGCGCATCGCCCGTCCCCGGCATGCCATAGGGATGATCGCGGCCATAAAGAGGCTGGTGAGCAATTTTATTACTCGCTTCAAGTGCTTGATTTGGAATAGCTTTCGTGAAGATTGATGAGGCGGATGCGGGGTGTGCAACGGTTGAGGAGCCCCGCTATGGATACTTGTCTCTAT
>NZ_VOSK01000636.1 GCF_009296175.1 Microvirga tunisiensis | reverse complement strand
AGGCGAAGCAGACATTCGCACCGTCGTCGACACGGCGCGTCTCGGCCCGGGAACCAACGCGTTCAAGACAATTCTTCAGACCGTGTCCACCTGAACCTCAGGTCAAAATGGGGCGTGGGTAATTACTCTCAACGTGCCCCAGAAAGCGCCAAAATAGTTCCTACCGAACAGGAGGAAGTCAGCCCCCTTTCACAGACCACACTGATGAAGATGTTTCATCAGGGCGGGGACGGTGTTTGGCGACTGACCGCAGGCGAGACGGACTGTGCAGAGTGCAAAGAAAACTTCCAAATGAAGCACTCCGCTCGGTGGCTCCGGCCGATGGCTGCGTTGGCTAACAACCGTGGTGGCTACATCTTCTTCGGTATCAAGGATCAAGATGCTGGTGGTGAGGCCAAGCATGAGGTCGTCGGCATGGCAAACGATGAGTTCATCAAGGCCGATCCTGCGGATTTAGCAAAGCGTGTGAAAAGCATTTTTGACCCAACTCCTCGCTTTCAAACAGCAATCTTCGAGGTTGGTGGATTTAAAGTCGGGGTCATCCATGTCGAACCACACCCAAGTCGCCCCGTTGTCGCAACCAAGACAGAAGGCAACATTTCTGAGGGAGATATCTTCTTTCGCTATCCGGGCATCTCAACCCGCATCAAATACAGTGATCTGAGAAGCCTCTTGGACGCGCGCGACACTTATGCACGGGCTGACATACTTCCAATGGTAGTTCGCTTACTCCGCCTGGGGCCAGGCCGGGCTATGATTGCGGATCTTGACGAGATGGAGCTGACAGACGGAAAGCGAGCTATCCAGATTGATCAACCAAATTTCCTTCATCAAAGAAGGCGAGTTCATTGAAAAGTCCGGATCCCCAGCCCTCCGCCTAGTCGGGGATGTCACAGCTGCCAACCCGACCCAGATCGTCAGGAAAGGCGTCATCACTCGGGCTGATATGCTCCAAGATTTCCTTGCGGACAAATGTTTAGGCGAACCCTTGGACTACATTCGGTTCGCAGTGGAAAGCACCTTCGGCGATTGGCTGCCTATAAGGTATTTTGCTCGCAAGGCAGGTCTCTCTGATAAGGATCTCATTGCCTACATCGATACCTTGCCCGTTCAACCGCCTCGCAAGGACCTGTATAGGAAGCGCCTCGCATCACCGGACACGGCTTACGCCAAACCTTCTATGCGGGTCGCCAAAACACAGAAGCGCATTCTAGATGGCGAAGCCGTACACGCCTCTGATACAAAGGCGGTGACAGAGATCGGACTGGCGATACAAGGTTTAAACCATCCTCTTTCAGTCGAAATCCCTCGCATCCGTGCTTTGCTCACCGAATGTCTGAGCGTTGTGCAAAAAGCGTCAAAAGGTGGAGCAGGTAGCGCTACTCGTCGAGCAATTGCTCGACTTGACGAGCTATTATTCTCGAATAGAAGCTCTTCTACAGAAAACTCCTGATCGGGCTAAGATCACGGTTGCTTCACGTATTTCACGCAACGCAATGTCCGATAAGTAGGGATTATCGGACATTGCTGCGGGCTCACCGACCTGTGTCTTTGATCCACTTTGGATCTCCAACGGCGTTGTGCGTGGGTATCTCAATGGTGTCGGCCGTGATCGCGTCTCAGCGGGATTAACAGAAGCCCTAGGACACGCTGTGCTCTCTTATGGTTGGGAGCAGCTGAAACTCGCAGCCTCGTCCAAGTTCCCAGCGCCAGAGTACTTCGCTACCTGCGGATAAGGGCACAGCGGGCGGGGTCGCACGACCTGCGAGCCTGCCATCTGCCGCGCCTGAAGGGAATCCGGGGCTTTGCCGCTCTCGACCCAGTTGATGAGTATCCATCCGAGCGGGGCCGCGGGATTTTGGGTGCCGCGCGTGGTAACGTCGGTTCATGGAGATCGATGAGGACAAGTGAGGTGGCTCGGTTTGGTTGAACAGCGTTTTCGGTTCGCTAAGTGGAGCGTCTGCCGGGGTTACGCTGCCGCGCGTTGCGGAAGCGGGTTGAAGTAGGCCTGATCGGGCGTGCTCCGGTCAAGGCT
>NZ_VOSK01000635.1 GCF_009296175.1 Microvirga tunisiensis | reverse complement strand
GAGGCCGTTCGCCAAGGAGTGCAGGCGGTCATCGCCCGCAGGCCGAAGAACTATGAGAATTATCAGGACATTAAGATGATCCGCCTCCCGGGGATCTGAAGAAAGGCTGCATTATGAAAGAGACTTCGGCAGTCCAGTCAATGTGTCGTAGTTTGCGGCTCGCCAGGTCTCTACTTCGCCCTCCTTGCGAGCTGTGATGTCCTGGATGGTTCCTAGCTTGCGGATCGCTTTGCCTTCAGTGTTGAAGAGCGTCCGGCCGCTTGTGGCGACCCATCTCTCCTCCCCCGTGTCTGCCCGGATGATCCGGCATTCTTCCTGATAGCTCAGGATGCTTTCCGGCTGTAGCGCGAAGAACTTGGCCTCCATCCGGGTACGATCTTCCGGGTGGACACGATCCAGGAATGTTTCGCGCGTGGTTGGCGCCTCAGGCGCAAGACCCAGGATGTTGCGCGCCTCTCGGGTCCATTCGCGGGTGCCTGTGACCAGATCCGCGTCCCAGATGCCAAGAGCCGTTGTCTCCAGGGCAAGCCGAAGCCGCTCTTCGCTGATCCGCAGAGCTTCTTCGGCCCGGCGTTGCTCATGTATATCCGTGCTGGTGCCAAACCACCTGACTATGTTTCCCTTGTCGTCGTAGTTCGGGTTGGCGCGAGCCAGAATCCACCGGTATTCACCGGAATGGTGGCGAACGCGGTATCTCGCCTCGTATTCCTCGCCAGTCCGTAGGCATCGGCGCCACTCAGCCCACGCTCCCTCGCCGTCCCCTGGGTGGACAACCTTTTTCCAATCCTCGGCCTCAATCTCACCTGAGGTTGCGCCAGTGAATTCGTAGAAACGCTTGTTGCGGTACTCAAGACGCCCGCTTGGGTCCGAGATCCGGACCATTTGTGGGAGGGCATCCAGAATAGCGGATAAGGGGCCGGCACTTAGGTCCAGCGCACTGCTCGCGACTCGGCCGGGAGTACGCGCTTGCTCCGGGACAGAGATACCAAAGTTTTGTGGAAGGGTGGGACGATCAACTTTCCGCTCGAAAGATAAGTCATTCTCGTCAATGAACTCAAACATAGTCGGACCGCCCCTACGGCAGCTTCTTTTCTTGTTCCCGTGAGGTTACTCAACCTGAATGAATAAACTCATAAACCCGTGCGTCTTTATTCAGCGCTACCAATCCTCGCCTCCTTAGGTGGGTGGTACTCGCTGTTTCTCGTTTTACAGATTTTTATTCCGCAACTAGCCTAATGGCCATCTCGGGCACGATTGGTTCGGGCATTCAAATTGGCGGCGAATGCAACGCCATCTTGGCATCAGGTCAGCAGCGTTACAACGACTTGCAGGCTGGTCTGAATCCAAGGCCGTAGGTGAGGTGTTGGCCCAGGAGGCCTACCATGCTCCAGCCCTATTCTGCCGATTTGTGCGAGCGCGTTCTGGTGGCCTACGAGCAAGGAAAAGGCAGTCAGGTGGCGATTGCCCGCCGCTTTCGCGTCTGTCCGGCCACCGTCTGCAACTGGATCCGTCAAGCCGGCCATGAGGGGCACCGCGGCGGACCGGCCGGGGTGCTGGGTCCTACAGAGCTTTCGCTGTTACAGGCGCTCGTGGCTGAGACCAACGATGCCCGCCTGGATGAGTATGCTGAGCGCTTGTTCGGGCTCACCGGCAGGCGCGTCAGCCGTTCGGTGATGTGCCGCACGCTCCAGCGCCTCAAGCTGCGTCGGACAAAAAGACCCTCCGGGCGGCCGAGCAGGATCTGCCTGAGATTGCCGCCGAGCGTGAGGCTTACCGCCAGCAGATGAGCGAGCTTGCCGTAGAACGCTTGGTGCTCCTGGATGAAGGCGGGATCACCACCAAGATGGCCCGTACTCATGCGCGAGCCTTACGGGGGCAACGCGCCTATGGCTCTATCCCGCTCGGCTCGTGGCAGCACCTGACAGACCGTATGTTCGTTGCCGGCGGAGGTGGCTCGTCCACACTATGCGATGAGCGAGGGTTGCGCTGGATGGGCCGGCGCCGAGCCTCCCGCACAGGGGACGAGCCATGCAGCAGAAGAGCAAAGTG
>NZ_VOSK01000634.1 GCF_009296175.1 Microvirga tunisiensis | reverse complement strand
CAGGCGCCCACCGTCGAAAGCAGCGGTGATCTTCTTGCGGCCAACGGCTGGAAACGGGAAGGTGGCAGGTGTATCGTCCGGCATGGCGAGTGTGGCACAGGGCAATTGGTGGCAGGGATTAGTCTCAACAACCAAATCCTACGCTGCTTCAAGTGCTTAAGCTACACTCGCCAGCCTTCATCAACCTTCCCATGCATAAGAACGGCTAGTGTGGCCCTGGAGCGCTGGATGAGTGAAAGAGAAATTAGGCGTTGTGCTGTCGATGGGCAGCGGCGCGGCTGTGCGGCCAGGAATCCGGGTGCTTGAACGCCCACCACGGACGATCCATCGGTTTGTCGGGCGAGCATAGCCCAGATAGAAGCGGCCGTAGTTGGCCTCTACCGAAAAGTCAGTCTCCACCCTGTGTCGCCAGAGCAGCATGTCCTCAGTGCCCCGAAGGACCTGCACGTCGCCCATAACTGGTGCACAGGAGCACTCGAGCCGAGCGCAATCCAGCCGCCGCAGCAGCCAGAGATGTGGTGCCGCCGTATGAGGATCATTGAAAGGACACTCCTCGGCGTTGACACCTGAGGCCAGCGCGAGCAGACGCTCGCGCAAGGTCCGTCCGGTCTGTCCGATATAGGTGAGGCGGTTTGGCCCTCGGCCTTCAGATCGGATGCGATAGACGCCTGGGAGGAGTGGAGCCGTACGCCGGATCTCCTCTCGCTCAAGCGGCACCCATGGGGTCCACGCGAGGTTGCACCAGCCCTTATCCATGATCGTAGGCTGGCGAGCGTCCCCTCCCACAACCCTGTCGTGCTGATCAACGCCCATGAAGGAACACGCTCTCACGATGGAAGGCGAGATAGCTGGCCTGTCCCGAGCTAAAGGCGCCTACGTTCAGCGGCGGTGCCGTCGAAACACCAAGACGAGCAATCTGGTTGGCATCAATGAGCGGCGAGACAAGGATCCGCCCATCATTTTGGAAGGAGATGTAGCCCCGGTCGAACAGATGATCGACATTCGGGCAGAGCAACAGCCCATTGTTCCCATCGAGCCGCTCAGCGCTCGTCGTGCAGGACCGCCAGGGCTTGATATGGCTAGCCCGGAGCAACCGCGGGTCAGTCACGCCAGTCACACGGCAGGCCTGCTCGACGGCCTCGACATTGAGGCGAAACCGGCCTTGACCGCGCCTTGCCTCAATCACGGCCCTCCGAGTGGTCTCGTCCAAACCAAGATCGCTCTGGATCTCAGTCTCAAGGGCGTCATCGACCCGACGGACCGCACCATCGTCGTCCCCAGCACCCCGGGCAATCCGAAGAACGTCGACGCCCCAGGCACCCAGCCGAGCCAGCAGCACCGCCGCCATCGCGTCGGGGACAGCAGCGAGGTAGACGTGCTGATAACCATCCCCTTCTGCATTTAACGGGGCATACTTCTCTGGAAGGTAGGGTCTGATCTCGCCTATGAACTCCTTGGGTCTCAGTGGCTGTGGCAGCGCATGCCATTCGATTGGCACCATCCAGCCATCCTGCGCCCAGTTTGTGCCGGCTGATCCAAACTCGGGTGGCTTAGGGCTAGAAACAGCTGGGCGTGTAACGATACCAAGCTGTCGGATCTGCGCACCAGCGTATGAGAAAACAAGATCGCCAGGCACGACGAGCCGCAGGTTATCGTAGGACTGGTTGCGGCTGCCGTTGCTCTTGGTCTTGGGCGACCAGATGTACTGACCCTCGACTTCCTGTCGGTATGTCTGCTTGTGGTTGACCCACCAGTAAGTCATCATATTCCCCCGTTCGCCGAGGAAGATTATATTCAGCACGTTGGGTGTTCAACTACTGCTCTGAACCAAAACTGACCGGTGCTCATGACCCAAAAGCGTACGTCATTCAGCGCCAATACGCTTTGCCAGCTCATGGAGCAGTAGTCCGCGCAGGCGGCCCTAGCCGATCGTATTCACCTGCGCTGGTTGCGATGACCTGACTTGCGGCTTGGGCGAGCCAATCTGTTGCGCCTTTTTCATCGCGGCGAGGTTTGGAACGTCGGAACGCGTTGGCGGAGAAGACATGGGGT
>NZ_VOSK01000633.1 GCF_009296175.1 Microvirga tunisiensis | reverse complement strand
AGCCTTGACCGGAGCACGCCCGATCAGGCCTACTTCAACCCGCTTCCGCAACGCGCGGCAGCGTAACCCCGGCAGACGCTCCACTTAGCGAACCGAAAACGCTGTTCAACCAAACCGAGCCACCTCACAGTTCCGGGAGCCTGCCACCTCAAGACGTTCACCAGCACATCAATGACGACGGCACTCAACTGCTCTATTCCCACCCCATAAAGCCTCATGCTCTCTTTACTCAGGGCTCGCGACGGGAACCCACAGATCTACGCAGTCTCGTCAGGCTTTAACCCGAATTGCTCTTCTACGATCTGACGCATGATGAATTTCTGGACCTTGCCGGTGACGGTCATGGGGAACTCGTCTACGAACTGGACGTAGCGCGGGATCTTCTGGTGGGCGATCTGTCCCTGGCAGAACGCCCGCACCTCGTCCTCCGTCATCGTCTCACCCTCGCGAACTCTGATCCACGCGCAGAGCTCTTCACCGTACCTCGGGTCGGGCACGCCAAAGACCTGGACCTGCTGGATCTTCGGATGGCGGAAGAGGAACTCCTCGATCTCGCGTGGGTAGAGGTTCTCACCTCCCCGGATCACCATGTCCTTGATGCGGCCGACGATGTTGCAGTATCCCTCGTCGTCCAGAATGGCGAGGTCACCGGTATGCATCCAGCGTGCGGCGTCGATCACCTCCGCCGTTTTCTCAGCCTCGCCCCAGTACCCGAGCATGACGGAGTAGCCCCGCGTGCACAGCTCGCCCGACTGACCGCGCTGGACTATGCGTCCCTCCGTATCCACGATCTTCACCTCAAGGTGGGGGTGAATGCGGCCAACTGTGGAGACGCGCCGCTCCGTCGGGTCGTCGACCGCGCTCTGAAAGCTGACCGGGCTGGTTTCCGTCATGCCGTAGGCGATGGTGACCTCACGCATGTTCATCTGCTCGACGACACGTCGCATCACCTCGATAGGGCAGGGTGCCCCTGCCATGATCCCAGTGCGCAGGGTGCTGAAATCGAAACGTGCGAACTCCGGATGGTCCAGCTCGGCGATGAACATGGTGGGGACGCCGTAGAGCGCAGTACAACCTTCGGCCTGCACCGCCTCCAGGGTCGCCAGTGGGTCGAAGCCTTCGCCTGGATAGACCATGGCGCAGCCATGGGTCACCGCCGCGAGGTTGCCCATCACCATACCGAAGCAGTGATAGAGGGGGACCGGGATGCAGATCCGGTCCGCCGCAGTCAGCTGCATGGCGCGGCCGACGAAGTAACCGTTGTTGAGGATGTTGTGGTGGGTCAGCGTGACACCCTTCGGCGAGCCAGTGGTGCCACTGGTGAACTGGATGTTCACCGCGTCATCGAACTGGAGCAGGCTGGCAAGCTCGCGGAGCTCGGCACGCTCGGCCTCGCCACCCCGGGCGGCAACATCGTCAAAGGGGATCGCGCCCGACGCTGGCGGTCCACCGATCTGGATCACAGCACGCAGCTGCGGCAGCCGCGCTGAAGAGAGCTGGCCTGGGATGGAGGCGGCGAGTTCCGGTGCAAGAGCGTTGACCATCCCGATGTAGTCGCTGTTCTTAAAGGCGGTTGCTGTCACCAGGGCCACACAGCCGACCTTATTCAGAGCGAACTCCAGCTCGGACAGGCGATAGGCCGGATTGATCGTCACCAGGATTAACCCCGCCCGCGCGGCGGCGAACTGGGTCAGCGTCCATTCCGCGCGGTTGAGAGACCAGATGCCGATCCGGTCGCCCCGCCGGAGGCCAAGTGCAAGCAAGCCGGCCGCGAAGGCGTCGGCATGGTCCCTTAGCTCGTGCCAGGTCCATCGGATATCTTGGGCGCGCGCGATCAGAGCAGTTTGATCTGCCCAGGTGACAGCGGCACGGTCAAGCGCCTGCCCGATAGTCACGCCGAGCAACGGCTCACCATTGGCGCCATGGACATAGCTAGTTTCCGTCCACAAACGGCAAACGTTTGATTTCACTACGTGAATCATAGCTTTGCGCGAGCAAGGCCCGGCGGTTTCAGGTATCTTGGATCATGCCACTGAGTCCAAAGCCCTGCCAGCGC
>NZ_VOSK01000632.1 GCF_009296175.1 Microvirga tunisiensis | reverse complement strand
CCAATGGTCTCGTGGAGCGCTTCAACGGGCGGGTGCAGCGCGAGGTGCTGGGCATCACCATCTACAGCCATCGGGACCTCGAGACGCTGCTCAAGGGCTTCAATCAGGCCTATAACAGAAGACGTCAACGCGTGCTCAAGGGGCGATCCCCGGATGAGGTTGTGCGAAGCCGCCTGGCTGCCGAGCCGAAGCTCGCCAACCGCCGCTACAAGCCACCCGATGCAGACGCGTTGCCGCCAGCCCTCCAGGTCATCGCTCATGCCAAGGAGGTCTCGCATCCAGACAACTAGAGCGCGAAGACCCCTGGACGGGTGGCTTGGGGCAGCCAAAACCTACGCCAGCTTGACGCTAAATGGGTTGTGAACAACCACACGGTGCTGGTTGATCCGCGCACCCGTCAGATCGTCGAGATCGTCGAGTAAGCGCCTCGCCAAACTCAAATGGAAGAGTTATGGCTCTGTGCATCTCGCGGCTGTAGCGCAGGAGCGAAAGGGGCCGCGAGGCCCCTTTCTGGCAGGATTGATCTTCTCAGCGAGCGTATTTGAACTCAGGAGCCGCCTTGAGCTGATCCTTGGTCATGTTCGTTGTCAGCATCGCATGATCGGGAGCCGCGCGGGCCGCATTGTCAGCGGTCCGGTCTGTGGCCACGGTGCCGGTGGTGGTCGGCGCAGTCGGGCTGGCCGCCCCCGGAGCCGTTGCGGTGGCCCTTGGCGTGGCCGGGGCATTCGGATCGGCTGTCGTGGGACCACCCGGCGTAGTGGCTGCGGTGGCCACAGCCCGCGGCTCGTTCACGAGTTTGATCTGGTCGAAGGGAATAGCCACATCGCGCTCGCCGATGCCCAGGAAGCCGCCGACGCCCACGACCACCGCCTGAATTTTGCCGCTGCTGTCCACGAGCAGTTCGCTGATGTCGCCGATCTTCTCGTTGTTCTGGTTGTAAATATCCAAGCCTTCAAGCTTGGAGGCCCGCCACTGCCCCGGCTGCTCCTGAGTCATCCAGTTGCCCGTGTTCATCTGCCCGGATGAGGGGGCTGCCGTCGAACCAGCGGGAGGAGTCGTGGTAGAGCCTGCGGACGGGCTGGTTTGAGCCAGAGCCGGGGCGGCGATCAGGGTGGTGCCGAGCAGAGCCAATGCCAGATGCTTACCAAGCATGTGTTCCTCCATCGTCTTGTTCGCGCCATAGGGAGCACACAGAGATAACGTGAAAGCTGGACGTTCCGTTCTTGCGCAGGTTTCGTTCTCACCGGAGGAACTGGTGCCGGTTGGGCAGCATTGCTTTACACAGCATGATTTCTCCTGAAACTCTAACCCCGTCCCAGAACGGGGTTTTTGTTGGAGGCTGCGGCTGGGTTGGCAAGCAATCACATGAGTCTTGCGCCAGCGGTCGGGACTCCAGCAAATCCTGCGGGGAACGCCGTTTGCTCCTGCCGTGACAGCCTCTGCCGCTGATCCAACTCTTGTCCAGGACTTGGTTTCAGAACCTGCTCTTGTCCTTATCGAAGCCAGTCAGAACACCTGTGACGCGCTTGAGGTTGTCCGGAACGTGAGAAGGCAGTGTCCGGAGGCTCGCATCGTAGCCTTGGCGGATCGGTTCGACCTCGGCTTCGTGCGGCTGGGATATCAGGCTGGCGTAGATGGCTTCTGTTCAGCACCCAGTACCCTTGAGATTCTGATCAAGTCCCTTGAACTGGTCATGCTCGGCGAGGCTGTATTGCCCTCTGGGGTCCTTCGCGCCGTCGTGGATGGATCGCTTCAATGCCTTGAGCAGACACCTGATGATCACAGATCACGAGAGTTGAAACCTTCTGATCTGATGGACCGCAAGTTCTCGCCGCGAGAGATACAAATCCTGAATTGCCTGAAAGAGGGAGCGCCGAACAAGGCCATCGCTCGCAAGCTGGACATTACGGAAGCCACCATCAAGGTCCATGTCAAAGCCATCCTGCGCAAGATCGGTGCAGCTAATCGCACCCAGGCGGCTATGTGGGCATCTCAGCGCCTTTCAGGAACAGGAGTGTCTAACCGGAATGGTTGAGACTTTGGCGCAGAAGATTGCGGTT
>NZ_VOSK01000631.1 GCF_009296175.1 Microvirga tunisiensis | reverse complement strand
GCGGCCGCTCGGGCGGCAGAAGCGGCTCAAGGCGCTGCCACTGCCGGTCCGTCAACTCGTAACGTGTCACGTTGGATAAATGGGAACTCCAAGCTCCTCATGGAACCCCTTTGCAGACACGCCCTAGGCGCAATCCTGTATTCCGCTCTCACGGCTTATGAGCTCGGCCTCATCAAGATCCTGCCGATGTCCCTGCACTTGATCCTCGACGGGCTCGGCGGGATTGCGCTCGCGGCCTCTCCTTTCCTGTTCGGATTCTCCGATTGGGTCTATTGGCCACATGTTCTCTTCGGGCTCTTTTCGGTTGCGGCAAGCCTCGTCACCCGTATGGAAACAATGCTGCCGACGGGTCGCCGAGAACCCGCCTGAAGACCCAGAATGCTTGATTGACCAAGGCTCCCGAGAGGCGCAGCATCAGGGTCCTCAAGGGAGGCGCCCATGTTCGAACAGGCCGTCCAAGTAAGTGAGGCGTTCCGCGAAAGTGCACATCAGATGCAAGGATCGCTTCATATGGCGCTGAAAGGCTGCCCCGAATGCCGGACGACGCAGATGATTGCGTCCCCCGCTCTCGGCTTCTGCGATGATTGCGGATCGAGCCTCGTCGTGGTGCCGCGCGAGTAAGGCACGACGAAACGGATCGTCTTTCCCGTAGCGGGACCTGCGAACCGCCCTCTATGCTCTGCGTCCGGAGAATCGCATGGCATCGTCTGGGTGGATCGAACGGATACGCGGCCGCATCGGAGCACGTTCTGCGGAATTGAAGCTGGCGCTGCGTGTCACCATCGCCGGCACCCTTGCCTATTCCGTCACGAAGATCCTCGATCTGCCACAGGGCTACTGGGCCGTGATTACGGCCGTCGTCGTGATGCAGGCAAGCGTCGGCGGTTCGCTCAAGGCCGCGGTCGAGCGGTTCAGCGGAACCCTGACCGGGGCGATTTATGGCGGTCTGGTCGCAGCCTTCGTTCCTCACAGTTCACCCTTGAATTTGGGGTTCGCCATGGTCGTGGCCTTGTTTCCCTTGGCGCTTCTGGCAGCGGTGAAGCCGGCATTTCGGGTCGCGCCCATTACCTCGCTCATCATGCTTCTGCCGCCTACCGGACAAGCCATAGGCCCCCTCGCCTCCGCTTTCGATCGGGTGCTGGAGATCACGCTCGGCAATATCGTCGGCGTTGTCGTCTCTGTCTTTATCCTGCCTGCGCGGGCGCATACCCTGATGACCGATGCTGCGGCCAAGGTCGTGTCCCTCAATGCCGAGCTGTTCTCCGTCTTCATCGAGGAACTGACGGCCGGCCCGCAAGGCCGCTCGGCGCTGCAGAAGCTCCATCCCCAGATCCGGTCCGCCTTGAAGAAGGCTGAGGCGGCTGCCGAGGAAGCGACACGGGAAAGAAAGAGCCATCTGACCGAAGCCCCCGATCCGGAGCCGCTCATCCGCACGCTCTACCGGGTGCGGCATGATCTGGTGATGATCGGCCGCGCGGCCTCCACTCCCCTGCCTGCTCCGGTTCGGGATAGGCTCGGCCATTCGCTCATCGCCCTGCATGAGACGACCCGCGCGCTGCTCCTCGATCTCGCGCAAGCACTCCAGCATCGCAAGGCTCCTCCCGACCCCTATGCTTTTCAGGAAGCCTTGAACGCCTTCAGCGGCGAGGCGGAAGCGTTCAGATCGGAGGCTCTCATGCGTGAGCTGCCTGGAAAAACCTTCGGACAGGTCTTCGCTCTCGGATTCGCCTTCGAGCAGTTCAGACTGGACTTAAGCGATCTTTTGCTCCGCACCGAGGATCTGACCTTGGAGCGCGCCCGCAGGCCTGCGGAAAGTTGAACCGCTCATGGATCGAAAATGCAGGTCAGCATCAATGTGGCTTCTCTCCCTCGTCCTCGGCATCGCGCTTCTCTACGCAGGCTTGTGTAGCGCGACGCGCGAATGTGTGAGTAAGGCGACGGCCAGATTTACGAGATGTCGCCTCCGGTTGAAGTCGACCTACCGTGTCACGGGACGACACGGAGGAGCGCATGAGCCGGCTCGATCAGGAGGCTCGCATGACTATCAAGGCATTGGCGGCGCGGGGAG
>NZ_VOSK01000630.1 GCF_009296175.1 Microvirga tunisiensis | reverse complement strand
CTTCGAAGCGGTGCGGGATCTGCAAGTGGATTGATCCCCATTGGACGGGGCCTCGGTACCAGATGCGAAGTCCGCAGCACGAGCTTGGCGGTGTCAAACCGTCAAAATCACTGTGCTAAGGATCTAGTTCCCGCATCTCCTTCACCGGTGTCTTCCGAAGTCACGGACCTGGCGTCAAGGGCCATGCTGCCGCCATCGGCGACGTCACCCTGGAAGGGGAGGCGAAGCAGAAAACCCTCACCCTCAACTTACCAACCTCGCACCGGGTTGGCGGCTATTTGGTGACCCACACGCCGGGGCATGTCGAAATCGAGCTCATGTGGGCCGAGACCCGGGCTGACTGGACAGGCCAAAGTTGTGCCTTGGTCTATGACGTCAGCAGCAAGGAGCCAACGGAGATGCGCATTGCCGTGCAAAAGTCGCTGACCATACTGTTCGTCACGTTCGCCTACATCTCGTTCTTCCCTTGGAAGACACCTGAGACCGCTTGAGAGCTCTGCGGGGCGGAGATCTCGGACAATGAGATGAATCGTTCTTGGGGTATCACTGGAACCATTGAATCCCCTCAAAGTGAAGACTGCCGGCGCAGTACTGATGCGCGGTTAGAGCAGGAGACGGGACCTGCATTACTAACAACAACAGCACCACGCATGAATGTGGATAGCCTGGGACGACAGCCCTCCACCCATAGGACAACTAAAGGGCGAGGTGTGTCGATCCCACGGTTGGGTTTGAGACAGTCATCGCCAAAGCTGAAGGTCAAAGAAGGGCAACCAGAAAATCCCGGAGAAGGGTAGGGATGCCGAGCAACACCTGCGTATGTCCAACTCTGCCGCCTGTCCTCGGCTCAATCCTCGCTCGATGATCGGCTGGAGTGGGGAACATCAACACCAACTGAGAAAAGGATCAATCACAATCAGACAAATAAAAACTGACTATCGAACAGCATCTTGAGCTGGTTTCGAACCCAAAGAAGCAGCAATTGGCTTAGAAACAACGAAAGAGCCAAGAAAACGATGTGCCTTGGCCCTTGTGCAGTGCAGTGTGATCAGAACATTGGCGCTACCGGCTCGGGCTAAATTCCATTCACCCATTCGAATAACGATCATGACTGAACACGTTTCATATTCAATTGACGAAATTGTCCGCTTGAGCGTGACGCTTGCCCTGATCTTGTCAAGGCAAGGCGCTCCTTACGCCTCTGAGCGAGTAGAGGATCGACTTAAGATCTTTCTCAACGAAATCATCGCGGCGGTGCCAAAGCCACAGAGTCGCCCAAGACAAGTCCCAGCAATCCCAGTCGAACGCTCGATCCTTCATCATGCCATTATCTCGCTCGAGGACGGCCAGCCGTACAAGACGCTTTATTCGCATTTGAGCAGTCTCGGTCTTACCCCCAAAGCCTACCGTAAAAAGTGGGATCTGCCCCGGGATTACCCGATGGCTGCGCCAGCCGAGCGAGCGCGTTTGCGGACCCTGCGCGAATGCTGCGGACAGTTTCCCTGCCGCAGAAGAAGACGGCGGAGACACTGCCACCGAGACGGATGATTGATTCCGCTGGTGCCGGCACGTCCCGTCTTGAGGCCTGATTCAGGCAGAGGTGACGGAATCCTCCACAGAGCCCAACTCTGTGGAGCTGCCATTAATGAAAATCATGAGCTCCATACTGATCACGACATGCGCACATTCGCCTGCCCTGCCCACGTGGGCATAGAGTGCACCCGGGATATCAGTCCAAGTTGGTCATGAATGGTCGCTGTGCTTCGCCGTTACGACCTGTGTTGAGGCAGAGTTACCGTCTTCCGGCTCAATAGACTGGATAATTGTCCGCCCGTCCTCGCTTTTATAACGTAAAGGCCACTTAGAGGCAGGTATGTCCTTGGGTCTACCAATGTACCTCCACAGGGGAGCTATGACGGAATTTAGGTGATGGGGCCGATCAGGCGGCGCTGTTTGTCGGCATCGGAATGATCTCGGTGCCGTCCTTAAACCTGACACCGGCGATCACCTTGGGCAACTGGTTTTCGCCCATCAACCTCCGCCAGCTTCTTGCGGCCGCCATCACCAGCTTGAACACC
>NZ_VOSK01000629.1 GCF_009296175.1 Microvirga tunisiensis | reverse complement strand
TGAGGGCATCGCGCCGGTTGGTCTTGACGCGCTCGCCCGGACGCTTGGGGATGAGCGACGGCGCGATGACGGCACACTCATGTCCCAGAGCCGCGATCTGGCGCTGCAGGCCATAGCCGGTGGGGCCGGCCTCGTAGCAGAACAACAATTCGCCGTGCCGGCTCGCCAGCTTGTGGACCAGGCGCCGCACCGCCTCGGGGGTATTGTCGATCTCGCCGAGAAAGCGGATCTCTCCCTGGCGGCCGTCCTCGGCCACGGCGACGGAGATCTTCAGTTTGGAGGTATCCAGACCGACAAACACTTTGCTCTTCTGCTGCATGGCTCGTCCCCTGTGCGGGAGGCTCGGCGCCGGCCCATCCGGCGCAACCCTCGCTCATCGCATAGTGTGGACGAGCCACCTCCACCGGCAACGAACATACGGTCTGCTGCGCCAGTTCGGCCAGGGTCTTCTCACCCTTCACGGCGGCCAGGGCCACTTTGGCCTTGAAAGCCGGAGAGTGGTTCCGGCGCGGTCTCTTGCTCATCGTCTCTCCTGTTCAGCAGCCATTCTGGCCACAGTCAGGCAGAAACTCCACTTATCCCGCTGTTCAAATTTCCCGAGCCAGCTCTGCTCAGCATGACACGCTCCCGGGCCAGGGCTGCGCGATCTGAAGCAACATATTGACGTCCACCTTCGCATAATGGGCGGTGGTGTCGATCGATCGGTGGCGAAGCACGGTTCCGACCATGTCCAGCGTGGCGCCGGCACGCAGCAGGCCGGTCGCTGCGGAGTGCCGAAGCAGATTGGTACCTCGCGACGGCGGGTCATCAATGCCGGCCCTCTCAAGGGCAAGACTGACGATGCTCGAGACGCTTGCGCTCGCCAACGACCGATGCGGTGCAACAGTCCGCAGGAAAATCTGCTCACAGGCGGCGATCGGCCGGGCGTCTCGGAGATAGGCGATGATCGCGTCGCCAGCGTCCTGGGGGAGCGGGAGCCGGCTCTCACGACGGCCTTTGCCACGGACACGCAGGGTTCCCTCACGCCAGTCGATATCGTCGAGGCGCATGCCTGCAATGTCGCCGGCGCGCAGGCCGAGACGGGCCAGCAGCAGAAGCACCGCGCGGTCGCGGATGCCCATCGGCATCGTGACGTCGCACGACGCGATGACCCGCTCGACGTCCGCAGTGGGGATGTAGCGCGGTAACGCCGACAACCGCCATTGCGGGATTGTCGGTATGCCCTGATCAAGCCCCGAATGGCACAGGCCATGGGCAGCCAGATATCGAAGATAGCCTCGCAGCGCCATCGTCATGGTCTTGAGGTAGGCGTGCGAACTTCGCTTTCCCTCGTCCAGGATCACCTGTCGGACGAGAGCAGCATTGTACTGCATGGGATCGGGGCCTAGAGCCGGAAGCAGGCGCATGACCATACGACCATGGCGCCAGACGGTGCGCTCCGAGATTCCGCGATGCCGTCTCAGCCAGGCCTGGAAAGCAAAGATCTCGTTCTCGTCAGGACACGGCGGCACCTGTTCCGACAGTGTCACCGCCCCGCATTCCGCCAGGAAGCCAACGAATCGGCGAGCGCGGTTGACGTATTTGATGGACAGTCGAGTGGCCTGCCGGATGCCAGGGCAACGGCATCGATGCCGCGCAAACCGGCGAACGACATTGTCGTCAATCTCAGCGACGGCGATCTTCGTGTTCTGCAGCCATTGTCCGAAGTGACGAGCCGGGGCTTCGTAGCCTAACACCGTCAGGTGGGTGTACCCCAGACTCAGCAATCGGCCCGTGAACGCCTCCACGAACGGACGCAAGGCACCTGGGTTCATCAGTTGCGCGCATTCCGGCAGAACTTCCGTCGATTTTGGCACGTGGACTCTCCTCTCGAGGTCAAAAGAACGTCGAGAGACCACAACAATTATGCCAAGAGGAGAAGACTCCAGAACGTAACATTGGCAAAAGTCCGGGCTGAGCTGGCGGGTCGGGGTTCCGGCGCAGCGACAATTCTGATTCAATCCCCTGCATGTCACCGGCCCCGGATCTTGATGGCCTGTCGAACGCCGATCTGAAGCGGTTGGTGCTGGAGCTGTTGGG
>NZ_VOSK01000062.1 GCF_009296175.1 Microvirga tunisiensis | reverse complement strand
ACCTCCATGACCGCGCCGGAGCCGAACTCCTGCTGGAGGGTCTGCAGAATCTGTTTCCGGCCATTGAGTTGATGTGGGCCGACACGGCTTATCGTGGGCTGAAGGACTGGCTCCAGAAGGCCCTGAGCTGGAGATTATCCATCCCGCAGCATTGGTGGAGCGGCGGAACCTGGATGCGGGCTGACGCGGAGCCGCCGACGCGACCGAGTGGCTTCCAGGTGCTCGCACGCAGGTGGGTTGTCGAGCGGACCATCGGTTGGCTCACCACCAACCGGCGGCTCGCCAAGGACTACGAACGCTTGGTCGAGACCGGCGAGATGTTGCTCTATCTCGCCATGAGCCGCATCCTGCTGCGTCGCCTCACGCGAAAGGAAAGATAATTGCTCACCAGCCTCTTAAATGCGGCCTCAGAAATAGTAAGGCCCGAACAGCGCTCCACCCACCAGCGAAAGCATGATTAACAGGAACATCGCAAGGATCACGAAGCGCATCAGGCAGCCGCCCAGCACCGCCCCAACCGGTGGGGCCTCAGGAGTGGTGTAGGTTGCTCCTCGGGATAGGCGGCCGGACCGTGAAGCGGCCCTGAGGATCTCCAGCATTCTTGCCGTACGGATATCGCGCACCGAAGCGCTCTCATCGCTGGCACCCAAATCCCGATCTGGAGCTCTTTCCCGTTCTCTGCGGCTCCAGGGTTTGGCGCTGGTTCTGGGGGGCGATGGCGGGGGATCGACGCGCGGCGGTGCAGCCGACGTGACCGTCGTCCGTGGACGAGGCGGGGCGGCGGGCGGAATGGGCCTTGCCGCCGGACGGACCGGATCGCCGAATGCCGCGCCGCAGTGCGGACATACCGAGGCATCGAGCCATCGCCCGGGCTTGTGGTTCGTGCAGTAGTAGCGGACCTGCGCCTCGTGACAGGCTTCGCATTCGCCAGGAGTCGTCTTCGAGGTACCACAGTTCGGGCAACGCAGGATTACGCCGGTCATCGATGAGATTCCTGGATCGTTTCACTCTCGGGGCTGCCGGGGGCGAGTTCCGGATAAACCTCGCGGATCATGTCCGCAGGGATGTGCAGCCGATACACCTGGGGAAGCGTTCCTTCGACAAATTGCGCCATGGTGGGAACGCGCTCGTAGGAGCCGAAGCTCTCGCGGCTCAATCGGCGCGAGAGCGCCACCGTCGTCAGCACCGGATGAGCCCCATAGGCGGGATAGGCTGCGTATCTCTCTTCGACATGATCGTGGCCGCGCACCATGTGTGTGACTGGGCGTCCCAAGCCAGCGCTCAGGGAGCAGAAAGCGGCGAAGTCCTCATACCCAAACTGGCTCCCCCGCGAAAAGCGGTTCGGGAGCTTCTTGCGGGCTTTCGGATGCGCCCTGGTCCACACGAAGTCCGATAGGCACATCGGATCGTTCCACTCTCCTGCTTCGGCAAGCCGCGCGTGCAGATCCACGAGCGGGAAGCCTCCATGAGCTACCAGGAGACCGTCGGGAAAGAAGAGCGCACGCGGAGCGTGATCAAACAGACGCACGGCCACCTTGCCGGCCCGCTCGATCCATTCGTGCGCGAGATTGGCGTTCAGGAAATCCGCGAAGTCCGACGGTGTCACGCTCGAAGCAAACCGCACGCCATCGTAGGAGAGCGCCTCGTCGTGGTTGCCCGCGATCAGGCACACGCGATCCGGCGCGTCCACGATCAGCTCGAACACGCGGAGAAGGACTTCGAGCCCGAAACCTTCATCGTCGAAAAGATCGCCGAGAAACACGATCCGTGGCTTGGCCTCGCCGGTTTGCGAGGCCCGATGACTGCGCATTGCCGCCAAGGCGGCCTCGAGCGCCAGAAGATCGCCGTGCAGATCGCCGACGATCCACAACGGGCTTGTGGTATCCATGGCGGAGATCTGGATCGCCTTGTCGGCAGGCACGGCCCGGTTATTGTCGAACAGCATGCCGGGCCCGTCGGCTCTATCGAGCAACGCCTCCATCCGCTCCACTATCGACCGCAGGTTGGCGCGGATGGAGGATGGGTTGACCGCATTACGGACGCCCTGCCAATCCAGGTCTTCCACCTCCACAATCTGCAGGGTATCTTGCCCGATGGGAGTGGCCGGAACCGCATCCGAAGGCGGGCTGCCCGTGCCAGACGGAGGCTCACCGGTCAACGGCAGGGTTGGAGCAACCTCTGATGCACCTTCAACGCCTGCGACGAGAGCTCCCGGGGCAAGAGTCTCAGGGGCAAGAGTCTCAGGGGCAAGAGTCTTGGAAGATCGTGTAGGATCCTGCGTATCAGGTTCATCCTTGGGCACATCGGCCGGTGTTGAAGTTGCCTCTGACTGCTTCGGCTCTTCGCACGGAGGGTCGGACTCGGGTGCTTCATGTCCGTCGGGTAGGTTCATTTGAGCGCCCGCGCCGTGAGCGGCATCTTGACGATGCCTTTGTCTTGGCGTCCGACAGCGATCCGGTCACCCTGCCTGAGCGGGTATGGCGCCGTTAGCGCCGTGCCGTTCACGAGGGTTTCGTTGGTCGTTCCTGCGACAGGCGAGAGCACCCATTGCTGGCCGGATTGGCGTTCCAGAACACATTGGCGGTTGTCCCAGAACTCGCTGTCCGGCCCGAACTGCCGCACCAGGGTTTTTCCAAGTTCCGTCCTTACGCCGATCTGCAGCGAGCGGCCGTCCGGGCCCAGCAACTCGATCCTGTCGGACAGGATCAGCTCGGCGGCAGCGCGAGGAGCGCTGCTGGCCGGCGCCTTTGCCGAAGCCGTCGCAGAGCCGGCTTTGGAGACGGATGGTTTCTCCCCGCGCCCGCTCAGAACGGCGCGCAACTCCGCAGCCGTCGGTCGGTCAGCCGGGTTCGGAGAAAGGCAGCGGTGCAGGAAAGAGCTGACCTCGGCATTGCTCGCCGGCGACGGCATCACCCCCGCAAGCGCTGGAGGTTTAGCGGCATAGCTCTGCACGAGCTTTGCGTACTCGGCCTGATCGTCGGTCCAATAGGGATGATACCCTGCGAGAAGTTCGTAGAGCATCAGCGCGCAGGTAAAGACATCGGACGCAAGCCCCGGCACGGATCCTCGGGCCATGTGCTCGGGAGAGCGGTAATTGTCGGTGCCGACATATCCCTGATGGCCATGCCATGGCGCGCGCCGGTCAGCCAGGAGTGAGAAGTCCATGTCAATCAGTTTGAGCTGGTAACCGGAACTGATCGTGGGGTCCTGGATCAGATACGCATTCGCCGGTTTCAGGTCGGCATGGACAATCTTGGATTCGTGCAGCGCCGCTATTCCGGTCATGAAGACCTTGGCCCAAGTGACATGACGCGCCCAGACCGCAGGATCACGGGTGGCGGGCGACTTCGTTCGGCGATGCCACTCGCGCTCCTCATCGAGCATCTGCTGCAGGTCGGCTCCGTTCTCGACGAATTCGAAAGCCTGGAAGTAGCAGGGCCCGCCCCAGACCTCTTCGAACGCATCCACCTGGCGAACGGCGAACTGCGCCGCCCGCCCGTTCCGGACGCGGGCTCCGAGCTCGTTCTGGTAAGCAACGAACGCCTTGTACCAAACGACAGTGGGGGCAGGAGACTTGTACTGCTTCAGAAAGACTTTCTCTCCCGTCGGCCCCTCGGCGCCATAGGAGATCGCCATCATGCCCGGCCCGAAGACTTTCGTGACACGGTACTGCCGGATCCGATCCCCGACCTTCAGCTTCTTGGCCATGACTTGCGCTCAGCGTGCCAGAGGCGGAGCGTCTACAGCGCCACGGTCGCTGCCGACCGCGACACGCTGGCGGCCAGCTGCTTCAAGGTGTTGCGGAAATTGACCGGGTCCGATGTAAATTTCTGCAGTGCCTCCTGCGGGTTCAATCCTTCGTATTCCACGACCTCCCATTCCGACTTGTCGATCTGGCTTAGTCGGTCATAGCCCTCGAAGTTGGGGGCAAAGAGACTGAGAATGATGCGATTGGCCATTACCAGGTTTGCAACATCCTGGAGCGAACCGCCCTTCGCCTCAGGAAGGCTCATGGTTTCCTTGAACGACGCATCGGTGAAGACGATGACGACGCGAGCCGCATCGCTCCTATAGCGCCATTTTGCCGGATCCTCGGTCTGCGATCCTTTCGGTGCCGCCTCCATAGAGGCAACCGTATAGAGAGCATCGAGAAGCGATTCTGGCTCGTCGCCGCCACCGTTTGCCTGCAAGGTGCCGAGTTGCGCCTTGAGGGCGCCGGCGTCACGCACGAACGAGTTGTCGACGATCCAAGGCAGGCCTTCGGCTTGGGCAGCCTCGATGTCACGATACCCGACAACCTTGCCGCGCCAAGCCCTCACAGGGGCAGCGTTGTTGGCATCGCCCTGGCTCAGGGAATCGATGAATGCCTCAATGTTTCTGCGGAGCGCGTCGATGCAGGGAGACATGCTGCCGCTGACATCGACGAGGAACACGATATCGGCCACGCCTTTGGTCTTCGGGCGCTCCTGCACGTTTGGCGGAGCGGCCATTTCAGCTGGTGCGCTTTCCGTCGGAGCTGCCTCTACTGGCCCATCCGGCGTGGATGCTTTCGGATCCGCGGGCGTTCCGAGTGCCGGTTCCGTCGGGCTTGTCGCCTCGGCCGAAGCCGCGCTTCCAGGCGTTGCCGGAGTAGGCTGATCGGAATGCTCCATATTGCTCATGCGTCCGCTCCACTTGGCGTAATTTTGTTCTCGGCCGGATGCGCCGGCCCAAGCTATCCGACAACAGGGTGGGCAGATTGAAGTTCCCGGCTGCGCTTTAGGCGCTCAAAGGTGGAAGTGTCCAAGGATGAGCCGCAGGCTTTCTCTGTGGGAGTAAAGTTGTTTGTCAGACCAATGCTGCGAACGTCACCTTCTGGCGCAGGGCTGACCTTAGCCGTACTTCTGCATCGCCGGGATGAGCAGACCTTCATTCGGTCCGCTCAACGTTACACTTTGACCCTGAGGCGACATTCAGGCGCGTTCGCGGAGGTCCAGATAGCCTGCTGGGCAGCTTGGCCGAGTGCAGACTGCCATTGCTTCACTCCATGCAGCATTGTCTTGCACCGATCCCGGCTTGTTCCCGGCCGATGCACGCCTAACCTCCCGACTGTATTGATGAGCCCACGGGTCGGCTCGCCGCGAGGGAGGAAAAGCGATGGCAACGGCAATTCGACTGACTCAAACGGGCGGCCCCGAGGTGCTCACGCCTGAGACCGTCGAGCAGGTCCAGCCGGGTCCCCATGAGGCCTGGATCGAGCAGGAGGCGATTGGCGTCAACTACCTCGATGTCACGCAGCGCAAGGGTGCCGTGCCGATCCCGCTTCCCGGCGGCCTTGGCCTCGAAGGAGCTGGACGTGTCACGGCCGTCGGCTCCGCCGTCACCAACGTCGCCGTGGGCGACCGGGTGGCGTATATCCTCGGCCCGCTGGGAGCCTATGCAAGCGGGCGTCTCTATCCGGCCGAACGCCTGGTGCGCCTGCCGGACGGCATCAGCTTCGAGGACGCCGCGACCGTTCTATTCAAGGGCGTTACCGCGCAGTACCTGCTGAAGAGCACATACCCAGTGGGGCCTGGCACGGTCGTCCTGCTCTACGGTGTTGCGGGTGGGCTCGGCCAGATCATGGCGCCGTGGGCCAAGCATCTCGGCGCCTTCGTGATCGGCGTGGTGTCCAAGGAAGCCAGCGTCGAGCGGGGGCGCGCGCTTGGATGCGATGCCGTGCTGGTTTGGGGAGCCTGCGATCTCCCGGCGGAGGTCGCGGCCATCACCAATGGCCGGAAGGCTGATGTGGCCTACGACGGCATTGGGCGCGACACCTTCGCGGCCTCGCTGGACAGCCTGCGTCCGCGCGGTCTGCTTGCTTCCATAGGGGCATCCACCGGGGCACCGCCGCCCATCGAGGTCGGGACACTGAACGCCAAGGGCTCGCTCTTCCTGACCCGTCCCGGTTTGGCGGCCCATGCGACCGACCTTGCCGAGTATCGTGAGCGGGCAGCGGACGTATTCGCTGCTGTGACGGCTCGTATCATCACGCCCTCAGTGTGGAAGACCTTCCCCCTTGCGGAGGCGGCTGCGGCCCATGCGGCGCTGGAGGGCGGCGCCTCGGCGGGGCCGATCCTGTTGAAGCCCTGAATAGAAGGTCTGGTGGGCGCCGTATTTCGCGCAGATCGCGGCGGTCCGCGTCCTGCCCGTTCGAACATTCAGAGGGCGCTCGATGGTTCGATGCGAGACCATGGTGGCCCTTGCTGGAACTGTTCGCCAATCCAATCAACGAAGGCGTCTGTCATGGCCGGGGTGAAGCGTACCGACGGACGCACGAGGTAGATCCCGCCGTCGGCATCGAACGTCCATCCGGAAAGGACGCGGACCAGCGTACCTTGCGCGAAGTCCTGCGCCATCAGCCACTCTCCCGCGCCCAGAATTCCGATCCCGGCCCGGGCGGCGTCGAGAAGCGCACTGCTGTCGTTGGAAATCAGGGAGCCCCGGACGGTGACAGTCTCCGTCGTCCTCCCGTCAGAGAGCCGCCATTCGGGAAACGAGGCCAGACCCGTGAACCCAAGGCAGTTATGACCCGCGAACTCCTGCGGAGTGACAGGAGTGCCATGGCGGCGCAGGTAATCGGGTGAGGCGCAGAGAACGCGCCGGAGGTCGCCGAGCCGTCTCGCGACCAGCCGGCTGTCGCTCAGGACGCCGACGCGGATCGCCGCATCGAAGCCCTCGGTGACCAGATCGACGTAGCGTTCGCTCTAGTCGACCTCCACCGTCAGGGCAGGATACTGGCGCAGGAACGAGGGAAGATGCGGGGCCAGCCACTGCCGTCCCATGGCGGCCGGAAAGCCAAGGCGCAGCTTGCCTCGCAGGTCAGCCGCGCCGGCGCTGGCTTCCAGCTCTGCGTCCAGGATCGTCTCGCTTGCAGCCTGCACGCGAGCCGCCAAGCGTTCGCCGGCCTCGGTCAGCCTGACTTGGCGTGTCGTCCGCTCAAGCAGGCGAACCCCTAGACGGGCTTCAAGCGCCGCGATCCGCCGCGACACGATGGTCGGGTGCCGTTGGAGCGCCCGTCCAGCCGCGACGAACGTTCCCTCTCGGACGACGGCCAGGAGTGGCGCGAGCTCATCCATCCGGCCGCTATCGAGGTTGGTCATCAGGGCTCCTCATAGGGAACGGCACGCACCTGGAACCTCTACCGATGCCCGCCTTAGGATCAAGCGGCATTGGGTAGCAAAGACCACAAACCAGCAGGTAAGTGCCCGGACAAACGGGGTGTTTTCCTGTTTGCGACATCGTGCCGGCGGTGAATAGCTCAGTCATCATGCGGTGACGGCGCGATTTCGGGCGACCATCCCGTCATGCGTTACCCCGGCGCCCGCTGCCACGAATTCCTTGATCAGCGCCTCACGGTTCTCCGGAGCGCGCCGCCTGTCGGCGGCGGCCAGAGCCGCTTCCAGTTCGTGCAGCGTAAGTTCGGTGCAGTAGCCCGGCGTGCCGGGCTGCTGCCGCCAGGACTCGGCGAGCGGGCCCGCATCCAGCGTGTCGAACCCCGTGTCGTCCACCAGTTGGAACGTCGTCGCCTTCCCCTTTTCATCGTCGCCGGCGACAGGGATGGCGATGCGTCCTGACGCGCCTGCCGGCGTTCCCCTGTCGGACAGGGTCTCGGCCAGTACCGCGTTCCACGCCTTGATGACCGAGCGGCCGATCTGTTCGCTGACCCAGACGCTTTTGGGCTTGCCGTCATCGACTTCGGCAATCACGCCGTCGCGGAAGGGATAGTAGTTCGAGGTGTCGATCACCACGACCTCAGTTGGGACATCGCTGAAAAGGCCTGCCAGATCAGGGTACCGCGCGAACGGGATCGACAGAACGACCACATCAACATCCCTGAACGCCAGCTCCTTGCTGACGGCGACAGCGCCCAGGTCACGGGCCAGGTCGCGAATGGAGTCCGGCCCTTTCGAGTTCGCGAGTTTGACCTCATGGCCGCTGGCAGCCAGCTTCCGGGCGAGCGTCGCGCCAATATTTCCGGCGCCGATGATTCCGATCCTCATGGGAGCATCCTTCCTGGGTTGTGACTGGTCCGCCTCAGCCGCAAGGAGCGACTTGACATTCCACCGAGCACCGTTATCTAGCGCGCTAGATTTTAGAGTGCTAGAGAAACTATGATGTCGGAACGGCACAGCGTCGGCACGCAACTGTCCTTCGCGCTTTATGGCGCGGCGAACCGCATGGCGCGCATGCACAAGCCGTTCCTGGAGCCGCTCGGCCTAACCTTCCCGCAGTACTTGGTGATCCTCGAACTGCTGGATGGCGCGCCCCTGTCCGTCGGCACGCTCGGCGCTCGCCTGGACATGGACACGGGCACGATCACGCCGCTGGTCAAACGGTTGGAGGGTGCCGGCTTCGTAACCCGGGCACGGGATCCGGCTGACGAACGGCGCGTGCTCGTCGACCTGACACCCCGCAGCCGTGACCTCGAAGCCGAGATCCGGAGCATCACCGATATGATCAAGTCGGCGTGCCAGCTCACCGACCAGGGCGTGGACGACCTCCGGCGCACGCTCGATGCGCTCGCCCACCCGGCGAGCGAGTAAACCCTCACGGAATTCATAGGAGACCATTATGAAGATCGGCATTTTAGGCACCGGCCACATTGGCAAGACCCTGGTCCGCAAGCTGAGTGCGGCCGGGCATGACGTAAAGGTGGCCAACTCTCGCGGCCCGGACACGATTGAGCCCGACGTGCTGGCCTCTGGCGGTCGTGCAGTCACGGCTCAGGAAGCCGTGGCGGACGTTGACGTGGTCATCCTGTCGATCCCCCTCAATCGGCTTCCCGGGATTGCGCCGCTGATCGCCAGCGTTCCAGCCGAGACGGTGGTCATCGACACGTCGAACTACTATCCGGCCCGCGACGGCAGGATCGAGGCCATCGAGGCCGGTCAGGTCGAGAGCCTGTGGGTGTCCGAAGAGTTGGGCCGTCCCGTCGTCAAGGCATGGAACGCCATCGGGTCCGACTCCTTCGCGAGGAAGGGCAAGCCTGCCAGCAGCCCGGACCGCATCGCCATTCCTGTTGCGGCCGATAGCGACAGGGATCGCAAGGTGGGAATGGCGCTCGTCGAGGACACCGGCTTCGACGCCTTTGACGCAGGCGCGCTTGCCGACTCGTGGCGGCAGCAGCCTGGCGCTCCATGCTACTGCACGGACCTCACCCTCGAAGAGATGCCCGCCGCCCACACTGCGGCCGAGCGGGCGCGATTGCCGAAACGGCGCGACCTGGCTGTTGCGGCCATCGTGGAGAGGGTTGGTGACGGCACAACGAACCCGGATGCGGAATACGGCGTCCGCTTGAACCGCGCGCTGTTCATGTAAGCCCTGGCGCCATCCTCCGCGAAGCACCTCGCGCGAGAGGGATCAGCGCGAGTTGATCCTCTCCGAGGTCGGAGCACAGGTAGTGCACCCACGCGGGAGGTCTCCTAATAGCACTCCTGAGACGTACGCGTTTGGTCCGCTTCTGCACTCAAGTGCCGACGTTCGTTAAGCGGCCGGAACGTGAAATTTTGATCCGTTCCAGACCTTCTGAGCCCGAGCTCGTGATTGAGGTGGATTAAGCCACTCGTGAGAGGCGGGTGATGCCCGTGCGGCTAGTCCACCCTGCGCCTGACTTGCCCGACGCGGCTCAGCACCTCACGCGGAATGCTGTAGTCCTTGACCACAGCTTCCCAGTTCCGGAAGCCGCATAGCTCCCGCTTGATCATGAAGGCCCAGACGAGGTCGGCGGCCCCCTCCAGCAAGACACGACGACGAGGCTCCTGGTCAGGTCCGTGCGCCTCGGCATCGAAGGATCGCAACGCCGCGAGAGCCTGCTCGACTTGACCGCTCAAGGTGCCAAGCGTGTGCGCTTTCTGCTCCCGCAGCTCATGATCAAGCACGCTCCAGCCCGTCTCCGGCTGAAGGCTAGTCGACAAGCTCTGGGGGATGCGAACTGCCATCTAAAGTCTCCGCAACGTGACGATGTGGAGGAGATGGTGCCGCAGCCCTCATGGATAAACGCGACACCCTGGCGCAAGCCGGCACAGGCGACGCTCCGCGGCACCTGTCAGGCGGCGATGTGGACGAGGATGTTCTTCTGCCGGCCCCGGAGCTGGATCTCGCGGGATGACTGGAACCTCGTGAGCCATTCCGGATCTGCTGCGGCGCGGATGCAATCCTCTGAAGCGATGATCGAGCCGCCTACCGCCCGGGTGATCTCCTCAAGCCTGCTCGCCACGTTCACGACATCGCCGACGACGGTAAACTCGACGCGCTCCCTGCCGCCGAGATTGCCGACCGTCACAGGACCGCAATGGATACCAACCGACACACGAAGGGGATCCGCGCCACGGCCGGACCTTTTCCGGCTCCAGCGCCCGATCTCCTGCTGAAGGTCGAAGGCGCACGCGAGCGCGCGGGCCGGCGCGTCCCGTTGCAGGCCGACGGAGCCGAAGGTCGCCATGAAGCCGTCTCCCAGGTACTTGTCGAGAGTGCCGCCATGCTTGAACACGATCGCGCTGCTCCGCTCCTGGAAGCTCCGCAGTAAGGCAAACGTGCGCTCGGGCGAGAGGGGCTCGGTAAGCCTGGTGAAGCCGACGATGTCCGCAAACAGGACCGCGACGGTCCGTGTCGCTGGCTCTCCGAACGCCGTCCCGCCGCGCCTGGCGAGGGCCTCGGCCACGTCCGGAGAGACATAGCGCGAGAGATCCGCGCGCACGACCTCAGCCTCGACTTGGTTCAACAGCGCCCGCCGGCTGCGCCAGACGGCAAGTGTGATGAGCAGGGTGAACAGGGAGGTGGCGACAAGCTGGGTATACCAGGCCGTCAGGCCGACAAAGGCAGGCTTGAAGGATAGATCTAGGACCGCGGCTGATGTCAGCGCTCCCTCCGCAGCCGCATCGTTGAACCGCAGCGTGTCCGGTTGCGAGTAAATCGAGAAGACCCCGATCGACCAGATGACGAGGATCGACACACCTGTCCAGAGCACCCTCCTTGGGGAGTAGGTGAGCGCAGCCTCTGCGAGAAGTAGGAGAACGTAGAGGAATTCCTGCCCGCGCAGGCGGGTCTGGATGGGCCATTCATTGCCGAGACTGGCCGGGGGAGGAAGCAGGATCGCCGCTGAGACCAACGCGACATCGAGTACGATAAAGCCAAGTTTGATCGCCTCGCCGTGGGGATGGTGTCGCAAACGATATGGGAGGTAGCCGAGAATGAAGAACCCGAAGGCGTAGGCCCCGTAATAGAGATCGCGTGGCCATGGTACGAGCCAGATGAGCCAGATGGAAACGATGATAATCGCCGTCAGCCGGGCGTAGAAGGCGAACTGGAGGCCCTCAAGTTCCGCCTGTCGAATACTCGCCTTTAGGCGATCCTGTGGTCTCCCGGGCGACCAAAGCGATCGAAGCGCCTGCAAGGCACTGGACACAAAGCCGATGATCCGGTTCGCCACGTCAGACATGTGCTCGCTCCGCCGATCCCAAGGGCTCTGGTTCTGACCCTGATAGCATTCCGACAAGGGCCTTGCACGGTGCGAGCGGATACGGCGAAAAGGTCAAGGCCGGGGCTTGGGCCCGGGGCCGGCAAGTCCCTGGTCGGTCCTCATTGGAGATCAGCGTCACGCCTGGATCACCAGCTCTACAGTGACGCCGCCACGTCACCTGAGGTCGCGTATTCGCGCGCGAGTCTCAGCCAGCAGATCCTCGCGGCTCTTCTGCCAGTAGATGCGGCCGCGGCGTAGGAACAGGTGGTGGATGAAGTGGCCGCCTCGTGCCTCGACACGCCTTGCGAACGCATCGATCTCCGTTTGCTCGAACCGGCTGTTGCCGGTCGTGACGAGCACGATTTCCTTGCCCATAAGGTTGGCCTGCTCGACGTAGGCCCAAAGCGGCGTCGCCGGGCGGAACATCCAGATCGGCGACACCAGGAAGAGGCGGCGAACCCGATCGAGATCGATGTGTCCGACCTCAATCCGCGGCAACTCGCCCGCGTTCGCATCAGAGACGGCTTTTCCCTGACCCGAGAAGTCCAGAGGATAGTCTGCCGAGATGCGAGCGATCGGCGCATTGAACGTGCGCGCGACCTCCCGGGCGACGGCCTCGGAATGGCCGGAGCGCGAGTAGTAGACCACCGCAACCGCCCGGTTCGGCTCGCCCACCGGCGCGTAAGCCTCGCTCGCGACGTAGGTCCGGTCTTTCACCGCCATCAAGGCGAAGGCGGCAATTCCAACGGCGGCCATAGCCAGGGCCAGGAGCAGTATGAATTTCCTGGTGTTCACGTCGGTCCCTCATGGGTATTCGGGCTTCGGGGCTGCCGAGGATACGGGTCAGAAGACCGCTAGGCGTCGTCGAAAGCCAGCGAAGCCGACAGCGCGCGATGCGCATCGATCTGCCCTTGAATGGCTTTCAGGTTGGCCTCGACAGCCGCCATGGCATCGGCCCCCGCAACGAAGCGCAGAGGAAGCTCTCCCGAGTCCGACAGGGTCACCAGGGCAGCGGCCAGCTTGGCCGGGTCACCGCCCTGCTGGCCGTTCATGCCCTTCCAGGCTGCAATCGTCTGCGCCGTGCGTTCGGCGTAGTCTTCGATCGAGAGCTCCGGCCAGATCGTCGAAGCGCCCTCGACCAGGAGTTCCGTGCGGAAGAACCCCGGCTCGACCGACATCGTGGCGATGCCATAGGGCGCGACGTCGAAGCGCAGCGACTCCATCCAGCCTTCGAGCGCGAACTTCGATGCCGCGTAGGCGACCACGAATTCCTGCCCGATCAGACCCGCGGTCGACGTGATCGTGATCACCTGACCGCTGCGCTGTTGCCGCATGACCGGAAGGATGGCGCGGGTCACGTTCAGCGGGCCGAAGAAGTTCGTCTCCATTTGCGCCCGGAATTGTGTGGCACTGATCTCCTCGAAGTATCCGGCATAGAAGTTGCCGGCGTTGTTCACGAGAACATCGATGCGGCCGAACCGATCGACCGTAGCCTTCGCGGCGGTAATCGCGGCCTCCGGGACGGTGATATCCAGCGCGACCGTCAGCAGGTTATCGTGTGCGCCCACGGCCTGGAGCACCCGATCCGCATTGCGTCCGGTCGCCACGACGGAGTGTCCTGCGGCCAAGGCCTTCTGAGCGATATCGATGCCCAGCCCCCGACCAGCCCCTGTGATGAACCAGACTTTGCTCATGTCAGTCTCCCATTTCTGAGCACTGCATCTACCGCGTCCGGGAATCCGCGATTAGATGGCATTATCGGCATGGACTTAGAAAACGGATTTATGAATGCGCCGAGACAACGTGAATGATCTGACCGCCTTCATCGCGGTCGCCCGCGAGCAGAGCTTCACGAAGGCGGCGGCGCAGCTTGGCGTGTCCCAGTCGGCGCTCAGCTACACGATCCGGACACTGGAAGCCCGCCTGGGGCTGCGCCTCCTCACCCGCACGACGCGAAGCGTTTCCCTGACGGAGGCGGGCGAGCGCCTGCTTCACAGCATCGGCCCGCGCTTCGACGAGATCGAAAGTGAGATCGCGGCGCTGAGCGCCATGCGCGACAAGCCCGCCGGGACTATCCGCATCACCACTGTCGAGCACACCGCCGAGACCATCCTCTGGCCGGCCCTTGCCCCTCTCCTGGCCGAGTATCCCGACATCAACGTCGAAATCATCAGTGATTACGGTCTCAAGGACATCGTCGCCGACCGCTACGATGCAGGCGTGCGGCTGGGGGAGCAGGTCGACAAGGACATGATCTCCCTGCGGATCAGCGCCGACCTCCGCATGGCGGTGGTGGGCGCTCCCGCCTATTTCGAAGCCCGCGCAAAGCCTGACGTCCCGCAGGACCTGATCGAGCACAGTTGCATCAAGCTCCGCCTGCCGACCCACGGCGCGTTCTATGCATGGGAGTTCCAGAAGGACGGTCAGGAGCTCAAGGTGCGGATCCAGGGACGGACTGCCTTCAATACGATGGGGATGATGCGCCAGGCCGCGCTCGACGGCTTTGGACTGGCCTACCTTCCCGAGGATCAGGTGGACACGGCGATCGCGGAGGGGAAGCTGGTTCGGGTTCTGGCAGACTGGTGCCCGCCACGCCCTGCGTACCACCTGTACTATCCGAGCCGCCGGCAGCACTCGCCGGCCTTCGCGCTCGTGATCGAGGCGCTTCGCTATCGCGGGTAGGCGCCTCTGCCCTCGAGCGGGATGGTCCATCCGATCGGATCGCCTCCCATTCAGAAAGCGGCCTTCTAAGCCCATGCAAATCATACCGGCTAATCTCTGAATGTCCGACCGACTAACTTCGATTGGTCACAGGCGCACTGGGGGCTGGGGCGTCACCGAAGCACGAAGGGACGACACCATGAGCAAGATCACTGGGCTGAGCCGCCGCCAACTCCTCCTGAGCAGTTCCATCGTCTCCGTCAGTGTCCTGCTGGCTGGAGCCGCCTCCGCCACCCCGGTTCCGGCACCTCAGAGCGCCGTCACCAGCACGCAGACCGGAGACGTCGTCGTCAGCAATGTTGAGTTCAAGAAGAACGACATCACCTTGGCCGGAAACGTCTACTATCCCAAGTGGTTCAACCGGAACCAGAAGTACGCGGCCATCGTGGTTGTCCATCCCGGTGGCGGCGTTAAGGAGCAGACGGCCGGCCTCTACGCACGGAAACTGGCCGAGGAGGGCTTCGTCACCCTAGCCTTCGACGCGGCGCATCAGGGCGCCAGCGGCGGCTTGCCCCGCTTCGTCGACGATCCGATGAAGCGCGTCGGGGACATCTACAGCGCCGTCGACTACCTGGTCTCGCTCCCCTATGTGGATGCGGAGCGCATCGGTGCCCTGGGTGTCTGCGCCGGGAGTGGCACGACCGTGAAGGCGGCCATGACCGAGCGTCGCATTAAGGCGCTCGGAACCGTGAGCGCGGTCGATGTCGGTGCCGCCACGCGCAAGGGCTGGGATGGCAAGGCTCCGGAATCCGCCCTGATCGAGACGCTGGACGCCGTTGCCAAGCAGCGCTCAGCCGAGGCAACTGGCGCCGCGCCGGTCTACGTGAACTACGTGCCCAAGATCGGCGACACGACCGCCCCGCGCGATCTACAGGAAGCCGCGGATTACTACCTGACACCACGCGGCCAGCATCCCAACTCGACCAACCAGATGCTGATGACCAGCATCAGCACCCTGGCATCGTTCACCGGTTTCGAGGGGGCCGAAACCTTCCTGACGCAACCGCTCTTGATGGTCGCCGGCAGCGAGGCGGGTTCCCTGTGGCACAGCCAGGAGCTTCACGCCAAGGCCGCCTCGGAGGCCAAGGAACTCTTCATCATCGACGGCGCCACCCACATGGACCTCTACGACGGCGATGGTTCGTCCATCGCAGCCCGGAAGCTGGCGCCCTTCTTCATGAGCAACCTCTAGTCTTCAAGAGCAACCTCTAGTCGCCGCTGCTCCGAACCGAAGCCCTGGCCGACCTCAACGGAGGTCTGGCCGGGGCAATCGCTCCCCCGCGTCCTGCGCAATGCTCAAGCCTTGCGGCTTCCAAGGAGGCTCCTCATGATCCCGGTGTACCAATTCTCCTTTACCGCAGCCATCATCGCCCTCCTGACCCTGTTCGCGCCAGGAGCAATGGCTCAAGCCGAGAACAACCGCGCCACGTTTCCAGCCAACTTCGAACAGATGGTGATGTACGGAGACTACAGGCGCGGCACCAGCGGAGAGCTGGCCTATGCCCTTAGAGAAACCATCGACATTGCGAAGGCCGGCCAGCCATTGCCACCAGGCACTCGTCTTGTGCTGGAGATTTACGACAACGGCACCCTGACTGGCTACTTCGTCATGGAAAAGGGGATCGATTGGGGCCTCGACTTTGCGGCAGAGCAGCGCACCGGCGACTGGCACTTTCAGCAGTTCGGCACCGACAAACAGGTTCGGAGGACTGCCATCGCAGCACGCTGCCAATCCTGCCATCAGTCTCAGGCTGCGAACGACTACATGTTCACGATCGACAGGATGCGGGCCTACGTCCCGTGAGACCCTTGTTCCTGTTCCGCCTGTTCCTCGATTCCCTGGCAGTCGGCTTATTGCTGGCCGCTCTCGCCTGTGACTGGCTCGGCAATGCAGCCCATGAGATCATCGGCATGGTTCTGTTCCTGCTCCTGATTGTTCACGGTATCTTCAATCGCCGATGGTACGGCACGATTGCGAAGGGCTGGCGCGAGCCTCGCAGGGCGGTTGCCAAGACGATCACTCTGTTCCTGCTGATGACCATGCTGACTCTCGTCGTGACAAGCGTGATCATCTCCCAGGCTGTCTTCAGCTTCCTGCCTTTGACCAGCACTCCGACCTCGCGCCAGATCCATGCGTTGGCGGCTTACCTGGTTCTGCTTGCTGTCGGGGCGCATCTTGGCCTGCACGGGCCGATGATCATAGGATTGGTGCGCAGATGGGCCGGTGTCACGGGCAACAGCAAACTCCGCACCTTCGTTCTACGTGCCGCGGCCGCAGTGATCGCGGCTTACGGAATTCACAGTCTAAATGTCCTGAATGTCGGGTCGAAGCTGTTCATGCGGATGACGTTTGAATTCTGGGACTTCGAGACTTCGACGCTGGCCTTCTTCCTGCATCACGTGGCGATCGTGGGCCTGTGCGCGCTGCTTTCGTACTGCCTCGTCAAGTTGATTTCCAAGGCATAGGCGAGATCCGGTGCAGGACCGGGAGCTTCGATAGAACTTTCAAGGATTCCAGACGTCGGTTCAAGACTTGAAATCGAGGTTTGCCGCAGGGCAGGGGAACTCTCCGCTTGCCCCAGCGCGAACTACGAGAGCCAGGCGGGCGCTTCCTGTTGCGCCTTGCCGCTACAGGCGGCTTCCACGCACGCGGCCATGCCGCCGAACCGGACACCACGCCCGACCAGCCCTGGCGCATAATGCGCGTACTTGCCTGAGTTGGTCATCAGCGTCCGCACGGCCGGGGGGATCACCGGCTCGCCGAGCATGCACCAGCACGTATCCGTCACAAACTGAACGCCAAATGCCTCAGCCTCCTCGATATGCCCGGCTCGAGAAGCAGCTTCGTGCACGGCCCGGCCACAGGTCACGACCACCGCGACGTTCGCTGACTTGGTTCGCCCCCGCACCAGCGCTGCCAGTCGAGCGCATTCATCATGGGAGAAATGGGGATTGCCGAGGCTGACGAGCCCGACCTCCGGCGATGCGACCGTGTTCAGGACCTGCCATGCCTGCCGTAACTCGCTCGAGGCGATGCGCACCTGGCGCTCTGGGCGTTGCTCATCCGCTTCCGGCGTGATCCCGGCAATGTGGAACATTGATGCAGCGGCAACTGTGGCGAAGGCTGCACCAAAGGCCTTCAACTCGTCCGGCCCGGCGGCGCTCGTCTCGAGTCCGCGGATCAACGGGATCTCGGTGCCGCAAACGGCGCCGCAGCAATATCCGAGCAGCGGCCAGAAGGCGTCATCGGCTCCTGTGGGCATCTCGACCTCCAGCGCGAGCGTCGCTCGTCTTCCAGCATCAAGATGGCAGCCGGCCAGCGGGGCTCGCCCGGTCAAGGCGATACAGACGTCCAGGTAGTCCGGGTACTTCATCGTCCGCGCGCCGATTACGCTGTTGGCATAGACCACCGCGTTCGACTCCGCCCAGCCGACCTGCTCGCCAAACCGGGGCGCGCTCTCAAGCAGGTAAGGCGCACAGGTGAAGCTTGGCTGGGCACCCATCGCAAGGTAGGCGTCGGCAAGGGCGCTCGCTGGAACTCCCAGGTCTTGTGCGACGCCCTGCGCCCGCCAGCGGCGCTTGTCCACGGAGATGGAGTTGAGGGTCGTCGGCACCCGCACACGCGCGTGCCACCCGATCAGCATCTGCGCAAAGCGCAAGCTGGCCGGACCCGTATAGATGCAGCCGTCGATGTGGACCTGAGTGACATCCATGAAGGCCTCCGCCTCCTGAACCGCGGCCATCCGGACGAGCAAGCGCATGGCAACCTGCGCCGCCTTGCCATGCTGGCCCGAGAGGAAGGCTTCGTCGACTGCGTCCAATCGGACTGTCGTGTCCTCGTTGCTCTCCTGCTGCGCCGTTTCGGGTTGCCAATCCCCGATAGGTGGCTTGTGGAGGAGCTGAAAGTTGGATCCCACCACTCTGGCGTACCGGTACTCACCAAGGCGCGCGAACACCTCCCGCTCGATCCGCAGCACCGGGATCGACTGCTCGAAGACCACCTCGGCGACCAGCGCACCGAGGGTGAGGATCTCCTCGCGCTCACAGATGACGATGGCCGCCGGAGCATGGCCGTTCAGGATCAGTTCGAGCAGCACGCCGCTTCCGGAGCACGATCCACGTCCGCTCGGAATCGCGAGCACCCGCCCGTCGAGGCTTTCACCGCACAGCGGGTGGTGTTGATCGATGACGACACCAGTCTGAGGATCCACGCCGCCCCAGAAGCTGAGCCCCACCATGGCGCTGAGTAGTTCGCCCTGTGCATCGCCCGCCACCAACGTCATGCAGGGTCTGATGAGATCCACGCTATCACCTCCTGACCCAACGGGATGTTCAGGTCCAGGCCTTTGTCCTGTAATCCGAAACCACACGCAAGTCGGTTTGGGAGGGATCAAAGCCATCCGGCCAGGGGATGTGCTCACGGTTCCCGACGACCCGAAGCTGGTTCAGTATACCAGCAGGATCGATAGCGCGATCGTGGGCATACTCCCCCGGGGAGAGGGCGTGCCAAGCCATCAATCCCTTTCGGGAGCGCGGCGCGTGCATCGTATTCGCGACAGTCTCGGCACTATGGGCGCTGCCGGAGCACCAATTTGAAACTGCCCTGCTGCGGCAAGCCCGCGAACGTGAGCCACTCGTTCAGGCTTCCCTCGAGAACGCCTCGTCAGCAAAGCCCTCATAAAGGTCCGGAGCTGGCACACCTGAGACGCTGCGCCGAGGGCAGCAATCCTCACAGAACCAGACCTTCCAAAAAGTGAATGGACTTCACTGCCTGACCCATTCCTGACCATCCTGTGGTTGGCTATGTGCTGGGAGGATTTGGCGCCACCTCTCTCATCGCCGTGCAAGAAAGCTCTCTCGCTGGCCGGGAAGCCAGGAGGGAGCAGGGTCCAGAGCCAGAGGGAGGATGCATTGAGGGAACAGTCCGGATCCTATTCCTCCGTGTTCATGCGATCATCAGACGACATGCCAATCCGCAGACGATCATGGAGAAGCCCGCCCTCGCCACAGGTCCTGTGAAGGGTATGTTTCCCATCCAACCTTGCAATCCGACATTGAAGCCCCATATGTACTCTATCGACTTTGGCCGAACAATCGGGCCGTTTCGCTTGTGGCTTTGCCAGGCGCACGTTCAGACACTCTCCCCAAACATCGACGACCCCGAGCACAGGGCCGCATTGTTGCGCGACCTGCAAGCTCACGTGCACTCACGCATACCCAAGGATATTCCCATGAACACAGGCACCGTAAAATTCTACAACGATCAAAAAGGCTTCGGCTTCATCGCGCCGAGCAACGGCAGCAAGGACGTGTTCGTCCATGCCACCGCTCTCGAGCGCGCCGGCATGCGCGGCCTCATCGAAGGCCAGAAGGTTGCCTTCGACACGGCGGAAGACCGCCGCTCCGGCAAGATCGCCGTCAACAACATCGAGACGGCATAAAGCCCGTCCCGTCGGTGCAGGATTATCCGCACTGAGGCATTGAGGCCGCTCCCGCATGGGAGCGGCTTTTTATTTGCACCTGCGACGCTGCCATTGCGCAGTTAGCGGAAGTGAGCTGAGCCGGTATGTCGGCCGAAGCCCTCAGGTCCCTCATTGCATTCACATCATACGGGGTTGGCCATGAACGAGTTCGAGGAGAACAAGGTTGATACCGCCGAGCGGACCGTCGCCGAACGGCACATCGAAGCCGTACGGCAGCAAGGTGGCCTGTTCGTGGAAGCCGTTCGCCGGACCCGCATGCCGATGCTCGTGACTGACGCCACCCTGCCCGGCAACCCGATTGTTTTTGCCAACCAAGCGTTCGTCGACTTGTCAGGCTACGGCATGGATGAACTGCTCGGACAAGACCCGCACTTCATGAACGGCGAAGGCACCGACCCGGAGGCCATCCGGCGCTATGAGACTGCAATCACCGACGGGCGGGACGAAACCCTGGAGATCCTTCAGTACCGGAAGGGGGGGACCCCCTTTCGGGCGATGCTGTTCGCCAGCCCGGTGGATGACGGGCAGGGCACCGTCACCAATCATTTTCTCTCCTATCTCGACATCACCCGACGCTACGTCGCTGAAGAAGACCTTCGGACCCTTGCTTCTGAACTGGAGGCCCGAGTGGCGGCCCGCACCAGGGATTTGGAAGCCGTCAACACCAGGCTGTCGGCTCTGGTTTCCGAGCGGGAGATGCTGCTGGTCGAGGTCAACCACCGCGCCAAGAACAGCCTTGCCATTGCGGCCTCACTCCTAGCTATCCAGGGACGACGGCAGCCGGACCCGGCTGTCAGGGCCCTGTTCGAAGAGGCTCATGATCGTCTCAACGCCATGGCGAGGGTGCACGACCTTCTCAGCAAGTCGGAGCAGGCTCAGCGCGTCGACGTGTCTGTGTACGTGGCAGACCTGTGTGGGGCGCTGAAACCAATTACGGAAAACGATGATCGCATACGTCTTGAGGCAAAGATGGACGATGGGATGCTGGTGGACGCCGATACGGCAGTTCCGCTGGGCATTGTGCTGACGGAGCTCATCACCAATGCTGTCAAATACGCTTTCCCGGCGCCACGGTCAGGGATGATCCTCGTTCAGGCGCGCCGCAGCCAGCCTGGATGGATCGAACTGGTCGTCCGGGATGATGGGATCGGGATGTCGAGTCTGCGGGAAGGATCACTCGGGTATGGCCTTGTTCGGTCTCTCGTCCAGCAGATCCGGGGTGAGATCGACGTGCGCAGCGATGCCGGGTTGACGGTGACGATCTCGTTCCCGGAGGCGTCCCAGTAGCGCCAGAACACAATCCAGATGGCGCAACTCGCGGTGACGCGGATTGAAGCCATGCGTCGCACCCGCCGAATATCATCATGGCCTAAGGAACGAAGAGGATTGATCCCCATTCCAATCGAAAAGCTTGAGAAGAAACCCGACATTCGCGCGCTCATTCTCGTTGTCGAGGACGAAGCTCTTGTCCGCATGATGTTGGTTGATGTGCTGGACGATGCCGGCTTCAAGGTCATGGAGGCGGCTCACGCGGACGAGGCACTCCATGTTCTTGCGACCGTTCCCGAAGTCCAGGTTGTCGTCACGGACGTGGAAATGCTACGCGGAAGCATCAACGGCTTTGAGTTAGCCCGCAGAGTGCGCGATGATCGACAGGATATTGGTGTTGTGATCGCGTCCGGACGCGTGGCCCCCGTACCCGGGGACTTGCCGCCGGGGCCCATTTCGTCGGAAAGCCCGTTCGCCCTGAAAGACTGCTTGAGCTAGTCCGAGCGCTGCTCCTTCAGGACTGAGAGTGCCACGAACGCTCGTTCGTGGCACTGAGGCTTGGGCCCAAGCCTGTACCGTTGTTATGGGTGACCGGCAAAGAGCGCGTCGTTCCGGGTGCGCCATGTTTCGTCGGACAGCCACTTGTAATCCTGATCGGGCATGTGGGGAATGGTTTTTACCTTCGCCTCCGGCATGGGAAGGAAGAAGCTATCCCGCTCCTGGGAGACCTTGAGGGAACGGATTGGGACGACGATGCTGTCCTTGCCAGGCGTGAAGAACCCTCCTGACGCCACAATCGCATAGTCGCGGCGGTCTTTGGTGCCGAAGACGACGTTCCTGACCTCACCCACGATCTTATCATCGGCACTGCGCACCTCCGCGCCGATAATCTGGTCCGCCCTCAAACCTGGGGCAAGCTCCTCTATGTGGATCAGCGGCTTGGCATCCTTGTCAGCACGACGACCTTGAACGGCGCCCCGTTGGACCTTTGGCTCGCGAGCGTCCATCTGCTTCTCGGCATCCTCCTCGTCGTTGCCGCCCAGGGAGTTCATCGGAGGGCCGGCGAGAAGTTCACGGATGTTGCCCAGGAGGCGCTCGCAATCGTCATGACGCCCGTAGGACCAGAGGGTGATCGCAGCATCGCGCAAGTTGCGCAGGTCACGAACCGTCTGGCGATTGGCCTTCCCGCGCAACTCAGGCCTTTGCAGGATGGCTTCTTCGAGTTTGGCGTCGGCGATCTGGCAGTCGGCCATCGCCTGGGTGACCCCAAGCATGCTGAGAAGAGTAACAGCAAGGAGAATTCGTGCCGGTTTCATCGATGGTCCGATCTGTAGGAAGGGCAGGTTGCCAGACGAGGCCGCCTTCTGCCGCCAGCCGTACGTGTCTGGAGCGTCAAGAGGCATCGCGGTGTCAAGGCAATTTAGATGGTCGATTCAAGATAGGTGCTGCACCAGCGCAAGTAACCGATCAATAAATTCATGTTCTTATAAGAATTTTGTTTATTCACCATACACATCTTCAGTGAGGTTGGTACCTAAAATTACTTGATGTTTATTGATAATATTTTCTACTCGCCCTCAATAAGCCATCGTGCAGGTCGTATCCTTCTGGATGAAAACGCAGGAAGGACAATGATATGGAACAGCATGCCGATGAAACACAGGACCGGGTCAGACGGCGCGCCTACGAGCTTTGGGAGCAACACGGCAGTCGCGAGGGCTATGAGGCGGAGTTTTGGCACCAGGCCGAGCGCGAGCTAAAGGGTGAAGCGAGCAGTAGCGACACCAACAGAGGCATCAGCGCGAATGCTGCTTCGGCGAGGAGCGGTTCCGGGTCTGATGGGCCGCGCTAGAAACGGAAAGAGCGCCAAAGCTCAGGCTCAGCGGATCCGTCCAGAGTATCCTTCAAAATCTTTACGGATAGACTGGTGATCGAGGTTGATCCTCGCCCGGATTGCGCCGGCACACGCCCCGCGTGTGCTTCTCGATAGCTGCCAAAGCCGCATCAAGGGATGCGAAGGGTCCATGCTCGATGCCGGCCATAGTCTCCAGAGCATGGCCTTCCGGGTGGATTGTGAACTGCTTGGCGGATGCCTCCGTGATCCGACCCATCGGGCGGCCGAGCAGGTCCGTCAGGTTCCATGCCCTGCCGTCATCTGTTGGTGTCACGATGACATCCAAGCTTGCCTCCAGTTCCCGCAGTGCGCATGAATTCGTATAGGCTGTCGGACTCAATGCAAGGCTTGTAACCGCGAGTGTTCCAGAGAACACCCAGCCTCGCTAGTATAGCAGGCAGTGCCTACACCCCCGCCACTTTCTCCTACCGAAGGCCTCCCTACGGAGCGGACTCCTCTTCGATGTTAGAGGAACTGCGCGTGAGGCGTAACACGATGCAGGTAGGGAGCTTTGCGCCTGCCTGACGATATCTGGCCGCACTCCGCAGCGCTGGATGAGTGCCCTTTAATCCAACGTTGGTTTCTGTGAACATCGGTCCAGGAGGTTGGCGTCTGATTAGGCATCGTGGGATCCCGAAGCATCCCGCGCCAATGCGGCGTCGAGAGCCTCCGGCGTGACAGGGATCGCTTCGAAGGACCCTGTCCCACCGTGGCGCAAGGGGAGAAAGATCACGGTTGCAATACGCCGGTAGGCCAAGAAAGATAAACCCTCGATAGGTTCCTCGTCAGTCTGGACCGTGTAGCTCCCGGCTGGTTGGGTCTCGTCCAATCCGTCCAGCGAGAAGGAGCGCGCGAACGTGAAGGTCTTGGATGTGGTGCGCAAACTCATGACCATCCTCCGTGGTGCAAGTGGGGACAGCCTAGATCCCGACCTTGTCGGCGCAGGCGACGGCGACAAGGCGGTTGCCTTCCGATGTTCCAGGCATGGTTGCCCAACCATTCTTCATCACGATGTCGCCTCGCTCGTAGGAGGAAGCTGCTTTCAAGAGCACAACCCGCTCGGCAAGCTGTGGATCACGCTTAGATTGGTCGACGCAGATCGAAGTCAGTGCTGCAACCACATCGGTTCGCGATTGTTCTGTGGCCATCTGCCGGGCTGTGCCCCCTGTCACCCACCCGCCCCAGTTGAAGCCGATCACCGTCACGGCAATTGCGCCGCACGCCACGCCGTAAAGGCCTGGCTTCAACCATTCCAGGGTTTTCATGAGCTTATCTTTCGGATCAGGCAAGAAATTATCTTCTCACCAGAAACAAACAATAGCACGTAATACTACTCTCGGTGTTAGTTTTATTTTCGCTACTCATCGCACAAACCTTCTCAACGCGGCTCTGAGACCGCAAAGAAGCAGGTTTTAGTGCTGATATCGGCAAATAATGATCAGCTCAATGATTTACGGCATCCTCCGATTGCGGGTTGCACAGCCGTTGAGGCTGACAACGATTACGGAGACTGGGCGTCAAGGAGGGCAATACGACCAAGCTCGACTCTGATCGCCAGGGCTGTCTTTGCTCCAATGCCTGGGAGCCGCTCGATCCGGTCCGCAATAGCGGTGAGTTGGGCGAGTGTCGTAATGTTTTCTCGATCCAGCACATTCCACGCGTTGAGTGGTAGACGCAGACCACGAATGGGTCCCGCGCAGTCGTCAAAAAGACCCTTATGCATCTGCTTCTCTTCTCGGTTTGATGATTGGCTCGTAAGGGAGTGGGCAAGAACAGCCCAGTTTTCCGCAACCCGTGCAGCCTGTGCTTCCTTGATCAGGATTACAGTGCTGGTTGGGAAATCAGGAAGGCGACGAGGCATGGCCAAACTCCGCGACACAAGTGGGAGCGCACGTCTTCCTGGGTCACTGACACCTGTCAGGCACCGGTTAGCGTTCAATTATAGATGCGCCGCTATGGGGCGCATTACCAGGACCTTTAGATAAAAAGAAAAATTGACCCATCTTGGATCGCTTCCGTCAAGATGCCGCACAGTTTATCCATATGGCCCAGAGACAGAGCAGGCTTTGTGTGAGTAGGTGACCTTTATCGGGTTTGTTTTTATTTGCCCCTACGGACCCGTAAACTTAAAGTGCCCACTTTTGGCGGGCGCTTTTTTGCTTGGTGTCTACCATTTTAGGCAAGAAGATTGGCTTACGGGAAATTGCGGCTCTCTGTCAGGAATTTGCTGTAGAGCCTTGGGACGGGCTTTCCACGACAAGCGACAGCGCGACCCGCCAGACGATCTGTCCGGCCACATCCTTCGCATCGACAGTAAAGTCGCGCCGGTCCTGACGTAGAAGAACTTGTTCTCCGATGGCTTGGCATGCAGGCTGCCCTTCTTGCCAAAACCTTGAACGATGTCGTAAGCGGCACTCGTGGTCATGATCGGAACGGCCAGGAAGCCGACGCCGATAATCCCGGCGGCAAAAAGCCATTTCGCTGCCGGCCCGGCTAAGGGCTCAAGGGCGGCAGCGGCCTGTGCGGCGGTCTCGATCTGCGTCTGACCAGACGTGTGAAGCGTGCTGCCGGTGGCGAGAATGATGAAGTAAAGGATCACATTCGAGAAGATCATGCCCGTGAGCACGTCTCGTCGTGTGCGTTCGATCTCGACGTCAGTGGCGCCCTTGCGTTGCCAGAGATGGCGCCGCCCCTTCAGGATTTCCTCTTCCACCTCCTGGTTGGACTGCCACGTGTACACATAGGCGGACAGGGAGGTGCCAATGCACGCAACCACAATCGACAAAAATTCGATGTTGAACTGGATGCGAGGGATGAAAGTGCTTTTCAAAACCTCCATCGGGTCGGGTTTGGCCAGAATGGCTGCAATCACATAGGCAAAAAGGATCAAAGCAAGCCAACGAAAGATCTTTCGGATCAGCGTATACGAGCCAAAGTACTGAAGCGCGAAGATCACCACCGCCGTTCCGGCCACCAGCAGTGGAACCGGAAGCGGGATCAGAAGGTTCATGGCCGCGCCGATACCGCCCAGATCCGCAGCGGCTTCGATCACGTTGCCGATGAACGCGCCGATCATGGTCGGGTAGAGAACCCAGCGCGGAAACTGGTCCCGGATGATGGCAAACAGGCCCTTGCCGTAGACCTGGCCAAGCTTGGCCGAGAGATATACCACCACGTACATCATCGGCAGCAGGACAGGTGCGATCCACAGGAAGCCGAGCCCGAATTTTGCCCCGGCGCTGGCGTAGGTGCCTATCGCGGAAGGGTCATCATCGGCCGCACCCGTGATGATGCCTGAACCAAGAACGCGAAAAAGTCCGCCCTTTGGGGCGGGTGGCCCTGTTCCCTGGTATCGAAGGGTTCACGTAGCTTCTGGTGCATGGGGGCTCACTTGGTGGCGGGAGTGAACTCAACTCAGAAGACAGGCGTCGGTTCGAACGGTCGCGATATGGCGCGTAAGGACCGTCTCGGCGTCATCCCTGATTCCCGGAGCGGCCGGCAAGATCAGGGGGCGCCCGGTGCCCCGCTCAGCGTGGATCCCGACTGGCGCGTATGATGCGCAACAATTCGTCCCGGGTGTGGGGCCAGCGATCCTCCGGGACGAAGGGAGCGAGCTGGCTGATCGCCGCGTCCAACCGCTCCTCGTCGATGGCATTGGGATCGGTCAGGGAATGGCCATGCTGTTGCAGATTCTCTGAGAGCTGCTCGTCAAAGGACTTCAGAAGGTTCACCATGTGCGTCCTCCATGAAAACGGACGGTCTTGGGGCAATCTGGTGCTCGGGCAGAGAACACAGGTCAGGGAATGATGTTCCCCGAGGCGACAGGTGCGAGCGATCTGCCAGCTCTACCGATCAGCCCACCTCCGGCGTCGACCGGCTCCACCACCCAAGTTCCCATAGGACAGAGCAAAGCGGTGATGGATTGCACCTCCTGGCGCTCGATTTGCGGCCAGGAGGTTCGCTTTTGATTGAGAAGGATCGGGAGCCTCGATCAGTCGATCTGAACGCCGGCTTCCTTCACGACCGGCGTCCACTTGGCGATTTCGGTCTTGACGTGCTCGCCCAGGGCCTCCGGGGTCGAGCCGACCACCGTGGCGCTGAAGGTCTTCAACCGTTCCTGCACGGCCGGGTCCTTGACGGCCTTGAGGGCTTCGGCGTTCAGCCGGTCGACGACCGCCTTCGGGGTGTTCGGCGGAGCGAACAGGGCATTCCAGGTATAGGTCTCGTAGCCGGCCAAACCTCCCTCGGCGATGGTGGGCATGTCCGGGAAGGACGGCGCCCGCTCCTTGGTCGTCACCGCGATACCGCGCAGGGTGCCGGCCCGGATGAACTCGGAGGCCGACGGCAGGTTGTCGAACATGATCGGCACCTGGCCGGCGACCACGTCGTTCAGCGCCGGTCCGGAGCCGCGATAGGCGATGTGCTGCATCGAGACCTTGGCCATGCTCTTGAACAGCTCGCCCGAGAGGTGCAGAGGCGTGCCGACGCCGGACGAGGCGTAGTTGTACTTGGCGGGATCGGCCCTCAGCAGGGCGATCAGCTCCGGCACGGTCTTAGCCGGCAGGCTCGGATGGACCACCAGCACGTTGGGGACGATGACCAGGAGCGAAACGGGTGCGAAGTCCGTCACCGCATCGTAGGGCTTGCGCTTGAGCATGAGCGGGTTGAGCGCGTGCGTGGCCACCGTGCCCATCAGGATCGTATAGCCGTCGGGATCGGCCTTGGCGACCCGGGCAGCGCCCGTGCTGCCGCCGGCCCCGGCGACGTTCTCGACGATCACCTGCTGGCCCAAGCCCTCGGACATCTTCTGGGCGATGATGCGGGCGACCACGTCGGTCGAGCCGCCGGCCGCGAAGGGCACGACCATGGTGATCGGACGTGTCGGGAAGGTCTGAGCAGCCACTGGGGCTAACCCCAGAGCCGTCGCGGCCAGAAGGGCGCCGCCGGCGAGAACGGCTTGGCGTCGGGTTGTCTTGTTCACGATCAGGTCTCCCATGGTGTGAGGTCGGCGGCAAGGATGCGCCCATGGCAGTCTCACATAACCAACACGTGAGCCATGTCCATGGGTTCACAAAACTGTGCGGCATTGAACAACGCTATGAAGTGGGTAAGAGAGGCCAAGTTGCACAAGCAAGGAGGTAAATGTGTTCGACAGACTGCTCGGCGATGAACCCACCAACGACCCTGCCACCCGCCTGGGCCGCATCATCGGCAACGTTCTTGGGGTCGCCCTTTATCCAGTCCTGGCCTGGGTTGCGATGCAAGGTCTCTTCTAAGACCCTTTCCGTTTCTATGGTCTGTTAGTGCCTGAGCCAGTCCATGACTGGGAGGCCCAGGGAACGAGCGGTGCTCGTCTTGTTACTGTGGGCCCCGCGTGCTTCTCCTCTGCCTTGCGGCGGCTTGGATCTCAGATCCGGATCTCGGGTTGTGACAGCCAGAAGGCCCTGACGAGGCGGCTTGCCGGCAAGCCGCCTCCGGCGCTTAGATCTCAACCTGCTCCGCAATGACGAGCGCATCGTCGACGTCAATCCCGAGATATCGGACTGTGCTCTCGATCTTGGTGTGGCCAAGTAGGAGTCGGATGGCTCGAAGGTTGCCGGTTCTCCGGTAGATCATCGATGCCTTGGTACGACGCAAGGAGTGCGTTCCATGGGCCAAGGGATCGAGCCCGATCGCGCGAAGCCAGGATCCCAGCAGGCGGGCATACTGGCGGGTCGTCATCGACCGTCTCCGATCAATTCGGCTGGGGAAGAGCGGCTCGCCCTTGTGCAAGTCCTTCTTCTCCAGCCAGCGTCCCACAGCCTCGCGGGTCTACTCAGTAATCTCGAACTGAACAGGCCGGCCGGTCTTCCGCTGCATCACGGTGGCGCGGGATCGCACCCGCCCATTGAGGGCCACATCGTCCACCCGGAGCGCGACGAGGTCACAAGCTCGTAGCTTGCTGTCGAGGGCCAGATTGAACAGAGCGAGATCTCGAACGCAGTGTGCAACCTGGAGCCTGATCCGGATGGACCAGATCTCAGCCTTGAGAGGCGGTTTTGGTCCAACCAGTCTACCGCGGTTCCAAGGGATCATGGTTCGGCACACAGGGCCGTTGATGTGTTGCATTGCAGTGCTCCTTGATTGAAGCCCCCGCAATGAAACTTGACCGAACTGCTGGCAGGATAACCAGGATTGCCCTGAGCCCTCAGGTTTCCGGCGGCTTGCCAGGGTAATCCGGACATCGGTTTTCCTTCATCGATTTCATACGTTGACCGAAGTCTCTTTCATAATGCAGCCTTTCTTCAGATCCCCGGGAGGCGGATCATCTTAATGTCCTGATAATTCTCATAGTTCTTCGGCCTGCGGGCGATGACCGCCTGCACTCCTTGGCGAACGGCCTC
>NZ_VOSK01000628.1 GCF_009296175.1 Microvirga tunisiensis | reverse complement strand
CGAAGGTCTCATCGAAGGAATAGCCGGCGCCACGCACGGTTCGGATCGGATCGGGCCGGCGCGGCAGGTTGATCGCCTTGCGCAGGCGGCCCACATGCACGTCCACGGTGCGCTCGTCGATATAGACGTCGTGACCCCAGACCGCATTGAGCAGGTGCTCGCGGCTGAAGACGCGGCCGGGGCTCTGCATCAGGAATTCCAGCAAGCGGAACTCCGTCGGCCCCAAATGCAACTCCTGGTCGGCGCGGCGCACGCGATGGGTCTCGCGGTCGAGCTCGATGTCGCCGGCTCTGAGAAGCGTTGCGATATGCGTCGGCTTCGCCCGGCGCAGGAGCGCACGCACCCGGGCCAGGAGTTCCGGCACGGAGAACGGCTTGACGATGTAGTCGTCCGCACCGGTGGAGAGGCCGCGGATGCGGTCGCCCTCCTCGCCCCTGGCCGTGAGCATGATCACCGGCAGGCGCTCGGTTTCCGTCCGCGCGCGGATGCGCCGGCACAGCTCGATCCCGGAGAGGCCGGGCAGCATCCAGTCCAGCAGCACGATGTCGGGCACCTGCTCGCGCAGGCGGATCTCGGCCTCGTCACCGCGCGATACGCTGTCGACCTCGTAGCCTTCGGCCTCGAGGTTGTAGCGCAGGAGCAGCATCAAGGGTTCTTCGTCCTCGACGATCAGAACGCGAGGTCCCATGGTCAGGCTCCGGTCTCGATCGTCGTGTCGATGGAGCGATCGTTCTTGGGCCGGTCGATGGCCAGCGTCTCGGCCGTGACGAGGTAGTGAACGGTCTCGGCGATATTGGTGGTGTGATCGCCGATGCGCTCGATGTTCTTGGCGCAGAACAGGAGATGCGTGCAGAACGAGATGTTGCGCGGATCCTCCATCATGTAGGTCAGGAGTTCCCGGAACAGCGAGGTGTAGAGCGCATCGATGGCGCCGTCCCGCTTCCAGACATCCAGCGCCTTCGCCGTGTCCTTCTGCGCATAGGCGTCGAGCACGTCCTTGAGCTGACCGAGAACGAGATCGTTCATATGCTGCAGTCCGACGACGATCTTCTGCGGTTGGAAATCGTCACCGATGGCCAGCGCCCGCTTGGCGATGTTCTTCGCCAGATCGCCGATGCGTTCGACGTCGCCCGCGATACGGATGGCCGAGATGGTCTCACGCAGATCGACCGCCAGGGGCTGGCGCCGGGCGATGGTGAGAATGGCATTCTCCTCGACCTCACGGTGCAGGACGTCGAGGCGAGGGTCCAAAGCAATGACCGCTTGCGCCAGCGGCTTGTCGTGGCGAGCCAGTGCGACAAGAGCATCGACAAGCATCTTCTCGGAGATGCCGCCCATCTCGGAAATCCGCTGCCGGAGCCCCTGCAGGTCGTTGTCATAGGAACTGACGATATGCTCCGCCATGAGATAGGTCTCCCCTTGAAGCGCTTCGATCAGCCGAAGCGGCCCGTGATGTAATCCTGGGTTTGTTTCTTGGTCGGGTTCATGAACATCTTGGTGGTGGGCCCGAACTCCACGAGCTCGCCAAGATACATGAACGCCGTGAACTGCGAGATTCGTGCCGCCTGCTGCATGTTGTGCGTGACGATCACGATGGTGAACTCCGAGCGGAGCTGCTCGATCAGCTCCTCGATCTTGCCGGTGGAGATCGGGTCGAGGGCCGAGGTCGGCTCGTCGAGCAGGATCACCTCCGGCTTCTGCGCGATGGTGCGCGCGATGCACAGGCGCTGCTGCTGGCCGCCAGACAGACTCATGCCGGATTGGCGCAGCTTGTCCTTCGCTTCGTCCCACAGGGCCGCCTTGCGCAGGGCCTCCTCGACACGCCCGTCGAGCTCGGACTTCGGCAGCCTCTCATAGAGTTTGATGCCGAAGGCGATGTTGTCGTAGATCGACATGGGAAACGGCGTCGGCTTCTGGAACACCATGCCGACCCGTGCGCGAAGCTCGTTCACGTCGATCGACGGCGAGAGCACGTTCTGCCCGTCGAGCAGGATCTGGCCATCGGCGCGCTGCTCGGGATACAGGCTGTAGATGCGGTTGAAGGTGCGCAGCAGCGTCGACTTTCCGCAGCCGGACGGGCCGATGAGGGCCGT
>NZ_VOSK01000627.1 GCF_009296175.1 Microvirga tunisiensis | reverse complement strand
TCGCCACGCTCGAATGGGTCGATTGGTACAACAACCGGCGCCTGCTCGCGTCCATCGGCAGCATTCCGCCCGCCGAGGCGGAAGCCGCTTACTACGCTCAGCTTGAGGTCATGCCGATGGCCGCGTAGAATCCAAGCCCACCGGCCTCCGGAAAACTCGGCGCGATTCAGCGACCAGCGCTCCGTCTCGATGGGGATCATCCGAGGCTGGCTTGAAGTCCTCTGGGTAGAGGTGGCGCAGGAGCATTACAGCCGCCTCATAGCCGCATTGAATCACAAATGGCGGCTCGTGTTGGCCGCACTCCCGGACCGGGAACTTGCTCTCCCCCGCAAATCGGCTGACCGGCATGCCGTGATTGGCCGCAGACCCGGTCTGATTTCGGTCGAACTGGAGGTTCGGCTCGTGGACTCCGAGACCATCATACAACCGTTCGAGGGTTTCCATCACCTGGAGCGGGACAAGGGTATCGCTCTTGCCGTGGAACAGCCAGACCCGGCTACTCGCGAGATTGGAAGGATTGTCGATCAGACCCTGGCCTGCCGCCTCTCTGATGATCTTGAGAGAATCCTCAGCCTGTGGTGCTGAGGGACGAAGGCCGTAGTAGCGGGCACCATAGTAATGGGTACAGGCCACCACTGCCGCCGAGACACGATCCAGATTGACGGACCAGAAGGGCAGCCACGGGTTCGGAATGGCCTCGACACAGCCGTATGGCCCTCCTGCGAGGATGCCTGCGCTTTTGACAAGGCTGGAGAAGGCGACATGGAACTGATGTGCGAAGAACCCACCCGAGGACAGACCAGATACGGTGACCGCCGCTCGATCCATGTGGGGCAGCGTGGGCAGCTTCTGGCCCGTCTGCTGCGGCGGTGGATCAGGCAGGCTGTCATGATTTGCCCGCCCATCCCCTGGCAGCAGCGCAACAACCAGTCCCAGCACTGCGAATGGGCGTCTCATGATCGTGAACCCCTACGATTCCCCGGAAATCTACAATCCGATCACCGTCCTTTGACGGTCCCACCGGAGTATACACATGGCTATTAGGAACCCTAAAAGCCGGGATTGTGAGTTCAAAAAGGTGGAGGCCGCAAAGATCGAGTGATTGTAGCCGGGAGCACTGTCGCGGAAACAGGGTCCAAAACGGGCCTTGCTGGAACTGTCGAATTGATCTCTCGGTTAGGACTTCGGCTTCACTGATTGTTCGGCCTCTTCAGCAACCCAGTCGAATTCCTGCTCCAACTGGGCATTGATCCCTCGCAAGCCTACGACGACATCGCGTGCCCATGAGATGTAGTTCAGTCTGCGCTTCACCGACCAATCTGGTCCGAGACCAGCGCTGATCACCCTCACGTTGCTGATCTTGTCGGCGAGTTTGATGATCTTTGCCCGATCCGATTTCTTGGCCGCTTGCTCAACCTGCAAGCGTTTGCGCTCCTCATCCGGAAGGCTCATGTCATCGGTGACTTCTTCAACGAGCCTCGCCACGTCCTCTCCGAACTCCTCGGCAATCATCGGACGTGGCACTTCCTGGTCCTCGATAGCATCATGCAGCAGCGCGGCAATCACGAGGTCCGGGTCCCGCCCCTCAGTGGCGTCGGCAACGAGTGCCGCAACCTCCAAGAGATGATTGATGTAGGGTTCCTGCGCCACCCCTTTCTTTTTCTGATGAACATGCCAGGAAGCCGCCGCATGAGCGGCTTTGAGAACGCGAATTAGGTCTTCCATGCTCAGCCTCAGAGAGGAAGCAAGTGTAGGCTCCGTCACTGCAAGCAGCCCTAAGACTGCTCACGCCCATGCACCTCGGCGGGAGGTGCAGTCGCCTCGACTGCCGTAAACTTCTCCAAAATCCGGTAGGTGTGCTCGGCCCCTGCGGGAACCACCCACGAATCTCCGGGCTCCAGCCGCACCGTCTGTCCTTCGATTTCCAGTTCGGCTCGTCCGGAGAGTACATAGCCAACCACCTCGTACTCATGCTTAGCTGTTTGGTGGCGGAACGTTGTTGGGATCGGGTGCGTTACGCCATTGAGGAGTACACTTGGCGCTTTGACGGCCTGCGACGCCGAGCTTCTCACCGCAGGAGGACGTGATGCACTCCCTTCATCCGCA
>NZ_VOSK01000626.1 GCF_009296175.1 Microvirga tunisiensis | reverse complement strand
AGCCTTGACCGGAGCACGCCCGATCAGGCCTACTTCAACCCGCTTCCGCAACGCGCGGCAGCGTAACCCCGGCAGACGCTCCACTTAGCGAACCGAAAACGCTGTTCAACCAAACCGAGCCACCTCAGAACTCACTGTGCCAAGCCATCTCCTCAAAGCGCATGAGGTGAACGGGGATATAACTACCTACCCGCTCCTGGGTGAGACGCACCATCTCCTCAGACCCATCAAAAGCGACAACGTCGTAACCACGCTGCGAGAAGGCGAGAGCGTCCCGGCCCACACCACAACCGGCATCAAGAATACGTCCGCCAGGTGCAACAAGGCGGAGAAACTTGTCGTACAGAAGAGTGAGATCCACATCAGCTGTTTGCGAAGCGAAGCTTGTTGCGTTCTGGTCGTAATAGCCAATCGTGCCAACTACAGGGTCACCCATCGTCATACACCTCCACCGGCCGCCATTCGTGTATGAGCCCGTCTCGGGCAATCTGTTGTCTGATTCGGAGGAAGGAGGCCCGTTTTTCCGCGTCAATACCAGTCTGCAGCATAATGGTTTCGCGGAGCGGGTGATGGCTGTCCACAAGCCAGTTGTTGCGCTCGTGAAGTTTCGCGACCAGCTCAGGCGCTGGAACCGCAGCGAACTTCCCCCTTTCACCACGATTGCAGCGCTGACACGCAAGAACGAGGTTCCAGACGCCATCCGCATCGGGCATCTCACCGCGTTCCTTCAGCACCCATGGGAAGAAGTGATCTACATCTGTTGCAGAAAGTGCCATTTCCGCCCGACAGTAAAAGCACCGCCCCCGCTGATAGCCATTCAAAGCCGCCCGTACGCCGGTCAGGTTAACGCGGCGCACGCGCTCCACAAAGAGCAGGTTCTGCTCGGTATCTGCTTGAACAGCAATGCCGGCCCGCGGCAGATTGAGAGACCACGCTGTCTCCACTAACCGCCAGCGGGCCTCTGTCTCGTCGGCCAAGTTCGCTCCCTGGATGGACCCGGCGAGCCGCCGGAGGTCGTCAGTAAGCCGAATTGCGCCACCGCCACTACGACCAGATGTTCGCTCGTCCTCGAAGAAACGGACGGGGATTGGACCGGCACCCACAACGTGAAAGGCATCGATCACATTGACAAATCCGAGCCGTGCGGTGGTCTCAATCAACTTATCTTCCGGCAGATCACCCCGGTTGAACGCCCGGCAAGCGTCAAGGAACTTGCTCGACTGAGACGTGGTCTGCTTGTCGACCTGACGCAGGTGTTCGCACAGATTGCGCGCAAAGGGGGCAGCAAGGTCCTCCAACGGCACGCGGTCGTCAGGGCGATTGGCCAATTCCAATAGGGTCTTGCCGAGCGCGAACTTGTATGAGGCGACGTTCCGCCCGAACAGCACCACTGCGCGCCAGTTCGCATCGAGTGTCGGAGCCTTAGCGAGGAAATCGGTCATTCGGTCAGTCCCCGTCGAGATCGGCGGTGCCTGCCAGCACCTTGTACTGTGCAGCAGGCGCTCGGCTGGCCCTCCAAAAGTGCCACCCCAAGAGATCGCTCTCGAGCTCCCGCAGCACGAACTTTGGCGTTCCGTCTGGCAGCGGCAGGTAGGCAAGCCAAGGTTCTTGTACAGGCCATTGCGTGGCCGAATGTGTCACAGCGCGTGCCCGCAACCCGGAGGTCTCTCCGATATAGACAGGTTCGTCAGCGTCATGACCATAGATACAGTAAACGGCAGGCCCTGCTGGCAAGGAACGCGCTAGGGTCAGTGGCACCTGCTCCCACCAGGAGGCCTGGAGCAGACTAGCCGTTCCTATTCACCAGAGTTTGTTTCGGGGCCTATTTGGTAGCGCGGGCGTGCCGATCCGCTGCGTTTCTTTCACCGCGGCAAGGTCTGGAACGTGGGGAACGCGTTGGCAGGGACGGGATGGGATGACCGGGGCGATGGCAGCCCCGGCGCTCAGGGCGAGGCCGCCCGGGGCTGGGGTGCCAGAGCGCTCGCAAGACGGCGGACGAGATCCGCTTCCGGACAGCACGAGGCAAAGGCCAGTCGGATGCGGCTGGTGGTTTCCTGCACCCGCACGGCGATCTTGAGCAGGCGCAACCGCAGCGTTGCGAACTCCGCCCGGGCGAGAT
>NZ_VOSK01000625.1 GCF_009296175.1 Microvirga tunisiensis | reverse complement strand
CGATGACGATCTCACGCCCGTCAACAGAGTAGGGGGCGCTCAGCCGCTCCACAATGCGTCTCGCAAGAATGGTGCAGGGTTCGCGCTCGCCCGTAACCTTCTGGAGGATTCCGAACTCGTCGCCACCAAGGCGCGCGACCGTGTCGCCATCGCGCAGACAGTTCCGAAGGCGGTTAGCGACAACCTTCAAAAGCGCATCGCCAATCTCGTGACCTAAGGTATCGTTGACGCTCTTAAACCGATCGAGATCCAAGCATAGGGCAGCAAACCGGATCCCCGTCTGTTGCCACATGGTGAGATGCGCCGCCAATCGCTCATGGAAGAGCGCGCGGTTCGCCAATCCGGTCAGGGCATCGTGACCGGCGGCATGGGCGAGATCATTGGTGAGAGCATGGAGGTCGCTATGTGCTCGTTCCAGCAACTGGTTATGCCTGCTGAAGAGGCCGATCAGGATCAGACCAAGCAGGATCAGACCGAGAGACAGTCCCGAGAAGATCCAGTACAGGCGATTAAGCTCTTGCTGATCCAGGGCGATCCTCTCACCTCCACGGATTTGTGCGTAGGATGCGAGTTGCAGCAACCTTGCCTCCAGCGGCTCCAAGAGCTGAAGTGCTTGCTGAACGGAACCAGGGTGCTCAAGTTCGGCGATGAGAGGCTGCATCCGTACCAAGACGTCGGCGAGACGGTGGAGAGTGGCCTGCTGATCCGGATCGTCCTGAATGATGCTTTGGAAACCGCCCTCCATGAGGAGCTTTGCCCGGCTGAGAAGGATCTCGAAGCGGAGTTCAACTTCGTCCTTATCGACGCCTCGGCCTTGAACATTGAAAGCATCTAAACGACGCTCGAGGCGCATAAACTCTGAGACTGCCTGGCTTGCGTGCCAAGCCGGGTTGTAGTGCGTGATATCTCCCAGGACCTTCTGACGTTCTGTCACGAGCACCGCGATGTAGGCGCTTGCCACAAGGAAGCAGACGGTAACAGCCCCGAAAATCACTTTGAGGGTGCGCAGTGACACAGACCCATCCTTAGGAGATTATATGCCGATCTTATCGCAATTGATCATGACAGAACACTGTCAAGTACGCGTTGATGGGCAAAACGCGACGCTCCTAGTTTATCCCGAGCGCGATTCTATGATTCCATAAAATGTTCAACGAAACCGGGCGACCATTTCCTGGCCTTCATGCACTAAAAAGGCCCGGGTTGCCCCGGGCCTCGTCAGTTGCTGTCGATGCGGCGATCCTAGTAGGTGCCGAACTTGAAGTTCAGCTTGGCCCGGGCGACGAAGAAGTCCTGCTCGTCATCACCCCGCGGCAGCGAAACGTTGACCGGCGCTAAGCCAGCCGGCGTGAAGGTCCCGATGACGCCGTTGTTGTCATCGTCTTCATCGAGGCTGACCCACAGGCCTTCCAGGCCAAGGGTGACCGCTGAGGAGCCGAACCAGTTCACCGGCAGAGCCCACTCGACACCACCACCGGCCGTCCAGCCGGTGTTGTTGTCCGTATAGGCCAGACCACCCGTGGCGTAGATCAGGAACTGGTCGAAGGCGACACCGGCGCGCAGGCGCACCGTGCCGAACCAATCGGCCGAGTCTTCGAACTCGCCGGGCACGAAGACGCCGGCATTACCGGGGCCTGCGACGAACACCGCATCGTTGTCGTCGGTCGCGATCCCCTGGATATCAGCCTCGGCACCGATCACGAACGAGCCGATCTGGTAGTTGTAGCCAATCTGGCCGCCGCCAAGGAAGTTGCCGTCGTTACCATTGCCGAAGTTCAGTGTGCCGACCAGGCCAGCCGGAACGCCAGGGCCCGTCAGAACGACGGTTTCGTTATCATCGTCACGCCAGCCCCAGCCGAGGTTGCCACCGACATAGAAGCCGGTCCAAGTGAAGACCGGAACAGCCGCGACGAGTGGCGGCGGAGCCGAGCGGACCGGCAGATCGGCAGCAGAAACACCAGACACAGCCGCCGTTGTGAGGGCTGTTGCAGCAAGCAGGCCTAGTGGACGGAATCTAACACTTGGTGCCCTCGCCGGACGGCAGCGATGATCTCATCTGGGTTGGCCGTCCAGGTGAAGGGCTTGGGACGTGCATTGGTTTCAGCCACGTAGCGGTTGATGGCCTCC
>NZ_VOSK01000624.1 GCF_009296175.1 Microvirga tunisiensis | reverse complement strand
ACACCTATCGCTGCCCAGCCGGGGAGCGCCTGACGCGGCGGTTTACGTCGATTGAGAACGGCATGGCTCTGCACGTGTACTGGACCACCTGCTGCGAGCGGTGTGCCCTGAAGGAGCTGTGTACGACTGGCAAGCAGCGGCGCATCAAGCGCTGGGAGCACGAGGATGTGCTCGATGCGATGCAGGAGCGACTCGACCGGGCACCGGCGACGGCACGCCTGCGGCGCCAGACGGTGGAGCACCCGTTTGGAACGATCAAGGCGTGGATGGGTGCCACGCACTTCCTGACCCGAACCTTGGAGCGGGTTCGCACGGAGATGAGCCTGCACGTGCTGGCCTACAATCTGAAGCGGGTTCTGGCGATCCTCGGGCCAGGACCGCTGCTGGCGGCAATCCAGTCCTGAGGGAGCATCGCGCTAGGCGTCCAGGCTGAGCACGATGGCTCGGACACCATCGAGACTGACATCCAGCCTGATCGACGAGCCAAATAGCCGTTGGCACTCGCGCCTCCACCGATCAGAGAACCACAGGATGCACTCAGTCGGTCGCGAGCCGCGTTTTGACACGGCCTCGGTCAATTGGGTCTTTAAGCGCAGCCGTGTAAAGATCCGCTTGCCGCGCAGGTGCGGGCGTTCGGCCTCCTTCCGTCCGTGTCATGAGCAGACATTAAGTCGACCCGCGTCAGTCCGATCACCGATGACGGATGCTGGTTACTTGCGCGTCGCGAGGGCTGCGGTGACACCAAGACCGATGAACGAGATGCCCGCGAACCAGCGCTGCAGGCGCAGGAAGCGCCGGTTGCGGCGGAGGAAATCGCCGGTGGCCCCGGCCACCAGCGCGAACATCCCATCACTCATGATCCCGAGCCCCATGAAGGTGAAGCCGAGGATGAGGATCTGCCAATGCACCGCGCCCTGCGCGGGATCGACGAACTGCGGCAGGAAGGCGAGGAAGAAGATCGCCGTCTTCGGGTTGAAGAGATTGACCACGAAACCGTCGCGGAAGACCCGGCGCAAAGGCTCAGTCGGCACTGCAGGCGCTTCGGGATCGGGGTCCTTGGCCAAGAGGGTGCGGATGCCAATCCAGATGAGATAGACGGCGCCGAGATACTTGATGATCGCGAAGGCGAGCGCCGATGACACGACGAGGGCTGAGAGACCAACGGCCGCCGCGGTGATGTGGACGATGGTGCCGAGGTGGATCCCAAGCACCGAGACCAGCCCGGCGGCCCGCCCCTGCTCGACCGAACGAGCGACGATAAAGAGCACCGCCGGGCCGGGCGTCAGCAGCAGCACCACGGACGCGACGATGAACAATCCCCACAGCGTCAGATCGGGCATAGGTTGTTGTCCTCACGTAGCTCAGCGAGCAAGCCACATCTCGGTGATCGGGACAAGAGACCACTCCTTTCCTTAGGAAGGTCCACTTATCCCTTCAACATTGGACATTGGGGTAAGGTCAGCCTCATGCCAGAAGCTGCCCCTTGTCGAGGGGACCAGCAAGGCTGTACGAAACATTCTTCTCCCCAAAATTCACAGCTACCACTACGGCATTTGACTCATTTCCGTATGGGAACATAATAAGAACATTCTCGACACAAACTTGAACAGGCACGGAATCATGCATGCCGGGCAACAGGACAGGCTTGCCGATTTGCGGCACCGGATTGCCCGGCTCGAAGGTGGCTCTCAGAAGATCAAACCTCTGCCCTTCGGTCTTCGCGAGATCGACGGTCATCTGCCAGGAGGCGGCCTTGCCCGGGGTGCCCTGCATGAGATGATCGAGGCGGGGCTCGCCTCTGAGTTCGCCGGCAGCACAACCCTGTTCACCGCAGGCATCGCAGCCCGCCTCAGGGGGCCTGTGCTCTGGTGCCTGACTCGCCGGGACTTGTTCGCGCCCGGCCTCTTGCGCGCCGGCCTGCATCCGGACCGTGTGATCTATGCCGAGGCGGAGCGCGAGGGAGAAATCCTGCCGCTCATCGAAGAAGGCCTGCGCGAGAAGGGACTAGATCCTCGGCACAGTGATTATGACCCTTTGGCGAGTGGCTCGAGAGGGGCGAGTTTAGGATAGGCGCGGCTCATTTTGGCCCGGGCCTTTTCGGTCGTGAACATCCAGGTGATGCGTGCGCCGC
>NZ_VOSK01000623.1 GCF_009296175.1 Microvirga tunisiensis | reverse complement strand
TTGCCTGTGAGCGATATCTGCTTCGCAGATTATTGATTGGTAGTTGGCAGGATATATGGAATGGGCCCCAACCAAATAAAGCTGACAAAGCCATATATCCTGCCAACCAAATGGGCCCCAACCAAATAAAGTGTAGAATCCTGCCAACCAAATGGGCCCCAACCAAATAAAGTGTAGAATCCTGCCAACCAAATTATTGATTGGTAGTTGGCAGGATATATGGCTTTGTCACCTTTCTTTGTTTGTGCATTCGTGCACTCATACTTTGGCCATCCCGACGGTACTGTCAACGTGATGTTGGGGAGACCACGCTGCCGCAGGGAAGCCTCCATGAGCATCGTCAACTTAACGGCTTGAGATAGGTCGGCCCCTCCTGGTTCGTCAGATCAGTGGCCCGTGGCGACGCCAGTCATCTCAGCCCAAGTCCGAAACGCCTGAGCTCGGAAGTTGCGGTGACCGGCGGCGCTGGTGTTGGCGGGACGGCGAAAGAGATTTCCCACCTGATCATGAACGGAGAGGAAGCGTTGCGCCTGTCCGGCTGATTTGAAGCGCTTCATCATGCGTTCGCGTCGTCGGGTTGGCTGATGACTATTCTCTGCGCGGTTGTTCGTAACCGGCCGATTTAGGCCGCCTTCTGAGGCGTTCTATGACGATGTAAATTCACGTCGTTAACGACGTCGTTATTGACGTCATCAAGGACGTGGATGATGCGGCAAGAGATCCTGGCCGGTATGGAGCGCCGCAGGCGCTGGTCGACCGAAGAGAAGTTGCAGGTCCTAAGCGAAGTCGGCGTGGAGGGCGCGACGGTGGCCGATGTGGCGCGCCGACACGACGTCACACGCCAGCACCTCTACCAATGGCGCCGGCAGATGAGGGACAAGCGCATGGTCCCGGACGAGGAGGCCCGGTTTCTGCCTGTGGAGCTTTCGGCATCGTCGCCGCAAGGCTGGACCTGCGGTGCATTTCCAGCGAACGACCGCCATGTGGAGATCGGGCTGCGCAACGGGCGGATCGTGCGCGCTGCAGCGGATTTGCCGGAGAACCTGCTCATGCGCGCTATCCGGATTGCGGAGAGCGCATGATCGGACCGGGAGCGGGCGTTCGGGTCTACCTTGCCTGTGGGGTGACCGACATGCGCCGTGGCATCACAGGCCTTGCCGCCTTGGCTCAGGAGGTTCTGCATCAGAACCCCGCCTTATGTGTCGTGGGAGATTATGTGGCGGCGGGATCGCTGACGGTGGAATTCCAGCGCTTTGCGGTCCCTGGCCGCCACATAATCTGAGCCATTTCTCCAGTGGGCGTTGGGCTATCCGCGCTCGCATGGAGAACGCACATGCTGGAACGCTACTTCAAGTATCCGAGGGTCCTGCATCGCTTGAGAGGCGGCGGCCTGGGTGACGAGCTCGATTGCATCGCAACCTATCTTTTCGAGAACGGCTATCGGCACGCTTCAGCGAAGATCTACCTCGGCCGATTGGGACGGTTCGGTGGAGTCGTATCGCGCGCAAAGCCGATCACCCAAGTCCTGATCGATGGCTTTGTCGCCGGGTGTCCGACCAAAACCTCACGTGTCGCCGCACGCACCGCAATCGCCTTGGCCCGAAGGATTGTTCCGCACCGCTTCGAGATTCGCCATCGCGAGCCCGATCCACATGAGCCCCTGCTGACAGGCTATTCCAGCTACCTGCGTGAGGTGCGTGGTCTGGCCGTGAAGACGCGGGAGGGTCAGGTTCTCGCCGCGCGGCGGCTGCTTGCCTGGTGGGATCGGTATCACGCCAGCGAGCCGCTCTCGGCCATGACCGGCATACATGTGCTGGCGCTCACCGGTCACCTCATGGGCCTGTCGTCCATGGATAACACGCGGGCAGCGACCGGGTCCTATATGCGCCGGTTTCTGAGGTTCCTGCACTGGGCCAACCTCAATGACCTGGACCTTGCGCGGTCCGTGCCGCGAACGCCATGCTACCGTCTCGCGCATCTGCCGCGGCAACTGGGTTGGGAGGATTCAGGAAGGCGATCGACGCCATCGACCCTGCGCCCCCAACCGGCAGCCGCGATCAGACCATCCTCCTGTTGCTGGCCACGACCGGCATCCGCAGCAAGAAACTTCGCTCACTCGTTCTCGACGATATTCGCCGG
>NZ_VOSK01000622.1 GCF_009296175.1 Microvirga tunisiensis | reverse complement strand
GGGCATTGGACGCGCAGCCTGCTGGCGAGCCCCGATGGCTCGAAGCTTTATGTGGGCGTGGGTTCGCGCGGCAACATTGGCGAGGACGGCATGGCTGCCGAGGAGGGCCGCGCGGCGATATACGAGATCGATCTTGCCACCGGCACGAGCCGCCTCTTCGCGACAGGGCTGCGCAACCCCGTTGGCCTTGCCTGGGAGCCTCACTCGGGGACACTTTGGACGGTGGTCAACGAGCGTGATGGCCTCGGCGACGAGACGCCGCCGGACTACCTGACGTCAGTGCGCGACGGGGGTTTCTATGGCTGGCCTTACTGCTACTGGGGGCAGACGGTGGACGATCGCGTGCCGCAGGACCCGGCTGCGGTCGCGCGGGCCTTGACACCTGACTATGCGCTGGGCGGGCACACTGCGTCGCTCGGCCTGTGTTGGCTGCCGGCCGGCACACTCCCCGGGTTCCCCGACGGAATGGTGATTGGCCAACACGGCTCCTGGAACCGCAGCAAGCTCAGCGGCTACAAGGTGATCTTCGTTCCGTTCGAGAACGGCCGCCCGTCCGGCCCTCCACGTGACATCCTGACGGGGTTTCTCGCGCAGGACGAGCAGGAGTCCAATGGGCGACCCGTAGGGGTGGCGATCGGGCCGGACGGCGCTCTGCTGGTAGCAGACGATGTCGGAGACGTGATCTGGCGCGTGACGGGGGTATGATAGGTCGCAGTGAGCCGCTCCCCACGGGACGGCCGGGGCAGACTTTGCGATCGTACGGCAATCTGCCATTCCGGGAAGGGCTGAACGCCTCCTTCGGGTCAGGCAGTGAAATTCACTCACTTTTCGGAATGTCTGGTTACGTGAGGATTGCTGCCGTTGGGCTTACGTCGCAGGAGTGCCAATTGCAGACATTCATCGCGTGAGCGCGTTCAGCGGGGCGCAATAACTCTTTTTAGCGAGCGCAAGCCGGCGCGCTTGAACTCTCCTCCTATTGTCCCATGCCCAAACGGGTGATCTCCTGATTGAGCCGCCTTCAAATGGCGGTGTCGGGAGGAAAAAACCATGAAACGTCGTCAGTTTCTTTCTGTCGCTGCAACTGGACTTGCAGCAGGAACCCTCGCCAAGCCTGCCATCGCCCAGTCCATGCCTGAGGTTCGCTGGCGACTGTCATCGACCTTTCCCAAATCCCTGGACACCCTCTATGGTGCCAGTGAAAGCCTCGCCCGGTATGTGTCTGAAGCAACCGATGGCAAGTTCCAGATCCAGCCCTTTGCGGCTGGGGAGATCGTCGGTACGTTCCAGGCGTTCGATGCAGTTAGCAATGGCACGGTCGAGATGATCCATGGCCCAGGCTACTACTTCCTGGGCAAGGATCCGGCCTTTGCGGTCTTTTCCGACATGCCCTTCGCCCTCAATGCGCGCCAGAAGACCGCCTGGCTTTACCAGGCCGGCGGCAACGACCTCGTGAACCAGTTTCTGGCCAAGTACAACGTTCACGCCATCCCAGGCGGCAACACCGGCACGCAAATGGGCGGCTGGTTCCGCAAGGAGATCAAGACCCTCGCCGACCTCCAGGGACTGAAGTTCCGGGTGGCAGGGATTGCCGGGCAAGTCATGGCCAAGCTGGGTGCGGTGCCGCAGCAGATCGCCGGAGGTGATATCTACCCGGCCCTGGAGCGTGGCACCATCGATGCGGCCGAATGGGTCGGGCCCTATGATGACGAGAAGCTCGGCTTCGCGAAGGTTGCACCCTTCTACTACTATCCGGGCTTTTGGGAGGGCGGACCGGCGGTCCACTTCTACTTCACTAAGGCGAAATGGGAGGAGTTGCCCAAGCACTACAAGGCGGTGGTCGAAGACGCGGCTGCCCGGGCTGGTATGGACATGTTAGCGAAGTACGATGCTCGCAACCCGGCGGCATTGCGGCGCCTGGTCGGCGCTGGCGCGCAGCTGCGCCCCTTTTCGCAGGAGATCCTGGAGGCCGCCTACAAAGCAGCCAATGAGATCTATGAGGAGATCGCGGCCAAGAATGCCGACTTCAAGAAGATGTATGACAGCCTGCGTGATTTCCGGAACGAGGAGTACCTCTGGTTCCAAGTCGCCGAGTATGGCTTTGACACCTTTATGATCCGCACCCGCGCCCGTGGATGATGCTGGAGACG
>NZ_VOSK01000621.1 GCF_009296175.1 Microvirga tunisiensis | reverse complement strand
CGAAATGGCGCACCGTCATGTCGTCGATCATGCGCTGGCGCAGCGGGCTGATGGCTGTCTCGGTCATCGAGGGCTCCTGTCGTGAGGTGGAGGGACCAAACCCCTCGATCCTCAAGACAGGACCCAGTCCTGTCATCGTGTGCCCTTCAGCGGGTTACCGCCCCCAAGTCATGGCGCCGCCCCAGCCGCAGTGTCCTCCCGCGCGAGCGGGTTCGTTCCCTGGCACAAAGCGGTCCTTGTGACCGTCCGCGAAACCTACCGATTTTGATCCAACGCTCGGGGAATGGATATATGTCCGCTTGCGACCCAGTGAGGGACTTCCACTGTGAGGACGAGGCAGTATTGTGGACATCCCACGAACCACTACGAACGTATTATGATCGGGTAATCGATTCAGCCCGAAATTCAATGCAGCGATAGGTCAATGTGATCGGAATATTTGATGAAATCTGTGGCCGTAGGACTTTTTTAACAGCAACTCGAACATGATTCCTTGGGGAAGTGGGGGGAATCATGCAGTCGTTACGGGCTAAATTCATCATTATTACTGGTCTCATGCTCGCAGTGGGCCTGGGGGCGGGCATCAGTGCAGTGTGGAGCAACGCAGTTCTGACGGACGGCATCTCGCAAAACCTGGTCCTGGCGCAGGCAACCCGCAATCAGGGCAACGCAGACATGATGCACGATGCTCTGCGAGGCGACGTCTATCGTGCCCTCCATGCGGCGCGGGTCGAGCCGACGTCGCGTTCGCACGTCGAGGAAGACCTACGCGATCACCTGGCTCAGCTTCGACGCAATATTGATGAGAACAAGGGGCTTGCTCTCAGCCCTGATATCCGCACTGCTCTCGCCGATGTCGAGGAGCCACTGGCAGCCTATGCGAAAGCCGCCTCGACTCTCGTTGAAGCGGCCTTTGAGAGTACGAGGGAGGCGGAGCGTATGCTTCCTGACTTTGTACAGAGATTTGATGTGCTCGAAGATGCGATGGAGACCATCAGCGGCCGGATCGGAGAGGTGGCAAAGCGTCTGGAGCAGGAGGCTGGCGCGCTGGCTGCCATAACCCGCTGGATGAATGCAGCGGCCGCCACGATATCTCTTCTGATAACAATCGGCCTCTGTCTCTACCTGCTTCGCGGGGCCCTGCGGCCGATCGGTGCCATGACCAGGACGATGAGGGCTCTGGCAGATGGAGACACCAACGTTGACGTGATCGGGGCAAGGCGCCGCGACGAAATTGGTGAAATGGCCAGGGCCGTCGAGGTGTTCCGGGACAATGCTCGAGAAATGGAACACCTCAGGGGCCAGCAGGAGCGCACCCGCGTGCAGAGCGAAGCCGAGAAGCGCCGAATGATGGCTGAGTTGGCGCAGAGCTTCGAGACGAAGGTCGGTGCCCTGGTCCAGCGTCTTTCGGTGGCGGCGAACGGGCTGGAGGACACGGCCCGATCTATGACCTCTGTGGCGGACAAGACGACCCAGCAGTCGGTGGGCGTTGCCTCAACGGCCCAGCAGACCTCGGCCAACGTGCAAACGGTGGCGGCGGCCACGGAAGAACTGTCGATCTCGATCCGTGAGATCGCCGCTCAGGTGACACAATCCTCTCGTGTTGCCGAGCGGGCTGTCGTGGATGCCCAGCGTACCAATCAGACCGTGCAGATGCTTGCAGCTTCTGCTGAGAAGATTGGTCATGTGGTCCAGTTCATCAGCACCATTGCGTCTCAGACCAACCTGCTGGCATTGAATGCTACAATCGAGGCAGCACGCGCCGGTGAGGCCGGCAAGGGCTTTGCGGTCGTGGCCTCTGAGGTGTAGGAACTGGCGAGCCAAACCTCCCGCGCAACGGACGAGATCTCGGCTCAGATTGCTAGTTGTCTGGATGCGAGACCTCCTTGGCATGAGCGATGACCTGGAGGGCGGGCGGCAACGCGTCTGCATCGGGTGGCTTGTAGCGGCGGTTGGCGAGCTTCGGCTCGGCAGCCAGGCGGCTTCGCACAACCTCATCCGGGGATCGCCCCTTGAGCACGCGTTGACGTCTTCTGTTATAGGCCTGATTGAAGCCCTTGAGCAGCGTCTCGAGGTCCCGATGGCTGTAGATGGTGATGCCCAGCACCTCGCGCTGCACCCGCCCGTTGAAGCGCTCCACGAGACCATTGG
>NZ_VOSK01000620.1 GCF_009296175.1 Microvirga tunisiensis | reverse complement strand
TATTCAGCACGCGCTGCACATGAGCCAAGAGGAGCGGGTTGCACGCTGGCAGGTCATGTCGAAAGTTCTTTGGAATTCCGATGTCTCACGGTGGGCGGCGGCGTTTATCAAGGATCTGGCCGCCAACCAGGCAAGCAGAGCCCGCAGCAGAATGGGACCGGCAAAAAGAGAGTAAAGATCGCTAGGTGCCGAATAAGGAGTGCTGTGGGAGCATTCGCGGCTCTTTATTGCCCGTTGCAGGGCTATGGTCTGCACAAGCGGATCTTTTGTCGAATGTTGTAGGTCGGCGCCGCCTCCAGCGCTTCGGTGCTGCCCTTGCGAGACTGCGCGCAAAAAGGCGTCGAAGATCCGGTTTCTCCTTCATGTTACCTATGCGCTCGCAGGCGGCGAGACCGCCCTGATGGCCTACCGCCGATGGAGAAATATCTCGCGCGATGACCTCGCCGCAACGAGCGGCATTCGCAAGGAGGACATGCTTGAAAGCCTCTCAACAATCCTCAAAGTGCCTCAGGATCAGTTGATCTGAGGCCCCGCTGTTCTGACTGGCAAAGTCTGCGCAAGGTGCAGGAACGCCGCTGCAGAAATCTCGTGGGCAGGAGACGTTGGAGTGCCTTGGGAACAGCAGAGCGGGGTCTCCGGAACATCGCGTCACAGCCGCTTTCTCACTGCAAGACAAGGCATGTTATGGTGTATTGGCGGAGCAGCTGCCGTGGATGTGGTCGTGAGGCCTGCGGAGTTCAAACAGGGCACCTGGACGTTGAGCGACAGGCTCGGGCGACCTCTTGGAACAATCACCCAAATTTCTCCGTCGCTATTCGTCATCGATGCAGATCGTAACTCCGGGCTGTTCAAAATGGCCACTGCTAACTTCCCGTCGCTCGACAGCGCGATGTCGGACATCGCCAGCCACATGAAGGGCGAGTGCCAGCTTTCCGGCAATGACGAATGACGGGATGCCGTAGGACTGAGATCGAAAACGGCTTTGCCGCATCAACGGGTTTTACTTGCTTATACTCTCTCTTGAGTAGGAGCGAGATTGTGGCTCCAATCGTTTAGGCCTGCCGCATTCTGACCCAGAATGGCCTCTACCTGCGTGATGTGGCACAGCTTTCGCGTTGCTCCAGTCTGAAGGCGAGCCATCTGGACAACCTTTGCTGCGCTCCCGCGTTGACTAGGGATGCAATACATTTGTGATGCCCCGGGATCGAAGACCTGGTTTCGGATCGAGACCGACGGTGAAGCCGCGCTCGAGTCGGATGCAATGAGCCACTTGGTTGAGAAACACTTTCTCCAAGCCTGGGAGAGTGCAGCGAGCACCTATCATTCGACCTCAAGCCCCTTTGTTGAGCAGAACATCGGTCTCAAGGCTCACGTGCAGCGTGTCATGCCACTGTTCCTGACATTGCGCAGTGCGGAGGGAAATGCGCTCGTCACAGCGATGCTGCCGCCGGGCGGGCGGTATGACCCGGCTTTCAGGATCGTCATTGTCGGCCCTGAGAACCGGGATCCCTATCCTGAGCATGGCGAGGCCATTCGCAAGCTGGGGGAGCACTTTGGCTTCAGCCTCGAGCGCATTCGGTGCTATCCTTACGGAGGAGCCACCCTATCCCGAAAGTAGGCCTGCATGCAGCTGCCATCATCTGGGATCGTGCCAATCCGTAGCTGAAACCCTGCCAACCTAATCTCGCCTGACGACCGACATTCTCAGGCGAGTGACAGCTGTGTGTCAAACTCGATTTTTCCGGCAACTCGTCTAACGGTTTACTCTATGCTGGTACCGGTACATTCAATCCAAGCGTTTGACATGGCTTGTTCAGATGTCATCGTCAAGTTAACGAGCTAAGGTCGCAATGTCCCGCACGCGATGAGCGCATCAGAAGCCGGCCGCGAGGCCCGTCACCTCGGCCCAGATCTTAAAGGCTTGGCCCCGGGACTAGCGATGAGCGGCGGCGTTGGTGTTAGGGGGACGACGGAAGAGGTTTCCAACCTGATCGTGAGCAGAGAGAAAGCGCTGGGCCTGCCCGGCTGATTTGAAGCGCTTCATGATGCGCTCCCGCCGGCGCGTCGGCTGATGGCGGTTTTCCGCGCGATTGTTTATGCCCTTGTGCTGCCGATGCTCCACGCCAGGCATGACAATCCTCTTCGCGGCGG
>NZ_VOSK01000619.1 GCF_009296175.1 Microvirga tunisiensis | reverse complement strand
TTGCCTGTGAGCGATATCTGCTTCGCAGATTATTGATTGGTAGTTGGCAGGATATATGGAATGGGCCCCAACCAAATAAAGCTGACAAAGCCATATATCCTGCCAACCAAATGGGCCCCAACCAAATGGGCCCCAACCAAATTGTGAATCAAGCGAGGATTGCTAAAGCATGCTCATTCAAGATCGAGCAGCCCAGTGATCGCGTTAAATATCCGTTTCTGCATCCATTAATAAGAGGGCGCAAAGCAACGTCGACGAAAAACAGACTTGGCTTATTCATATAATCAAAAACGAAAGTACAAAATGAAAGCACAAGAAGCATAAGAACGTAAATACGCCGGCTACAACCGACAACTACGGAAGCAACATAAAATTCAAAGACAGACACAACACATTCTGCGAACAGCAGTGGGCCAAGTCCAATGGCGGTAAACCTCTAGTTAAGATACAGCGCAGGTCCGATAACTGGTATGTCAAACCGGTCAAATGGAGCACGACGAATACTCACGCCGGTATCGCCGCGGACCGATCCGAACGAAGCAGTGCGCGGAACAGCGACGAAAAATTCAACGTCTTGAACGGTAGCATCGCGACAACCATATTTGTGGTAGATCCTCACTACTTGCTCTGCAGTAATCCCATATTGGTCGTACGGCCAAGCGTCCATTGCCAACAGGCCTCCCCCAGTTTGGACGCGTAACCGATTAGGAATAGGAGCGAGACTCTGCTGTTGAAGGCACATCCTCGCAACCCCCGCCGGCAGATAGAGGTATAGGAAGCTGCCCCCCTGGTGGATCGACTCAAATGGGCCGTTTTTATAATTGTTCGCAGTTATCTCATCCATGAGCGGAACCTGCAAGAAATCAAGTTGCCGTGCCCGCCCCATCCAAGGAGCTCCCGGGGCGTTAACAAAGCTTGCTTGAGCCGCCAAAACTCTATCACAGAACTCCGAATAGTTTTGGACATGCACTCGCTCGAGTAAGTCCTCCAGCATCCTTCCATCTGTTTCGTTAATCTCTACACCGGCATACACGGGGCGCGCCATAGGGAGGATGAACACAGAAAGAAAATGAAACGGAGAGGAGAGGCTGGGGAGGAGAGCAGAGCAAGGTAGGTGTGGTTGTGAGGGATGGAGAAAAGACATGATGGGGTTTATAAAGGCACACGATTGACCTTTGCAGAAGCGTAGAGTTCGTTCGTCCTGATTGGACCGCAATCACAGACAGGGACAGGCCAATCGAGAGCCAAAACGTCTCTGTCAGCATTTGGTTGGCAGGATTCTACACTTTATTTGGTTGGGGCCCATTTGGTTGGCAGGATATATGGCTTTGTCAGCTTTATTTGGTTGGGGCCCATTTGGTTGGCAGGATATATGGCTTTGTCAGCTTTATTTGTTTGTGCATGCCTGCGCCCATGTGGCCGCTCGTTAGCCGGTCTTATGCACGAGGCCGCTGACGAGGACTTTGGTGCAGAATTCAGATGTGGGCCGCGCTGCCCCCTGACGTCGGGCTCAGGTGATGCGCTGGGATACCAGCATGCCAAGGCGGGTCATGACGTTGAGGACCTTGCAGCCGGCCGCGGTTTCGGCCTTTTGCATAGGCAGAGTCCGAGCGTGGAGACGGCGACCAATCAGGGTTTTGTAGCGCATCATCGCCACCTCGCCCAATGACCGACAACCGTAGTTGACCGCCTTCTGCCAGCCGAGACGCCCGCGCGTCTGGATCATCTGGAGGTGCCGGTCTCGCTGGGTGGCCGCCGTCTCGGCCGTGTTGCGCGGCACTGCCGTTGACCGCGGTGGGATAATTACTGCCGCAGCAGGATCCCGCTCGGCGATGGTACGGTAGACGGGCTCGCCATCATATGCGCCATCAGCCGTGACCGAAGTGATTGGGCTTGAGATCTGATCCAACAAGGGACCGACCTGTGAGGCATCACCGTCTTCGGTGGTCGTCAGCTCCGATGCGAGGATCTCACCGGTCTCGGGATCAACGGCCAGGTGGAGCTTGCGCCAGGTCCGGTGCCCTTGGCGGGACTGTCAGGAATTTTGTGCGTGAGGCCATAGTGATGGAGAGGAAAGGACCATCGTATGGCTATCGAGAAAGAACTTCTGGACCAGTTGCTTGCCGGGCGTGATCCGAACGAGGTGTTTGCAAAG
>NZ_VOSK01000061.1 GCF_009296175.1 Microvirga tunisiensis | reverse complement strand
GGCGACAACATCACCATGGAGGTGACGCTGATTGCGCCGATCGCCATGGAAGAGAAGCTGCGCTTCGCCATCCGCGAAGGCGGCCGTACCGTCGGCGCCGGCGTCGTCGCCGCCGTGATGGACTAATTTTTAGAGGATCAAAGGACAGCGGCCGGGTTTCGGCTCGGTCGCTTCCCTTGTTGAATGGATAAGCCATGAACGGTCAAAACATTCGTATTCGCCTTAAGGCGTTCGACCACAGGATCCTCGACGCTTCGACACGCGAAATCGTGTCGACTGCGAAGCGGACCGGCGCTCAGGTGCGCGGGCCCATCCCGCTGCCGACGCGCATCGAGCGCTTTACGGTGCTTCGCTCGCCGCACATCGACAAGAAGTCGCGCGAGCAGTTCGAGATGCGCACTCACAAGCGTGTTCTCGATATCGTGGACCCCACCCCGCAGACGGTTGATGCTCTGATGAAGCTCGATCTCGCTGCTGGTGTGGACGTGGAAATCAAGCTCTAAGCCCGGCAGGCTCGGAGCTTTCGGTAGACACGCCGAGAGGATACGCACATGCGCTCAGGCGTCATTGCACAGAAAGTCGGGATGACCCGCATCTTCACGGATGCCGGCGAACATATCCCGGTCACGGTTCTAAAGGTCGACAGCTGTCAGGTCGTCGCCCACCGGACTATGGAAAAGAACGGCTACACCGCGCTGCAGGTCGGCGTCGGCAAGGCCAAGGTAAAGAACGTTTCGAAGGCCGAGCGCGGACGGTTCGCCGTTGCGCAGGTCGAGCCGAAGCGCAAGCTCGCGGAATTCCGCGTCTCCGAGGATGCTGTCATCCCGGTCGGCGCCGAGATCACCGCTGATCACTTCATTGCCGGTCAGTTCGTGGATGTCACGGGCATCACGACCGGCAAGGGCTTCGCTGGCGGCATGAAGCGCTGGAACTTCGGCGGACTGCGCGCCACGCACGGCGTGTCGGTCTCCCACCGCTCGATCGGTTCGACCGGCGGCCGCCAGGATCCAGGCAAGACGTTCAAGAACAAGAAGATGCCGGGTCACCTGGGTGTCGAGCGCGTCACCACGCAGAACCTGCGTGTCGTGTCGACCGACGTCGAGCGCGGTCTGATCCTCGTCGAAGGCGCCGTTCCCGGCGTGGCTGGCGGCTGGATCTTCGTCCGCGATGCGGTGAAGCGCAAGCTGCCGAAGGAAGTGCCGATGCCCGGCTCGTTCCGTACGGCCAACGACGCTGCGCCGGCCGCCCAGGCTGAGCAGGCCCAAGAGGAGAATGCGTGATGAAACTTGATGTCACCACGCTCGAGGGCAACACCGCTGGTTCGGTCGACCTGAACGAGGCCATCTTCGGTCTTGAGCCGCGCGCCGACCTGCTCGCCCGTTGCGTCCGCTGGCAGCTCGCGAAGCGCCAGGCCGGCACGCACGCCGTCAAGAATCGTTCGGCCATCGACCGGACGACGAAGAAGGTCTACAAGCAGAAGGGCACCGGCAGCGCCCGTCACGGCGCCGCGAGCGCTCCCCAGTTCCGGGGCGGCGGTCGTGCCTTCGGCCCGCAGGTCCGCAGCCATGCTCACGATCTGCCCAAGAAGGTTCGCGTCCTTGCTCTGAAGCACGCGCTCTCGTCCAAGGCCAAGGATGCCTCGCTCGTCGTGATCGACGATGTGAAGCTCTCCGAGCCCAAGACGAAGGCTCTCGTCGAGCGCTTCGGCAAGCTCGGCCTCGGCAACGCCCTGATCATCGGCGGCGCTGAGATCGAGACGAACTTCCAGCGGGCTGCTCGCAACATCCCGAACATCGACGTCCTGCCGGTGCAGGGCATCAACGTCTATGACATCCTGCGTCGCGAGAAGCTCGTTCTCACGAAGTCGGCTGTCGATGCGCTGGAGGCGCGCTTCAAATGAGCCTGGACCCGCGCCATTACGATGTGATCGTAAGCCCGGTCATCACCGAGAAGGCCACGACCCTGTCCGAACAGAACAAGGTCGTCTTCAAGGTGCGGCTGGATGCGACGAAGCCGCAGATCAAGGAAGCGGTTGAGAAGCTGTTCGATGTCAAGGTGAAGAGCGTCAACACGCTCGTTACCAAGGGCAAAGTGAAGATGTTCCGCGGCACCCGCGGCCAGCGGTCGGACGTGAAGAAGGCGGTTGTAACCCTCGCTGAGGGCCAGACCATCGACGTCACGACGGGCCTCTGATCGGTTGAGAGAGTGATCTGATGGCTTTGAAAACATTCAAACCAATCACCCCCGGCCTGCGCCAGCTGGTGATCGTCGACCGCAGCGAGCTCTACAAGGGCAAGCCGGTCAAGAAGCTGACGGAGGGCAAGAGCTCCTCCGGCGGCCGTAACAACCTGGGTCGCGTGACCGTCCGCTTCCGTGGCGGTGGTCACAAGCGCACCCTGCGCCTGGTCGACTTCAAGCGTCGCGCCCGTCTGGGCGATGTGGCCGCCGTGGAGCGGATCGAGTACGATCCGAACCGCACCGCCTTCATCGCTCTGATCCGCTACGCCGACGGCGAGCAGTCCTACATCCTGGCTCCGCAGCGTATGGCTGTCGGCGACCAGGTGTCAGCTGGCGAGCAGGTCGACATCAAGCCGGGCAACGCGATGCCGGTCGGCAACATGCCGGTGGGAACGATCATCCACAACGTCGAGCTGAAGATCGGCAAGGGCGGCGCTCTCGCCCGCTCCGCCGGCACCTACGCTCAAATCGTGGGTCGTGACCAGGGCTACGTGACGATCCGTCTGAACTCCGGCGAGCAGCGCCTGGTCCATGGCCAGTGCTTCGCCAGCGTCGGCGCGGTGTCGAACCCGGACCACATGAACACCTCGATCGGTAAGGCTGGTCGTAACCGCTGGCTCGGCAAGCGTCCGCATAACCGCGGCGTTTCCATGAACCCGATCGACCACCCGCACGGTGGTGGTGAGGGCCGCACCTCCGGTGGTCGCCATCCGGTGTCCCCGTGGGGCGTACCGACCAAGGGCAAGAAAACCCGTTCGAACAAGCGGACCGACAAGTTTATCGTGTCGAGCCGTCACGCTCGGAAGAAGTAAGGATAGAGGCACGTCATGGCACGTTCGCTTTGGAAGGGTCCGTTCGTCGACGGCTACCTCCTCAAGAAGGCCGAGGCTGCCCGTTCCTCGGGCCGCAACGAGGTTATCAAGATCTGGAGCCGCCGCTCCACGATCCTCCCGCAGTTCGTGGGCCTCACTTTCGGGGTCTACAACGGTCAGAAGCACATTCCCGTCAACGTGAGCGAGGAAATGGTGGGTCACAAGTTCGGCGAGTTCTCGCCGACCCGCACTTTCCACGGCCACGCGGCGGACAAGAAGGCGAAGAGGAAGTAAGATGGGTAAGGCCGCGACTCCTCGCGCACTGAGCGATACAGAGGCTCAAGCCGTCGCTCGCATGCTGCGCGTCAGCCCCCAGAAGCTCAACCTTGTTGCGGCCCTTATCCGCGGCAAGAAGGTTTCTGCGGCTCTCGCCGATCTCGAGTTCTCCCGCAAGCGCATCGCTCGCGACGTGAAGAAGTGCCTCGAGAGCGCCATTGCCAACGCCGAGAACAACCACAATCTCGATGTAGATGATCTCGTCGTCAGCCAGGCTTTCGTCGGCAAGGCGCTCGTCATGAAGCGCTTCCACGCCCGGGCCCGTGGCCGGGGTGCTCGTATCATGAAGCCGTTCTCGAACCTCACCATTGTGGTTCGGGAAGTTGCCGAACAGGCATAAAGGAGAACCAGATGGGTCAGAAAGTTAACCCGATCGGTCTTCGGCTCGGCATCAACCGGACCTGGGACTCGCGCTGGTTCGCCGGCAAGGGCGAGTACGCCAAGCTGATGCACGAGGACATGGCGATCCGCGAAGCTCTCATGAAGCAGCTGAAGCAGGCCGCCGTCTCGAAGATCGTCATTGAACGTCCGCACAAGAAGTGCCGCGTCACCATTCACTCGGGTCGCCCGGGCGTGGTGATCGGCAAGAAGGGTGCCGACATCGAGAAGCTGCGCAAGCTCGTCGCCAAGATGACGGACGCGGATGTGACGATCAACATCGTCGAAGTCCGCAAGCCGGAAGTCGACGCAACGCTGGTGGCCGACTCGATCGCTCAGCAGCTCGAGCGCCGTGTCGCCTTCCGCCGCGCCATGAAGCGCGCCGTTCAGTCGGCGATGCGTCTGGGCGCCGAGGGCATCCGTATCAACTGCTCGGGCCGTCTGGGTGGCGCTGAAATCGCCCGCCTCGAATGGTACCGCGAGGGCCGCGTTCCGCTGCACACCCTGCGTGCGGATGTGGATTACGGCACGTCCACGGCCTTCACGACCTATGGCACCTGCGGCATCAAGGTCTGGATCTTCAAGGGCGAAATTCTTGAGCACGATCCGATGGCCCAGGACAGGCGGATGAACGACGAAGGAGGCCGCTCCGGTGGCCGCCGCGAGCAGGCGGCGTAACCGAGAGGTCAGGAGAGGTTTGCCATGTTGCAACCGAAGAAAACCAAGTTCCGTAAGCAGTTCAAGGGCCGCATCTCCGGCACCGCGAAGGGCGGCACGGACCTCAACTTCGGCCAGTTCGGCCTGAAGGCGATGGAACCCGAGCGTGTCAACGCTCGTCAGATCGAAGCGGCTCGCCGCGCCATCACCCGCGCCATGAAGCGCGCGGGCCGGGTGTGGATCCGCATCTTCCCGGACGTGCCGGTGTCGTCGAAGCCGACCGAAGTGCGTATGGGTAAGGGTAAGGGCGCTCCCGAATTCTGGGCGGCCAAGGTAAAGCCTGGCCGTATCATGTTCGAGATCGACGGCGTGCCGGAGGACATCGCTCGCGAGGCCCTGCGCCTCGGCGCCGCGAAGCTCCCGATCAAGACGCGCTTCATCCAGCGCATTGCCGAGTAAGGAGGGGATCATGAAGTCTAACCAGAGAGTCTCCGACCTCAACGCGATGTCGAAGGACCAGCTGTCGGATGAGCTGCTGAACCTGAAGAAGGAGCAGTTCAACCTCCCCTTCCAGCGCGCTACCGGCCAACTCGAGAACACCGGACGCGTCCGTGAGGTCCGCAGGGACATCGCCCGCGTCAAGACGCTGCAGCGCCAGAAGTCGGCTGCGGCGAAGGCTTAAAGGGGATCAAGATGCCGAAGCGCGTTTTGCAGGGCGTCGTTGTCAGCGACAAGCAGGACAAGACGGTCGTTGTGAAGGTGGAACGCCGTTTCACGCACCCGGTCATGAAGAAGACCGTGCGTAAGACGAAGAACTACCATGCTCATGACGAAAACAACACAGCCAAGGTGGGCGACACGGTCTTCATCGAAGAGACCAAGCCGCTCTCCAAACTCAAGACCTGGGTGCTCGTCGACCAAGCGAAGGCCTAAAAAGCCTTCCCTAGGGGTTGTCTAACGGGGGCGGTTCGTGTATACGGCCGCCTCTCTCGACATTTGAAGGGCAGGGGACATGAGATCCCCGTCAGGCGTAGTCCGGGGGGCAATCCTGCCTTGGCCCGGAAACCGGTCTGAAACAAAGGAAAGGATCAAAGCCATGATCCAGATGCAGACGAATCTTGACGTCGCCGATAATTCCGGCGCCCGTCGCGTGATGTGCATCAAGGTTCTCGGCGGTTCGAAGCGTAAGTACGCTTCCGTGGGCGATATCATCGTCGTATCCGTAAAAGAGGCTATTCCGCGCGGTCGCGTGAAGAAGGGCGATGTCATGAAGGCAGTCGTCGTTCGCACCGCGAAGGACATCCGCCGCGCTGACGGCTCGGTCATCCGTTTCGACCGCAATGCCGCCGTTCTGATCAACAATCAGAAAGAGCCGGTCGGCACCCGTATCTTCGGCCCCGTTCCGCGTGAACTGCGTGCCAAGAACCACATGAAGATTATTTCGCTTGCGCCGGAGGTGCTCTAATGGCCGCGAAGATCAAGAAGGGCGATAAGGTCGTCGTCCTGACCGGTCGCGACAAGGGCAAGACCGGTGAAGTCGTGCAGGTGCTCCCAAAGGAAGAGCGCGCGGTCGTCCGTGGCGTGAACCTCGTGAAGCGCCACCAGCGCCAGTCGGCAAACTCAGAGGGCGGCATCATCTCGAAAGAGGCGGCCATCCATCTGTCGAACCTGGCCTACGCGGACCCGAAGGACGGCAAGCCGACCCGGGTTGGTTTCAAAATTCTCGAAGACGGTCGCAAGGTCCGTTTCGCGAAGCGTTCGGGAGACCTGATCGATGGCTAAGGCTCAGGTGGACGGCTACACGCCGCGGATGAAGAAGCACTACGAGGAAGTGGTGCGTCCGAAGCTCATTGAAGAATTCGGCTACAAGAACCCCATGGAAGTGCCGACGATCGAGAAGATCGTCCTCAACATGGGCGTTGGCGAATCGACCGCGGACTCGAAGAAGGCTACGGTCGCTGCTGGCGATCTCGCACTCATCGCCGGCCAGAAGCCGGTGATCACGAAAGCCCGCAAGGCTATCTCGCAGTTCAAGGTCCGCGAGAACATGCCGATCGGTGCCAAGGTTACGCTGCGCAAGGCTCGTATGTACGAGTTCCTTGACCGCCTCGTGACCATCGCTCTCCCGCGCGTCCGCGACTTCCGGGGTCTGAACCCCAAGTCGTTCGACGGCCGCGGCAACTACGCAATGGGTATCAAGGAGCACCTGGTGTTCCCTGAGATCAATTACGACAGGGTCGAGCAGGTTTGGGGTATGGACGTCATCATCGCCACCACGGCGAAGACCGACGAAGAAGCCCGCGCCCTGCTTCGTCACTTCAACTTCCCGTTCCGGCAGTGAGGATAGCTGTCCTCAAACGCGGACACTGGAGATAAAAGCATGGCTAAGAAAAGCGCTATTGAGAAGAACAAGCATCGTCGTGAGCTGGTGAAGAAGTTCGCCGGCCGCCGCGAGCGCCTCCTGGCGGTCGCCAACGACGAGTCGAAGTCCATGGAGGAGCGCTTCGAGGTGCGCCTCAAACTGGCTGAGCTGCCGCGCAACGCGAGCAAGACCCGCATCCGCAACCGCTGCGAGATCACGGGCCGCCCGCGCGCTTACTACCGCAAGCTCGGCATGTCGCGTATCGCTCTGCGCGAGCTCGGCAACAAGGGCCTGATCCCAGGCCTCGTGAAGTCCAGCTGGTAAGGGGGAGGGCATCATATGATCAACGATCCGTTGGGCGATATGCTCACCCGTATCCGCAACGCGCAGATGCGCCGTCGCGGGTCCGTTTCCACTCCTGGCTCGAAGCTCCGCGCTCGCGTCCTCGAGGTTCTCAAGTCCGAGGGCTACATCCGCGACTACTCGCAGACCGAGTTCGGCAACGGCCGGACCGAGTTCTCGATCGAGCTGAAGTACTATGACGGTCAGCCGGTGATCCGCTCCATCGAGCGTGTCTCCAAGCCCGGCCGCCGCGTGTATGCCTCTGTCGACACCATGCCTCGCGTGGCTGACGGCCTCGGCGTCACCATTCTCTCGACGCCCCAGGGCGTGATGTCCGATCACGAGGCTCGCGAGAAGAACGTGGGCGGCGAAGTGCTCTGCAAGGTCTTCTAAGGCCAGGCACCCGCACAGAACCACGGAGATTCGAAAATGTCCCGAGTAGGCAAGAAACCCGTTCCGGTTCCGTCAGGTGTGACGGCCACCGTTGACGGTCAGATGGTAAGGGTTAAGGGCGCGAAGGGCGAGCTTTCGTTCGTCGTTCCCGAAGAAGTGTCGGTTGCTCTTGAAGACGGCGCCGTGTCGGTGAACCCGCGCGACGAGTCCAAGACGGCCCGGGCGAAGTGGGGCCTGTCCCGCGCTCAGGTGTCGAACCTGGTCGAGGGCGTGTCCAAGGGCTTCGAGAAGCGTCTTGAGATCAACGGCGTCGGCTACAAGGCCGCCGTTGCCGGCAAGGTGCTGAAGCTGTCGCTGGGCTACAGCCACGACATCGACTACGCGATCCCGGCTGGTGTCACGATCACGACGCCGAGGCCGACCGAAGTCGTCGTTGTCGGCATCGACAAGCAGGTCGTCGGCCAGACCGCCGCCGAGATCCGCGGCTATCGCGGTCCGGAGCCTTACAAAGGCAAGGGCGTGAAGTACTCCGACGAATTCATCTTCCGCAAGGAAGGCAAGAAGAAGTAAGGACGACGTATCATGGCTGAGAAGAAAGGCGCTGAAGATCGCCGCAAGGCTCGTGTGCGCCGTGCGATCAAGAAGGCATCGAATGGCCGTCCGCGTTTGTCGGTCTTCCGTTCGTCCAAGCAGATCTATGCCCAGGTCATCGATGACGTGCGCGGCCACACGGTCGCTTCGGCTTCGACCCTCGAGGTTGACCTGAAGGGCAAGCTCAAGACCGGCGCCACTGTCGATGCGGCGAAGGAAGTGGGCAAGCTCGTGGCCGAGCGCGCGGTTCAGGCCGGCGTGAAGCAGGTCATCTTCGACCGCTCGGGCTACCTCTATCACGGTCGCGTCAAGGCTCTGGCCGACGCTGCCCGTGAAGGCGGTCTGGATTTCTAACGGCGGGTTTATCCAAACAACCCTTAGCGAGCGGGCCCGCCGCCCGCGCAAGTGAGAGGTCTCATGGCTAGAGAACCAAGAGAACGTGCTGATCGCGAAGAGCGCGACAGCGAATTCGTGGACCGCTTGGTCCACATCAACCGCGTCGCGAAAGTCGTGAAGGGCGGCCGTCGCTTCGGCTTCGCTGCTCTCGTCGTCGTCGGCGACCAGAAGGGCCGCGTCGGCTTCGGCCACGGCAAGGCCCGTGAGGTGCCGGAGGCGATCCGCAAGGCGACCGACGCTGCCAAGCGTTCGATGATCCGCGTTGCCCTCCGCGAGGGCCGCACGCTCCACCACGACGTGAACGGCCGCCACGGCGCCGGCAAGGTCGTGCTGCGTGCCGCTCCCCAGGGTACCGGCATCATCGCCGGCGGCCCGATGCGCGCCGTCTTCGAAGTGGTGGGCATGCAGGACGTGGTCGCCAAGTCTCTCGGCTCGTCGAACCCATACAACCTCGTCCGCGCGACTTTCGACGCGCTCAAGAACGAGGACAGCCCGCGCTCGGTCGCTGCTCGCCGTGGCCTGAAGGTCTCGACGCTGCAGGCTCGCCGCCGCGATGCGGATGTCAGCGAAGCCGCTGGCGCAGAAGCGTAAGGGAGGCTTTGACAATGGCAAAGAATCCAGCCGCTTCCGGCAGCACCGTCACCGTTGAGCAGATCGGCTCGCCGATCCGCCGCGAGGCCAAGCAGCGCCAGACGCTGATCGGTCTCAAGCTCAACAAGCTTCACCGTACTTCGACCTTGGAAGACACGCCGGCAGTTCGCGGCATGATCGAAAAGGTCAAGCACCTCGTGCGCGTTGTCGACGGGCAGTGAGGAGAGCGTCATGAAACTCAACGAAATTCGTGACAACGAAGGTTCCACAAAGAACCGCATGCGCGTGGGCCGTGGTATCGGCTCCGGCAAGGGCAAGACCGGTGGTCGCGGCGTGAAGGGTCAGAAGGCCCGTACCGGCGTGTCGATCAAGGGCTTCGAAGGCGGTCAGATGCCTCTGCACCGTCGTCTGCCGAAGCGCGGCTTCAACAAGCCGAACGCGATCGTGCTGAACGAGGTCAATGTCGGCCGCATTCAGCAGGCCGTGGAAGCCGGCAAGCTCGACACGGGCGCTGCCGTAACGGTCGAGACGCTGGTCGCTGCCGGTGTGGTCTCCAAGCCGCGCGACGGCGTGAAGATCCTCGGTGTCGGCGAGCTCAAGGCGAAGCTTTCCTTCCAGGTCCATGGCGCGTCCAAGTCGGCCGTCGACGCGATCGAGAAGGCTGGTGGCTCGGTCACCCTGCTGGGTGCCGTTGCGCAGGCGTGAGCCCGCGCCCACATTGACTAAGATCCAAGCGGCGGCCCGCGTCTGATCGCGTGGCCGCCGTTTGCGTGATGACCATCACGTATCAGGTATTTCGGGGACACCACTATGGCCTCAGCAGCCGAACAACTTGCGGCAAACATCAATTTCGGCGCCATCGCCAAGGCCGATGAGCTGAAAAAGCGCATCTGGTTCACTCTGGGCGCACTCATCATCTACCGTCTCGGAACCTACATTCCGCTGCCCGGCATCGATCCGGAGGCTCTCCGGCAGAGCTTCCAGGGCGCCAGCGGCGGCGTGCTCGGCCTCTTCAACATGTTCTCGGGCGGTGCCGTGGAGCGCATGGCGATCTTCGCCCTGAACATCATGCCGTACATCTCGGCGTCGATCATCGTCCAGCTCCTCACCTCCGTTCTGCCGTCCCTCGAGGCGCTCAAGAAGGAAGGCGAGGCGGGCCGCAAGATCCTGAACCAATACACCCGCTATCTCACGGTGCTCCTCGCCCTGTTCCAGTCCTGGGGTATCGCGGTCGGCCTGCAGAGCTCCGGCACCATCGTGCAGGCGCCCGGACCGTTCTTCCTCATCTCGACCGTGATCACGCTCACGGGCGGGACCATGTTCCTCATGTGGCTCGGCGAGCAGATCACGTCGCGCGGTATCGGCAACGGCACCTCGCTGATCATCTTCGCGGGCATCGTGGCCAATCTCCCGACCGCCATCGCCGGCACGCTCGAGCTCGGCCGCCAGGGCGCGATTTCGACGGGTCTGATCATCGGCGTGATCGTGATGGCCGTCGCCATCATCTACTTCGTGGTGTTCATGGAGCGCGCCCAGCGCCGTCTGCTCATCAATTATCCAAAGCGTCAGGTCGGCAACCGGATGTATGAGGGCCAGACGTCCTTCCTGCCGCTCAAGCTGAACACCTCGGGAGTGATTCCGCCGATCTTCGCGTCCTCGCTGCTGCTGCTGCCGGCGACCATCGCTAGCTTCCAGACCAGCACGGACGGCACCGGCATCATCTCCATGCTCACGACTTATCTGGGCCATGGGCGTCCGGCCTACATGTTCATGTATGCCGCTCTGATCGTGTTCTTCGCCTTCTTCTACACGGCAATCGTGTTCAATCCGACGGAAACGGCGGACAACCTGAAGAAGCAGGGCGGCTTCATCCCGGGCATTCGCCCTGGCGAGCGCACGGCGGATTTCATCGATCAGGTTCTGACCCGCATCACGGTGCTGGGTGCCGCTTACCTGGTGATCATCTGCCTGATTCCCGAACTGCTGGTGTCTTATGCGGCTTTGCCATTCTACTTTGGCGGCACTTCGCTTCTGATCGTGGTGTCTGTTACCATGGACACGGTCGCCCAGGTGCACGGCCATCTCTTGGCTCACCAGTATGAGGGCCTCGTCAAGAAGGCGAAGCTCAAGGGCGCACGCAGACGCTAAGATTGAAGCATCTCGCCAAAAGGCGGGCACACTCGACGAAGTCAGGGGGGCGTCGATGAGGATCATTCTGCTGGGGCCGCCGGGAGCCGGAAAAGGCACTCAGGCTGTTCGTCTGGTCGAGCGGCTGGGGATTCCCCAGCTTTCGACAGGCGACATGCTCCGCGCAGCCGTGGCTGCCGGCACGCCGGTCGGTCTCAAGGCCAAGGCTGTCATGGACCGGGGCGACTTGGTGTCCGACGATATCGTCGTCGGCATCATCGCCGACCGAATCGAGGAGCCGGACGCCAAAAGCGGCTTCATCCTCGACGGTTTCCCGCGGACCGTGGCCCAGGCCGAGGCCTTCGACGCCATGCTGGCCGCCAAGGGCCTCAAGCTCGATGCCGTCATCGAGTTCAAGGTGAACGAGGCCGAGCTGGTCGACCGGATCGTCAAGCGGGCCAAGGACACCGAGGCCCGCGGAGAGCCGGTCCGCAAGGACGACAATCCCGACGTGTTCAAGACCCGGCTCGATGCCTACAGAAAGCAGACAGCCCCGCTTTCGGCCTATTACGACAGCAAGGGCATGTTGAGGACCGTCGATGGCATGAAGCCCATCGACGAGGTGACTGACGCGGTCAAGGGAATCCTGGGTCGCTGAAGGAGAAGGGCTTGACTAAGGGGTTAATTTCCGTTAGGGGCAAGCTCTTGCACAAGAACCTGCATATCCAGAGGGCTTCGTGAGGGGCCGCTCTGGATTGTTGTGTTTCGCATAAGCCCGCGCAGGGGCCGGCCTCCACCGGACGCGCGATAACCAAAACCCGAAGCATCTGCTTCCTACATGGAGATGGACGATGGCCCGTATTGCAGGCGTCAACATTCCGACTGCCAAGCGCGTTGTGATCGCGCTTCAGTATATTCACGGCATTGGGCCCAAGAAGGCTCAGGAGATCGTCGAGAAGGTCAACATCCCGGCCGAGCGCCGCGTGAACCAGCTGACCGATGCCGAGGTTCTGGCCATCCGCGAGACGATCGACCGCGACTACATCGTGGAAGGCGATCTGCGCCGCGAAGTGTCCATGAACATCAAGCGCCTCATGGATCTCGCCGCTTACCGTGGCCTGCGCCACCGCCGCAGCCTCCCGGTCCGCGGTCAGCGCACCCACACGAATGCCCGCACCCGCAAGGGCAAGTCGAAGCCGATCGCCGGCAAGAAGAAGTGATGTAGGGCGGCCTGCCGCCCAAGATCATTCCCGGGCCTGATCCGGGGATCTCGTGCCGAGTCAGGCGCCAGAATTTGAATGCGATGGCCGGATCAAACCCGGCCATGACGAAAGTTGAAACTCCCGAGCGCCTGGAACGACGGGCGCGCTTGAAGGATCTTTGGAATGGCTAAAGAAGCTACCCGCGTCCGCCGCCGCGAACGCAAGAACATCGTTTCCGGCGTGGCGCATGTGAACGCCTCGTTCAATAACACCATGATCACCATCACCGACGCCCAGGGCAACACGATCTCCTGGTCTTCGGCCGGCGCCATGGGTTTCAAGGGTTCGCGTAAGTCGACCCCGTATGCGGCGCAGATCGCCGCTGAAGATGCGGCCCGCAAGGCTTCCGAGCACGGCATGCGTACCCTCGAGGTCGAGGTGTCCGGTCCCGGCTCCGGTCGTGAGTCGGCTCTGCGCGCCCTCCAGTCGGCCGGCTTCACCGTCACCTCGATCCGTGACGTGACGCCGATCCCGCACAATGGCTGCCGCCCGCGCAAGCGTCGCCGCGTCTAAGGTTATCCTGCGCGTGGGTCTCCACCCACGCGCGTTCCGGTTTAAAGGGCTGGTCCAAAACCTCCCTTCAAGCCGTACCTCATGAGGTGTGGTTGTGATCCAAAAGAACTGGCAAGAGCTGATTAAGCCGAACAAGCTTGAAGTCGCCCCCGGCGACGATCCGAAGCGCATTGCGACGGTGGTTGCGGAGCCGCTCGAGCGTGGCTTCGGTACGACGCTCGGCAACTCGCTGCGCCGGGTCCTCCTGTCGTCGCTCCAGGGCGCGGCAGTGACGGCGGTCCATATCGACGGCGTGCTGCACGAGTTCTCGTCCATCCCGGGCGTCCGCGAGGACGTGACCGACATCGTCCTCAACGTGAAGACGATCGCCATCAAGATGCAGGGCGAGGGCGCGAAGCGCATGACGCTCCGCAAGACAGGCCCCGGCGCCGTCACTGCTGGCGACATCAACACGGTCGGCGACGTGCAGATCCTGAACCCCGAGCTCGTGCTCTGCACCCTCGACGAGGGCGCCGAGATCCGCATGGAGTTCACGGTCGACACCGGCAAGGGCTACGTACCCGCCGAGCGCAACCGCACCGAGGACGCCCCGATCGGCCTCATCCCGGTCGACTCGCTCTACAGCCCGGTGAAGAAGGTCTCCTATCGCATCGAGAACACCCGTGAGGGCCAGATTCTCGACTACGACAAGCTGATTATGACGGTCGAGACCAACGGCGCCGTGACGCCTGAGGATGCCGTGGCTTATGCCGCCCGCATTCTGCAGGATCAGCTCCAGGTCTTCGTCAACTTCGAAGAGCCGCGCAAGGAAGAGGCTGCCGCTGCCGCACCGCAGCTGCCGTTCAATCCGGCGCTCCTCAAGAAGGTGGACGAGCTCGAGCTGTCGGTCCGTTCGGCCAACTGTCTGAAGAACGACAACATCGTCTATATCGGCGACCTCATCCAGAAGTCCGAGGCGGAAATGCTCCGCACCCCGAACTTCGGCCGCAAGTCGCTCAACGAGATCAAGGAAGTTCTCGCCGGCATGGGCCTGCACCTCGGCATGGACGTGCCGGGCTGGCCGCCGGAGAACATCGAAGACCTCGCGAAGCGCTTCGAAGAGCACTATTGAGTTTGTTGAGGCCGCCTTTCACTCGGAAGGCGGCTTCTAATCTGCCCACCCGTCAACAGGGCGGGGATCATAAGAGAGACGGCCGTACCTTGGCACGGCGGCCGTAAAATCAAGGAGAAAGCCAATGCGTCACGGATTCAGTGGTCGTCGCTTCAACCGCACGACCGAACACCGCAAAGCAATGTTCGCCAACATGGCGGCTGCGCTGATCAAGCACGAGCAGATCGTCACGACTCTGCCGAAGGCGAAGGACCTGCGTCCGATCGTCGAGAAGCTGATCACCCTCGGCAAGCGCGGTGACCTGCATGCCCGCCGCCAGGCCATGTCCAAGCTTCGCGACGAAGCCATGGTCAAGAAGCTCTTCGAGGTGCTCGGTGCCCGCTACCAGGACCGCCAGGGTGGCTATACCCGCGTCCTCAAGGCCGGTTTCCGCTACGGTGACAACGCTCCGCTGGCCGTGATCGAGTTCGTGGATCGCGACGTGGATGCGCGCGGTCGGGATTCGGGCCCGACCATGAAGGACGAGCTCGTCGAGGCAGCCGAGTAATCTCTCGGCTCCGGGATTTGATCAAGGGCGGTCTTCGGGCCGCCCTTTTTGTTTGCAACGGTCCGATGCTCCTTTTCCTATGGGACGCATCGTCCTTCGCGGAAAACCGGATCCACATTTCCGAGCGACGCGCTAACGCTGCGGAACTTGGTATTTCGGGTTCTGCGTTTTATCGAAAGACGTCGCTGAACAAAGGATTCGCCCGCTATGCGCTTTTCGCCGTTTCGCCTGTCACTGTCCGCTGTCCTATTGGCTCTCGGAGTGGCGGGGGCGCAGGCTCAGACCCAGCGCGTCGCCCCGGACAGCAAGGCGCAGGTCCAGCTCTCCTTCGCGCCCGTCGTGCGCCAGACGGCGGGATCCGTCGTGAACGTCTATGCCACCCGCTCGGAGCGTCGGCAGAACACCGGCATGGAAGAGTATTTCCGGCGCTTCTTCGGCGACAATGCGCCGGGCGTTCCCCGGGGACGTTCCCAGAGCTCCCTCGGCTCCGGCGTCATCGTCGACCCGTCCGGCCTCGTGATCACGAACAACCACGTCATCGAGAACATGAACGAGGTGAAGGTCGCACTCGCCGATCGGCGCGAGTTCGCGGCTGACATCCTGCTGCGCGATCCACGCACCGACATCGCCGTGCTGAAGCTCAAGGACGCCACGAACCTTCAGGCCGTCGAACTGGGCGATTCCGAGGCTCTGCAGGTCGGCGACCTCGTGCTTGCCATCGGCAATCCCTTCGGTGTCGGGCAGACGGTGACCCAAGGCATCGTTTCGGCCCTGGCCCGCACCCAGGTGGGCATCTCCGACTATCAGTTCTTCATCCAGACCGATGCCGCCATCAATCCGGGCAATTCGGGCGGCGCGCTCATCGACATGAACGGCCGCGTGGTCGGCATCAACACGGCGATCTATTCACGCTCCGGAGGCAGCATCGGCATCGGCTTTGCCGTTCCCTCGAGCATGGTCCGGGTGGTGCTGAACTCGGCCAGGGGCGGTGCAAAGAATGTGGTCCGGCCCTGGCTCGGCGCGCGCCTCCAGCCCGTGGATGGCGATATCGCCAACGGCCTGGGCCTGGAGCGCCCGACCGGCGTTCTGGTGACCTCCGTCTACGACAAGGGACCGGCCGCAGAAGCCGGACTCAAGCGGGGCGATGCGATCCTGTCGGTCGACGGACAGTCGGTCGATAATCCGGATTCCTTCGGCTATCGCTTTACCCTGAAGGGAACGCAGGGACAGGCTCCTCTCACTGTGCTCCGGGGCGGCAAGCAGACGACCATCCAGGTCAGGCTGATGCCCCCGCCGGAGAACCCCTCGCGGGAGCCGGTGCGGGGCCGGACCCGGACGCCGTTCGCCGGCGCGACGCTCGTGAACATGTCTCCTGCCGTCGCCGACGAGCTGCAGATCGAGATTGCGGATGACGGGGTGGTGGTTGCGGACCTCGACGAGCGCAGCGTCGCTGCCAATGTCGGCTTCGAGAAGGGCGATCAGATCGTGGCCATCAACGGCGAACGCCTCGCGTCCACCAAGGACGCGGAACGCGTCATCGACCGGAACAGCGGCTACTGGGAGATCACCGTCAGCCGAGGCGGACGGATCTTCACGACGGTGCTCGGTCGGTGAGCGCCTGGAGCATCTCGAACGAGCTGTCGCCGAGGGACATCGAGACCGCCTATCGCTGGATTTCGGCTGAGAGCTACTGGGCGAAGGGGTTGCCGCGGGGCATTTTCGAGCGCTCCGTCGGGAATTCCCTGTGTTTCGGCCTGCGCGATGCCGCCGGTGATCTCCGCGGCTTCGCCCGGGTCGTGACCGATCGGGCGACCTTTGCTTACCTATGCGATGTCTTCGTCTGCCCGTCGGTGAGGAGACAAGGGGCCGGGAAGGCCCTGATCCAGGCGGTCGTGGAGCATCCGGACCTCCAGCTGCTCCGGCGCTGGATGCTGATGACGCGGGATGCCCACAAGCTTTATGAGCCTTTCGGGTTTCAAACCCCTGAAAATCCTGAAAGACTCATGATGCGGCTGGACCCTGAGGTCTATGCGCGCTTGAGCTCTGGAGAACCATGAGCGACCTGTTTTCATCCGCCGGTCTCGACCAGAATGCGCCTCGTCCGCTGGCGGACAGGATGCGGCCGACCACACTGTCCGAAGTGGTCGGCCAGGACCACCTCGTCGGGACGGACGGCATCCTGAGCCGGCTCATCGCATCCAAGACCTTAGGGTCCCTGATCTTCTGGGGCCCGCCCGGCACCGGCAAGACCACCGTCGCGCGCCTGCTCGCCCATGAGACGGATCTTCACTTCGAGCAGATCTCGGCGATCTTCTCAGGCGTGGCGGATCTCAAGAAGGTTTTTGAGGCGGCCCACCAACGCCGCTCGATCGGCAAGGGCACGCTGCTTTTCGTCGACGAGATCCATCGCTTCAATCGCGCCCAGCTCGACGCCTTCCTGCCGGTCATGGAAGACGGCACCATCACTCTCGTAGGCGCGACCACAGAGAATCCGTCCTTCGAGTTGAATGCCGCGCTTCTCTCACGTGCCCGCGTGCTGCTCTTCAAGTCACTCGACGAGCCGGCCATCGGGCAGATCCTGGCTCGCGCCGAGGAGGTCACGGGAAAAAGCCTGCCGCTCGACGAGGAGGCGAGGGCGTCCCTCGTGCGCATGGCGGACGGCGATGGACGTGCGGTGCTGACGCTCGCCGAAGAGGTCTGGCGCTCAGCGAAGCGCGGTGAGGTTTTTGACGCGGAGCAGCTGCAGGAGATCATCCAGCGCCGCGCGCCGATCTACGACAAGGGGCAGGAGGGGCATTACAACCTCATCTCCGCCCTGCATAAAACCATCCGCGGGTCCGATCCGGACGCGGCGCTCTATTACCTCGCCCGCATGCTCGACGCGGGCGAGGACCGGCTCTTCATCGCCCGCCGGCTGGTGCGGGCGGCGGTGGAGGATATCGGCATGGCCGATCCGCAGGCGCTGGTCATCGCCAATGCGGCGAAGGACGCCTTCGATTTTCTCGGGTCGCCGGAAGGGGAACTGGCGCTGGCGCAGGCCGCGGTCTATCTCGCCACCGCGCCGAAATCCAACGCGCTCTACACCGCCTACAAGGCCGCCACGCGGGTGGCGAAGGAGCACGGCTCCCTCATGCCGCCCAAGACCATCCTGAACGCCCCGACCAAGCTCATGAAGCAGATCGGCTACGGCGAGAGCTATCGCTACGACCACGACGAGCCGGACGCCTTTTCCGGTCAGGATTACTGGCCCGAGAAGCTGGGGCGGCGGGAATTCTACGATCCGGTGGATCGCGGCTTCGAGCGGGAGATCAAGAAGCGGCTCGACTGGTGGGAGAGGCTACGGCGTGATCGGCAGGGCGAGGACGAGCAGGAATAATCCATGAAATCCTATCTCCTTGTCTTCCTGGGCGCCGGAATCGGCGGCGCGCTCCGGCATGGGGTGAATGTCGGCTGCGCTCGGGTGTGCGGAACGGCGTTTCCGTGGGGGACGCTCACGGTGAATATCCTCGGCTCCTTCATCATGGGAGCTCTTGCCGGATGGCTTGCCTTCAAGGCGGGCGAGGGGTGGAGCCAGCCCTTGCGGCTCTTCCTCACCACCGGAATTCTCGGCGGGTTCACCACCTTCTCGGCTTTTTCCCTCGATGCCGTGCTGATCTGGGAACGAGGGCAGAACGGGCTTGCCGCGACCTATGTGGCCGCTTCGGTCCTTCTCTCCATCGCCGGATTGGTCGCTGGTCTCGGCTTGGCCCGGACGATCCCGGCCTAAACCTCGATTGCCGCCTGCGCGGCGCTCTGGTACCCACAGATTCATGAGAAAAAGCGGTTCAGGACAGAATGGCGCCCGCGGCGGGCGCTCGGGTGCCCGGCAGGGTTTTCGCTCGCGCGAGGACAAGCCGGCACGCAAGGCTTCATCGACCAAGGCTCCGTCGGCCAAGGCTCCGTCGGCGAAGCAGGGCGGGTTGAAATCGGCTGCGGGCAAAACGCGCGCGGCATCGGCTTTGCGCGAGAAGCCGGCTGCGCGGCCGAAGCAGGCAAAGCCCGCGACCGCGGAGGCTCCGCGCCAGCCGACACGGGCTCAGGCCAAGGCGGCCGCCCAGGAAGTCCTGGCAACGGGCGTGCAGACCCTCGTGGTCGAGCCCGATGAGACCGACATGCGCGTCGACCGTTTCCTGGTCGCCCGTTTCCCGCAGCTCGCCTTCACCCACATTCAGCGCATCGTCCGTAAAGGCGAGCTGCGCATCGATGGCAAGCGGGCGCAGCCGAATGACCGGCTGGCGGCCGGCCAGAAGGTTCGCATTCCGCCCTTGAAGCTCGATCAGCAGCGGCCGATTTCCCGCAATGCGGCCAAGGACCAGGACAACCGCGAGTTCCTGAAGTCGATCACGCTCTATGAAGACAAAGACGTTCTCATCATCAACAAGCCGATGGGGCTCGCCGTCCAGGGCGGATCGGGCACCAAGCGGCATGTCGACGGATTGCTCGAGGCGCTCAAGGACGACGAGGGACAGAAGCCGCGTCTCGTGCACCGCCTCGACAAGGACACGGCGGGCTGCCTCGTCATCGCCAAGACACGCTTTGCCGCGTCCACCATGGCGAAATCCTTCCGCGCGCGCACCACGCGCAAGATCTATTGGGCGCTCGTCGCCGGCGTGCCGCGTGTCCGACAGGGCAGGGTGTCGACTTACCTCGCCAAGGAAGGCGATGAGGGCGATTCCCGCATGCGCGTCGCCCAGCATGGCGACGAGGGTGCAAGCCATGCGCTGACCTATTACGCCGTGGTCGATACGGCCGCGCAGAAGCTTGCCTGGCTGTCGCTGAAACCCGTCACGGGACGCACGCACCAGCTGCGCGCCCATGCTGCCCATATCGGTCATCCCATCGTCGGCGATCCGAAATATTTCGACATCGAGAACTGGGAGCTGCCCGGCGGCATCCAAAACAAGCTGCATCTCCTGGCGCGCCGCATCGTCATCGCCCATCCTCGGACCGGGAAGCCCATCGACGTCACCGCGCCGCTGCCACCTCATATGCAGCAGAGCTTCAACCTGCTCGGGCTCGATACAAGCCGCTACGATCCCATTGTGGAGGCACCTGAAGAGTAGCTTTCCTACCTCCTTCGATCCTTCTCCCTGTCGTACTTTCGCCGCGCATGGCGAGCAGCATCGGGTGGATCTCAGAAGTGATGTCCACTTTTGGGTCCGATGCTCCAGGCAAGGAGGAGATCGATGGAACACAAGCCTCTTGATCAGCTCCGTAGCGTAGCCGACGTTCAACCGAGACCCCTGTCTCGCGAGGAACGACTTCAGCGTTGGATCGACCTGCTCGAACGGGATCCCAAACGCCGCCTGAACTCCCTTGGTGAAATCGAGTACAAGCCGCCGGCAGAGCGCGCCCTGGTCCGCGAGGACAACTCGCCGCTCACGGTCGCGTATGACGACCCCGTCCTGCGTGCGGACGGACTGGCGAGCGACCGGCTCGGCGATGCCATGCGGTACTTCGCGCTGTCGGACGGTCAGGCCCATTATGCCCTTTGCTCATGCCTGAGCGGACGCACGATGGAGGCCGTGACCTGTGCTCAGAGATTGCGGAACGCGACAGGCAACGTCGCCTGGCAATCGGCCGTCGGCGCCTGGGTTCTGGCGGCCCTGGCCGTGAGTCTGCCGGGCCTCGTCTACCTGCTGAGCTGAGCGCTATCGAACGAAAAACAACCACGTCAGGAGGCTTCGAAGCCTCCTGACGGTGCCTTGGCCATTGCAGGCCGTCCCTGAATCGGGGACAAAGCGGCAGACCGCAAAAGGCACTTTCTCCATGCTGCACATCGAGCCCGTCACCCTCTCCACCGACCGATTGACCTTGCGTCCGTTGAGCCTCGCCGATGTGCCGGCTCTGGGCGTCGCCGCCAGCGATGGCGAGTTGTGGGAGAAGAAGACCACGACGGTGCCCCGGCCCGAAGAGTTCGAGGCTTACGTGCAGAAGGCCCTGGAGCTTCAGGCTGCAGGTCTCGCTCTCCCTTTCGCAACGGTGGTCAACGACGGCAATCGGGTTGTCGGCTCGACACGCTACATGAATATCGATGTCGCCAATCGCCGGGCCGAGATCGGCACCACCTGGATCGCAACGTCCTGGCAGCGGACTTTCGTCAACACGCACGCGAAGTTCCTCATGCTGCGGCATGCCTTCGAGGTCCTGGGCTGCCTTGCCGTCGAAATCCGCACGCATGCCCGCAACGACCAATCCCGTGCCGCCGTCGAGCGCCTGGGCGCCAAGCTCGACGGCATCCTGCGTCAGCACATGATCATGCCCGACGGGCATATCCGCGACACGGCGGTCTACAGCATTGTCCGGGAGGAATGGCCTGCGATGAAGGCGAGACTCGAGCCCCGGCTGGCTTCGGCTTGAGGATGTGAGGCTCAGATAAAGCCGTGTTCCCGCAGCCGCTCGATCGAGGCGGCTGCATTGCGATGGTGGATGAAGATGCCGCCTGCTCCTTCCCAGAGTTGGCGATACTTCTCGCGATCGTCGACCAAGGCATCTCCGGGACGGCAATGTTCGCGCTTCAGGGCGGCCGTGGTGGTGATCACCTCGACGCCGGGAAAATGCCGCTCGGCCCAGCGTCGCTTCTGTGGCTCAGCCCAATTCCCGCGGGGCAGACCCGTCAGAATGACAGGGTTGAGGTGGCGAACGGCCTCGAACAGGTCCATGGCATCGGGGAGCGGTTCAAGGGTGTTGAAGAAGTCCGGGGTGGCAGCAATCTCCGACCAGAAGCGTTTTAGGCCGAACCGGCGTTCGTATTCGACCGGAGGCATGCCGAAGATTTGGGCCGCGCCTTTGTCGAAGTCGGCCAGGACACCGTCGCAGTCCAGGAACACAGCCGGCATGCCCAACCTCTTTCGATCATCCCAGTCCGAAACCAGCCATCGTTCGGCATTGTTCCTGCCTGTACCCCAAGCTTTGCCGCTCCCGGAACGCCGTCGGCCGAATCACGTTGGTCTCTGACAGGTTCCATAAGGTGAGTTGAAGCATGAGCAGCACTGTTCGCGACAACGTCGCCCGCCATCGATTCGAACTGGAACGAGACGGGCAGATCGCTTTCGCCAATTATGAACGGCGCGGGTCCGATCTCGTGATCCGGCATGTGGAGGCTGCCATCCCCCTGCGCGGCACTGGCGCCGCAGGCGACCTGATGCGCGGCGTGGCCGAGATCGCACGATCGGAAGGGCGGTCGATCACGCCACTTTGCGGTTATGCCTGGGCCTGGATCCGCCGTCACAAGGAATACAGCGATCTTCTGAACTGAGCGGATCCTCCCCGTTCGGTGGGTGTGCCCATTCGCCGTACTGCGATCTGCGTCAAAATAGACTAAACAGCGGCTCCTCCAAAAAACTTCATACTGCGCTATGGGGGCGCCGCCTGTGACCAACGTTCTCGAAAAAGCTAGAAGGGTTCTGACCAAGAAGAGCGTGGCTGTTTCAGCCGCCATCCTTGCCCTAGTCATTGCGGCCGCCGTGTTCATCGGTCCCCGCCTGCTCGCAGAGCCTGCTGTCGAGATCACCTATTCCGAGTTCACCCGGCAATTGGCTGACAAAAAGGTCCAGAAGGTCCTGATCGAGAGCGGCGGCCTCTCCGTCTCGATGGCGGACAGGAACGTTCTAGTGCGCATGCCCAATGGTCTCGTGAGTGCCGATTACATCGAGCGGATCACGGCATCCGGGGCAGAGGTCGATTTCAAGAAGCCCGGCTTCGATGCAGCCCATCTGGCCAGCATTCTGGTGCCGCTCGTCCTCGTGGGGGCCGTGCTCGTGATGCTGGCGATCCAGACCGATTTCAAGCCGACCTCGCGCTGGCCTCGTGTGATCCGGAGCATTCCCAACCGCTTCGACGATGTCGCCGGCCAGGAAGAGGCCAAGGCCGAGCTGCAGGAGGTCATCGCATTCCTGCGCGATTCCGATGCCTTCAAGAAGGTGGGAGCCCGCATCCCCCGCGGCCTCCTGATGGTCGGACCACCCGGAACGGGCAAGACGCTCATCGCCAAGGCGCTGGCCGGTGAGGCGGGGGTCTCCTTCATGGCCGTGTCAGGCAGCGACTTCTCGGCGCCTCTGATCGGCATTGCCAAGGGTCGTGTGTCCAAGCTCTTCGAGCAGGCCCGGAAGAAGGCGCCTTGCCTGATCTTCATCGACGAGATCGACGCCATCGGTCGCAAACGCGGGGGCGGCGGATCGGCAGCCGATCGTGAGTTCGAGTCGACGCTGAACCAGCTCCTGGTCGAGATGGATGGCTTCAACACCACCGCCGGCGTGATCGTCATCGGCGCCACGAACCGCGTCGACGTGCTCGATCCGGCTCTCCTGCGCCCTGGCCGCTTCGACCGTCAGGTCCATATCGGGCTGCCCGATATCGGAGGCCGTGAGGCGATCCTCAACGTTCATGCCCGCAACATCAAGCTCGCGGAAGGTGTGAGTCTCGCCTCCATCGCCAAGGGCACGCCCGGCTTCTCGGGCGCCGATCTTGGCAATCTCCTGAACGAGGCCGCGATCTTCGCGGCTCGCGAGGGTGGCGAAGCGGTCACGCGGGACCATCTCGAGGCGGCCCGCAACAAGATCATCATGGGTCTCGAGCGGCGCTCCCTCGTGATCTCGGACGAGGAGCGCAGGCTGGTGGCTGTCCACGAGGCGGGCCACGCGCTCTGCGCCTGCCTGCTGCCGGCCTCCGACAAGGTGCACAGCGCCACCATCATCCCCCATGGCCAGGCGCTCGGCCTCGTGATGCGGCTGCCCGATCACGACCGGTTCTGCATTCCGGTTGAGAAGCTCGAGGCGGACCTGATCGTCGCCATGGGCGGCCGGGCGGCCGAAGAGGTCGTGTTCGGCCCCAAGAAGGTCACGACCGGGGCCGCCAGCGACATCGCTCACGCCACCAACATCGTGACCAAGATGGTCACTGAATGGGGCATGAGCCCGGCCATCGGCATGGTTCGCGTGGCGCGCTCGGGCGATAGCCTCCCGCGTGAGGTCGAGCAGGAAATCCGCCGCATCATCGACGAGATGTATGCGGCGGCCAAGACCTGCATCGAGGACAACCGCGATGCGCTCGATGCCTTAACCAAGGCGCTTCTGGAGCATGAGACCATCGAAGGCGATGAAGTCCGCCAGATCGTCGCGAAGCAGGAGACGAGACTGGCCGCCTGAACCGGCGGCCAGATGTCAGATTCCCGCTTCGACCTTCAGGTGCTGACAGCTTCCTGGTTCATGTCACCATTGTCGTCAAGCGGCGCATGGATCGTACAGACGACGCCGGTCGGCGCGAAGGCGATGGTGACATCCCCGTTGAGCTCCTGAGCAAGGCTGCGCTCGATCAGGCGCGTGCCGAACCCCCTGCGGCTCGGTTCGACGACAGGAGGACCACCCTTCTCCTTCCAGATCAGTTCCAGCTTCATTCCGCCAGCCTGCTTCGTGATCGACCAGCTGATCGCGATACGTCCCGTTGGGTTGGACAGGGCACCGTATTTGACCGCATTGGTGCCGAGTTCCTGGAGCGCCATGGCGATGGCAAGGGCGATGCGGGGCGGCAGGCGCACATCCTGACCGTGAAGATCGAAACGGCTGTGCCCAGGGCCTTGGAAGGGCGCGATGGCTTCCTGAATGACTTCGCGCAGATAGGCCCCGTCCCAGTTCTCGCGGGTCAGCACGTCATGGGCGCGGGAGAGGGCAAACAGACGGCCCTCGACTGCATCGCGGACCTCGCTCGCTGTCCCTGCATTGCGCAGGCTCTGGGAGGCAATGGATTGAACGGTCGCAAGGGTGTTCTTCACACGATGATTGAGCTCGTTGATGAGAAGCTGCTGGTGCTCCTCGGCCCTCTTCATCTCCGTAATGTCGAGCGCCACGCCCAAGGTTCTGGTCGGTATGCCGTCCTTGACGTCCTGCATCTCCGCCCGCAGCAGGAGCCAGTGCTGGGAGCCGTCAGGCCAGACCACCCGCAATTCGGTCTCCACATGTCGATCCCCGCGAGAGAGGGCCTCCGCGACAGTGGCTCGAAGGCGCTCACGTTCGCCGGGATAGTAGCGAGCCCTGATGTCGTCCGTAGACAGGGTTGCATCCGGGGGAAGACCGAGCAGCCGTTTCAACTCCGGTGAAACCGTCAATGTGTCCGTGGCCGTTCCGACTTCCCAGACGGCCATGCGCCCGGCGTCGATGGCGAGGCGCAGACGAGCCTCGCTTTCGGCCAAGGCCGCCTGCGACCGCTTGGTTTCGGTGAGATCGGCTGCCAGCACGTAGAATCCCGCGACGCGGCCATCGCTTCTGCGGTCTGGAATGTACTCCGATTTCACGTAGCGAATGCCCGAGGGAAAGGGCGCCCACCATTCATGGTCTGTACGTTCGCCGGCCAGGGCGGCCTCGATATAGGGCCTTACCCGTTCATAAGCGGGTGCGCCGACGGCATCCCTCAGATGAACCCCGTACAGGTTTTCCGGCGTCTGCCCGATCCAGTGCTCATAGGCCATGTTGTTGAAGCGGTAGCGCTGATCGGCATCCACATAGGCAATGAGAGCCGGTAGATGATCGGCGATTTGTTTGAGCTGTAACTCACTGGCGTAATCGGATGAACGGCTGGCGATGCGGCCGGAGCCTTGCTCATGGAGCCGTGCCCGCAGCTCGCGATTCTCGCGTTCCAGTTCCGCAAGTCTGTTCGGCAGAGCGTCCCTGTCCATGGGCTCGGTCGTCATCATTTATTCTTCTTGGCCCATTTTCTGGACAAACCCTATCCCGCTCTTGGTCTAGGCATGGATATAGAACGCCAGCAGGAAAAAACCGGGTGCGGAGGTTTGTTTCCTGGAGACGCCTTCTGGCAGCGGCATGGATTATTGAATAAGGTGCCCGCCCATAAGGGGGCTCCTGTATGAAACGCATCATTCGTGTCACCGCCGCCATCGGTCTCGGCCTGCTTGCAACGGCCTGCGACAAGTGCGGCAATTGGAATATGAACACGCCGCAGTTCTGCCACGCCGACAAGCCGCAGAGCTAAGCCACGGACGTCTCCATCTGACTGGGGAAGACCCTTGAAGCTCGTTCTCTTCGATGTCGACGGCACGCTGGTCGACAGCCAGAACATCATCATCGCCGCCCAGCAGATGGCGTTCGCTGCCCATGGGCTGGAGCCGCCGAGCCGGGAGCGTTCGCTCTCCATCGTCGGCCTGTCTCTGGCGGAGGCCTTCACGGTTCTGGTCGGGCCGGGAGGCCCTATTGAAGGTTTGGTCGAGGCCTACAAGGACGCCTTCCTCACCCTGCGCCAGGATCCGGCGAATGCAGAGCCACTTTTTCCCGGTGTCGAGCATTGCCTCGAATGGCTCGACGACCGCGAGGATGTGCTGCTCGGGATTGCGACCGGCAAATCCCGGCGCGGCGTTGCCCATCTGCTCGACCGGCACGGCTGGCATGACGTCTTTTCCGTGATCCAGACCGCCGACGATGCGCCCTCCAAACCCCATCCCGGCATGATCCTGCAGGCGATGCGGGAGACCGGTACTGGCCCCCATGGCACGGTCATGGTGGGCGTTCGAGCTTCGACATGGCCATGGCCCGCGCGGCCGGGGTGCTGCCGGTGGGCGTCTCCTGGGGCTTCCAGCCCGTGGCCGCTCTGACGGAGGCGGGAGCAGGTCCTATCGTGCATTCCTATGCGGAGCTCGAGGCTGTGCTGCAGGAATTCCTCGACGCACCCTCGAAGATTTCCGCTTGAACTCCTATGTCACGCCCATGACAGATTCACGCGACTGGTTTCCGTCGGAAGAGGAACCGAACCCCATGCGCGCGGCCCAGGCCGGCATGAAGCCCACGTTGCCCAAGCGCTTCTACAAGGAAGCCGGCGTCGAGGAGCGGGATGGCCTGTTCTTTCTGACCCTGGACGGGCGCACCGCCAAGACGCCAAGCAAGCAGGCCTTGGCCGTGCCTTCGCGCGGCCTCGCCGAGGCGCTGGCCGAGGAGTGGCAGGGGCAGGGGAGCGAGATCGATCCCACGACCATGCCGATTACCCGCATCGTCAATTCCGCCATCGACGGCGTCGCGCCCCGGCAGGCGGAGGTCGTGGACGATCTCGTCCGCTATGCCGGGTCCGATCTGGTCTATTACCGCGCCGGCGAGCCCGAGCGCCTGGCCAAGTCCCAGAACGATGCCTGGAGCCCGGTTCTCGACTGGGCGAAGGATACTCACGGCGCCCGCTTCGCTCTGGGCGAGGGCGTCATGCATGTGACCCAGCCCGACGAGGCCGTCGCGGCCGTCCGCGGCGCCATCGAGCAGGTCCGGTCTCCCTTCGCTCTCGCCGCCCTGCACGTGATGACGACGCTCTCCGGCTCGGTCCTGATCGCGCTCGCCCACGCGGCGCAGCAGATGGACGTAGACCAGGCCTGGGCCGCCGCCCATGTGGACGAACTCTACCAGGAGAGCGTCTGGGGCCAGGATCACGAGGCCATGGAGCGCCGCCGCCGGCGCGAGGCCGATTTCAAGGCGGCCTCTGCCGTTTATCGCCTGGCTCAGCAATAAGTCGGCGTGAACCCCGGCTCCGCCTTTTTCGGGCAATCCTGTGAAAGGACACCGGGCCCAAGCCGATAGTGGGATTTTGAGCCTCGCACGGCTGTGCTAAGCGAGGGGAAACATTCCCCCGGCATCCAGGGATTCCCGATGAAAGACATGCTTGAACGGCTTGAGGAGCGGCGTGCACAGGCTCGCCTGGGCGGTGGCGAAAAGCGCATCGAGGCGCAGCACGGCCGGGGCAAGCTCACCGCCCGCGAGCGCATCGAGCTCCTGCTCGACAAAGGCTCCTTCGAGGAGTTCGACATGTTTGTCGAGCACCGCTCCACAGATTTCGGCATGGAGAAGGTCAAGATCCCCGGCGACGGCGTCGTCACCGGCTGGGGCACGGTCAACGGTCGGACCGTCTTCGTCTTCGCCAAGGATTTCACCGTCTTCGGCGGCTCGCTCTCCGAGGCGCACGCCCAGAAGATCATCAAGATCCAGGACATGGCGCTCAAGATGCGCGCGCCCATCGTCGGTCTGTTCGATGCGGGCGGCGCCCGCATCCAGGAGGGCGTGGCGGCGCTCGGCGGCTATGGCGAGGTGTTCAAGCGCAACGTGATCGCCTCCGGCGTGATCCCGCAGATCTCAGTGATCATGGGCCCGTGCGCCGGCGGCGACGTCTATTCGCCCGCCATGACCGACTTCATCTTCATGGTGCGCGACCGCTCCTACATGTTCGTCACCGGCCCCGACGTGGTGAAGACCGTCACCAACGAGTCCGTGACCTCGGAGGAACTCGGCGGCGCCAAGGTCCATACCAGCAAGTCGTCGGTGGCCGACGGCGCCTATGACAACGACGTCGAGGCGCTGCTGCAGGTGCGCCGTCTCATCGATTTCCTGCCCGCCAACAACCAGGACGGCGTGCCGGAAATCCCGCGCTTCGACGATCCGAACCGCACGGACGACAGTCTCGACACCCTGATCCCGGACAACCCGAACAAACCCTACGACATGAAGGAGCTGATCCTGAAGGTCGTGGACGAGGGCGACTTCTTCGAGATCCAGGAATCGTACGCGAAAAACATCATCACCGGGTTCGGGCGGGTCGAGGGCCGCACGGTGGGGTTTGTCGCCAACCAGCCGATGGTGCTGGCAGGCGTGCTCGACTCGGACGCCTCGCGCAAGGCCGCGCGCTTCGTGCGCTTCTGCGATGCCTTCAACATCCCTATCGTCACCTTCGAGGACGTGCCGGGCTTCCTGCCGGGCACGGCGCAGGAATATGGCGGCCTGATCAAGCACGGCGCCAAGCTGCTCTTCGCCTATTCGGAAGCCACCGTGCCGCTGGTCACCGTCATCACGCGAAAGGCCTTCGGCGGCGCCTACGACGTGATGGCGTCCAAGCATATCGGCGGCGACATCAACTACGCCTGGCCGACCGCCCAGATCGCCGTGATGGGCGCCAAGGGCGCGGTGGAGATCATCTTCCGCCAGGACATCGGCGACGCGGACAAGATCGCGGCGCGCACGAAGGAATACGAGGACCGCTTCATGTCGCCCTTCGTGGCGGCCGAGCGCGGCTACATCGACGAGGTGATCATGCCGCATTCGACAAGGCGACGGATCGCCCGGGCGCTGGCGATGCTTCGCCACAAGGAGAGCGAGCGGCCCTGGAAGAAGCACGATAATATTCCTCTATAGGCATCAAAAAGCCCCGGCTGCCTGACCGGGGCTTTTCCTTGCTGCTGGCAAAACAGGCACTTACTGCGACGCTCCGTTTACGAGCTCCGGCCTCCGAACCGTCTGGAACACGTAGCGCATGGCATCCGGCAGCAGCTGCTTGAACGCATCCCAATTGTGGGCGCCGTCGATGATGCGCAGTTCCGCCGGAATCTTGTTGTCGCGCCAGACCTTGTACAGGTTGGTGGCGTGATATTCGATCTGGAAATCGTCGTGGTCCCCAGAGCTGAAATGGACCGGCATGCTGATCTTCTTCGCCAGGAAGGCATCGAGCAGGGTCGGATAGTTCAGCGACTTCCAGACCTCGGGATCGTATTGCTCAGCGCCAAAGACACCGACACGGCGGGCCGATGAGGTTTCCGGCGGCTCGGGGACATAGATCGCGGGACTGACAAGAGCCACGGCCGCAAACATCTCAGGGTTCTTGAGGGCGAAGCGCAGAGATCCATAGCTGTCTGGATGCGAGACCTCCTTGGCATGAGCGATGACCTGGAGGGCTGGCGGCAACGCGTCTGCATCGGGTGGCTTGTAGCGGCGGTTGGCGAGCTTCGGCTCGGCAGCCAGGCGGCTTCGCACAAC
>NZ_VOSK01000618.1 GCF_009296175.1 Microvirga tunisiensis | reverse complement strand
CCTCGCTCTTTCCCAAGGAGCTGGCGGCTCAGGGCATCGCCTTCGACGCGTTTCTGCACGGCCAAGATCAGGTTGGCGGCGGCACGGCCTCGTTGAGCGGCATCGCTGCCGCAGGCGCCGTGGGACGGTCCCATCGCCGTTTCGAACCGCTCGACGGGCTCCTGATCCGGGGCGAGAACTCTGCCCACTGACGAGGCGGCTTTGGAAATTCGGATATCTCCGGAGCGCACCGGAGGCGTAGGCCAAATCCCATTGCCGATCGGTCTGCGATAGGATCTCTGCCAGCGACCAGCCGGGCCGACAGATCTCCTGGAGATCATCGTCTCCTGTACGGAACGGGCTTCACCACGGGCCGACGCTCCGCACAAAGATGCCAGAGTGCTTGGTTATAGTGTCAGTTTGAGTCGTGGACCAACCTCGCTGAAGCCGTTGCGCAGATAGAATTGCAGGCTGCGTGCCCAGGCGGGTTGGCGCGGTGCGCCCACTTCAAGCTGACGCCAGCCGCGTTCGCGGCCCAGCGTCGCGCCCGCATTGATGAGTCGTTGCGCCACGCCGGAGGAGCGATGGCTTGGGCTGACGTAGAGCTCAGTGATCACACCGAATGCTCCACCTGCGTAAATCGCATGGCTTTCCGAAACCATCATCACACCGACTGGCTCGGTACCGTCAGACGCCAGGAAGCCGAAGATGCGGTCTTCCAGGGCGAGCAGGCCGGGAGCGATCGCAGCGTGCTCTTCGGGCTTCGCCGGGGTGCCGCGGAGTTCGGCGAGAAGGGCACCGACGAGGCGGGCCACAATAGGAGCGTCCTGGGGGTTCGTGCGGCGGAGTGTGATCAACGGAGGTACCCTTTCACATGCGGCGCGGGTATCGGCTGTTGTGTGTCGCGTCATCGACATGTAACCCGGCGTCGGGGACCAAAGTTAGCAAGAATTTGCCCAAGGGTGGGGGCAGCACAAGATGTGTTCCTGATTGAGCGCCGGCATTATCAACCAAACACAGCTTTTCCTTTGCAGCTAAGCTTTTGCGTGAGACTCTGATCCAGTGACTGATGGTCGGGTCAGGAGGGCACAATGGATCTATCTGTACGCGAGGTCCTGGCGAGGATCACCACCGTGCCTGATATGGTCAGAACGTTCCAGGACGAGGGCCGTTGCCGGCTTCTGCTCGAAGCCATGGTTTGGCCCGATGGTCGAATATGTCCGGCCTGCGGCTACCGGCGGTCCATCGCCCTGACCGGCCGTGAAAGTGGGAGGCGAGCCCGACCCTGGCTCTACCAATGCTCAAGCGGCACCTGCCGCTTTCAGTTCACGGTCACGATCCGCACACCCCTGCACGCAACGAAGCTTCCACTTCGGGTGTGGTTGTCCGGCTTGTGGCTGATGCTGCAGTCGGACAAGGGCATCTCGTCGATCCGCTTGGCGGAGGCGTTGGGCGTCAGCCAACCAACAGCCTGGCGTATGGGGCATGCCCTGCGGGTGATGGTTGGGCGCGAGCAGGCTCTGGATGGTGTGGTTGAGATCGATGGGCTCTATGTCGGCGGCAAGCCGCGGCGGGATCCGAACTATTCTCCACCAGGTCGTGGACGCAAAGGCCAGCCTAAGACCCAGAAAACACCAGTGCTTGTGGCCGTGCCGCGGCCGCCGAATGTGAGCGTCGGTGCGTCGTCTGGCGAAGTTCGAGCCGCGGTGATTGAGGATCTGTCCGAGTCCGAAGCGGATCGGGTTCTCACAGAGGCGGTCGAGCCGAGCGCACATCTGATGAGCGATGAATGGAAAGCCTTCGTGTCCTTGGGCAGTGCCTTTGCGGCCCATGACACCGTTCATCATAAGGCCCGCGAGTATGCGCGTGGTCCGGTTCATATCAACTCGGCGGAGGGCTTCAATGATAGGATCCGCCGAACCGTCTCAGGCGTGTTCCATCACATCAGCCCGCATCTGGCGGATCTCTACTTCAACGAGATCGGCTTTCGCTGGTCGCAGCGCATCATCACGGGCCAAGCACCACGGCGCACGCGCAAAGGACGTCCGGTGACCAAAACCTTGTGGGCGAGAATTCCGCCTGCCTTGCAACTGCCAGCGGTGTTCCGCTTCGCGATTGGACGGGACATGCGTCGAACGAAGGCCGGCGGGATCGACCTCGTTTCAAAGGTAGCTGTGTTTGGTTGATAATGCC
>NZ_VOSK01000617.1 GCF_009296175.1 Microvirga tunisiensis | reverse complement strand
GTCCCGCTTTATTTCGCCTCCAAACGGCCTGTGGTCGTCCGCAACGGCATGCTGATTATGGTCGACGATGAGCGCATGCCTCTTGAACCGGGAGAGAGAGTTGAGGAGCGCTTGGTTCGCTTCCGTACTCTTGGTTGCTATCCACTGACTGGTGCCATCGAGTCGGATGCTGCGAGCCTGGAGGAGATCGTGAGCGAGACGCTGACTGCCCGCACATCCGAGCGCCAGGGTCGCCTGATCGACAAGGACGAGGCCGGCTCGATGGAGAAGAAGAAGCGCGAAGGGTATTTCTGATGAGCTTTATCCCTGCCCCGGTAGTCTCAGGCAATATCATTGATTACCTTCAGGAAGTGGAGAAGAGACCTCTTCTCCGCTTCCTTACCTGCGGCTCTGTGGACGATGGAAAGTCGACACTGATAGGCCGCCTGCTTTACGATAGTAAACTGATCTTCGAGGACCAACTCGAAGCGTTGGCGCGTGACAGCCAGAAGCATGGAACGGCCGGCAACGACATCGATTTCGCTCTTCTCGTTGATGGCCTTGAAGCCGAGCGCGAGCAAGGGATCACGATCGAGGTGGCTTATCGCTTCTTTGCGACCTCGAAGCGGAAATTCATCGCGGCGGACGCCCCTGGCCATGGGGAATATACCCGCAACATGGCTAGTGGCGCCTCGACAGCCGATCTGGCTGTGGTGCTCGTCGACAGCCGACAGGGGGTTCTGGCCCAGACACGCCGCCATTCCTTCATTGCTTCGCTGCTGGGCATCCGTCACTTCGTGCTCGCGGTCAACAAGATTGACCTCGTCGGCTATGACCAGGCGGCCTTTGACGAGATTGTTGCGGATTATCTGGAATTCGCTCAGAATCTCGGTTGCAAGAGCATTCATGCGATTCCAATGTCCGCCCGTTATGGTGACAACGTCACTGAAGCTTCACGGAACATGGACTGGTATAAAGGTCCGACGCTGCTGCAGCATCTGGAAACTGTGGCGATCGACAACGATGATCTCCATAAGCCCTTCCGCTTTCCCGTCCAGTTCGTCAACCGCCCCAATCCCGGGTTCCGCGGGTTTGCGGGACAGATTGCATCCGGAATGATCTCTGTTGGAGATTCCGTGACAATTGCGAAATCCGGGCACCAGACCCGGGTCAAGGGAATCATCACGAGGGACGGGCATTTGCAAAAGGCGATCGTGGGCCAGTCCGTGACTCTGGTCCTTGAGGATCAGGTCGAGGTGTCTCGGGGCAATATGCTTGCGGATCCTCTAGCCCGCCCCTTTATTGCGGATCAATTTCAGGCGCATATCATCTGGTTCGATGCCAATCCCATGATGCCTGGGCGCAGCTACATTCTGCGGACCGAAGTGGACAGTGTCAGCGCAAGCATCACGACGTTGAAGCATCATATCGACATCAACACTTTCGCGCATAACGCGGTAAAATCTCTGAAGATGAACGAGGTCGGCGTCTGCAACGTCTCGACGCAAATGCCGATTGCCTTTGACGCCTATAAGAATAATCGCACAACCGGCAATTTCATTCTCATCGACCGGTTCACCAACGCGACCGTTGGGGCCGGTATGATCGACTTTCCGCTGCGCCGCGCCGAGAACATTCACTGGCAGGAGCTAGAAGTCGATAAAAAGGCCCGCGCCGCCTTAAAGCACCAGCATCCATCTGTGGTCTGGTTCACCGGCCTGTCCGGTTCCGGAAAGTCGACGATTGCGAATGCGCTTGAAAAGCTGTTGCACGCCCAAGGCAAGCACACTTATCTGCTTGATGGCGATAACGTTCGCCATGGCCTCAATCGGGATCTGGGTTTTGCCAATGAAGACCGGGTCGAAAACATCCGCCGCGTCGCCGAGGTCGCCAAGCTGATGGCGGATGCCGGCCTAATCGTGATCGTGTCCTTCATCTCGCCCTTCAAATCCGAGCGCCTGCTGGCGAGGGATCTAGTCGGCGCCGGGGAGTTCGTCGAGATCTTCGTCGATACTCCGCTGGAAGAATGTGCGCGGCGGGATCCAAAGGGCCTCTACAGCAAAGCGATCGCTGGTGAGATCAAGAACTTCACCGGCATCGACTCGCCCTATGAGGCACCGGAGAACCCCGAGGTTCACCTGCACACAGTCGGGCACGAACCGATCTCACTCGCAATTCAAATTGAAGAGTTCCTGAG
>NZ_VOSK01000616.1 GCF_009296175.1 Microvirga tunisiensis | reverse complement strand
TAGATCTGCTGAAGCGTGCGATAGACCGGGTTGGTGTGCCACTCGCGGGCAGCGAACCGCTTGTCTGTTGCGGGAGTAGATGGTCCATTCCCTGGCGCTGAACCTGCAATGCCGAGCCAGCGCTGCCCGGCCTCCTGCCACACGTCAACCGCGGAGCGCCAGAGATCCTGGTTGAGATCCGCAACGGCTAAGGTTGTGCTGGGCTTGTTCAGCGAGCGCAGCCAGACGATCCGCAAGGCCCGCGCGATCTCGGCCCAGTCGACGGGCACGACCTCGCGCAGAGGATTGGCGTTCCACATCTGGTCAATGGAGCGGAGTGTGGGATCCTGTGACAGGCTCTCCTGGAACTGAGTGACCCCTCCGGCAATCAGGCTCGCAGCAGGGTTGTCGGTTGTCATCTGCCACCAAGCCGTGCCTGGATCAGCCAGTGCCTGCGCTGGGGCGGACATCCGGTCCATCCATGAGGCCCAGAGTCTCAGCATCACATCGGGCCCGGGTATGTTTCCACTTACCTGCGCTTGCATCTTGTGACTGTCCTCGCCGGCCATGAGCTTCCTCCAACGTGCGCGGGCGCTTCACTCAGACAACCTTTGCTTAAGGGCGTCTTTGGGGTGCCCGTTCCTGCTCTGCTATTCAGCATTAAAGCGAGGTGAGCTGGGCTCACCAAGGGATGTCGTCCGTTGCATCGATGCGACTGGGCGACCCTGGACAACGCACCATTGCGCGGGACTGGTTCCTATGAGCTGAAGTCAAAGTGCCTCGTGTAAGATCTTATGACAGCACGGTTCAACACAGGTTAGTCTCGGGGGAGAAGGTTAAGCGCCTCAGGTTCAGTGGAGGAGATCATGACTGTAACACCCCTCGTCGCAAAGACCTGTACCCCCTGTCGCGGTGGCATCCCGCCGCTCATGCCGGATGAAGCCGCAGCGTTCCAAAAGCAGGTTCCCGGTTGGGCAGTCGAGGATGAGGCTCGGCGGATCGAGCGGACGTATAAGTTCAAGAATTTTGCCGAAGCGTTCACCTTTGTGAGGAAGGTGGCGGACCTTGCCGAGGCCGAGGGTCATCACCCGGATGTTTGCTTCGGCTGGGGTTATGCGACCGTGTCCCTCCAGACCAAGAAGATCCGGGGCCTTCATGAAAACGACTTCATCATGGCCGCCAAGATAGATGACTTGGCTGAGAACCTATCAATCGGACCATGATGAGAGGTGTAGGAGCTTCGGGCAACTCAGCTGCGCCCCGATCCACCATCGGTGGCGTGGTGCACCTGCCATAGCTTATGCCCGCTTCGCACGACCCGTACGATCCAGCTGGAACTGTAAGTCCGTCAACCGACTGCACTCCCCGGACCCAAGAGCGTGGTCACCTTCGGCCGTCAGAGCAGACGTTCGTTGAGCGGTCGGAATGTGAAAGTTTGACCTGAGCAGACTATTGAAGCAGGGGAATTGATCGATTGATCCTGTCTCAGCAGCTGCTTTATGGGAGATGAGCGAACCTCAGGGTCTAGCCTGAGAGACATGCGCCAACGCCGAGAAATATCCAGCTAACCTGCCTACACGACACAAAATTGCTTCAACAAGTGGCACGTCAGCATTTCTACACAACCAAGACCCGATGCAGACGTCGGTCGTGCACCTATGATGAGCTGGTGAGTACCACTGTCCTCCGGAGCACAAGATACGAGCTTCACCTGTACAATAGGCGAGTACGTATTTGCCTGCGGGTAGGTTCTTTCCGATTAAGGGTGGGCAATCGCTCGCGGATTGTAGGGGCAGAGCGGTGGGCTTACCATAGCCCATGAGCAGGCACCCGTGCGTCCGGACCGGCGGAATAGATCCAGGTCGGGCGCTCGCCAGTCCTCAACAGGGACAAACGGTTGTCGGGATCATTTCACTGGGCGATGTCGGGGTGATCCAGGTTGCACTGCTCTGAGCAGCATCTCCGAACTGGGTAAGCCGCACTCCCAGTCCGGCGGACCTCACCTTCGAGCGGGCGGGACGATGTGCGTGCTGGCCCCGCCGCCGTAGAGGCTAATGCTATGCCAATGCAGGATCTAAATTTCCGGGATTGCGCGAATGCCCGGCGGGAGTTCGCCGGGGCGTCGAGGTTTCCTCGGGCACGGGCCTCACCGCTATCGAGAGAGCGAGCGCGGTATTGACCGACCAACCGAACACCGGACGCTCGATTGCGG
>NZ_VOSK01000615.1 GCF_009296175.1 Microvirga tunisiensis | reverse complement strand
TGAAACCGGGCACTGACGCTGGTCTGCGCGACCAGACGGTCATGGCGCTGTGCCGTATGATTCCATCATTGCATGAGCGCGGATTTGTAATCCGCTCGCTTCCCTAACATCATTGAGACAAGCAACATCCCATGAGTCTGCTCGACATAGCCAGCACTGCCGCCATCGCATCATATGCCCTGCTCTCGACTGCTTACAAAAGCATGCAGACCGTTTATGCTCTGCCGACAAGCGTGTCATTGGGATCAAAAGAGCTGGTCGGCTCCGACCTTCTGCCGAGCGTGGATGTCATCGTCCCGTGCTTCAACGAGGACCCGCGCACGCTCTCGGAGTGCCTGGCTTCCCTTGCACAGCAAGAATACGCTGGAGAACTGCGGGTTTATGTGGTTGATGACGGTTCTGGAAATCGCGATGCCGTCTCACCTGTACACGCCACCTACGCGCACGATCCGAGATTCAACTTCATACTGCTCCGCGAGAATGTTGGAAAGCGCAAGGCGCAGATCTCCGCGATACGCCGCTCCTCTGGAGATTTGGTGCTCAACGTCGACTCGGACACGACAATTGCATCCGATGTTATCACCAAGCTTGCACGGAAGATGAAAAATCCAGTGATCGGCGCGGCCATGGGCCAGTTGACGGCGAGCAACCGGAGCGACACTTGGTTGACCCGGTTGATCGACATGGAGTACTGGCTGGCGTGCAACGAGGAGCGCGCGGCACAGGCTCGCTTCGGGGCCGTTATGTGCTGCTGCGGCCCGTGTGCTATGTACCGCCGCTCCGCGCTCCTTTTGCTGCTGGATCAGTACGAGACGCAACTGTTCCGGGGAAGACCGAGCGACTTCGGTGAGGATCGCCATCTCACGATCCTCATGCTGAAAGCAGGCTTCCGAACCGAGTACGTTCCGGACGCCATCGCGGCAACAGTCGTTCCGGGTCGGCTCGCACCCTATCTGCGCCAACAACTCCGCTGGGCGCGGAGCACGTTCCGGGACACGTTGCTTGCGCTGCGTCTGCTGCCGGGCCTCGATCACTATCTCACGTTGGACGTGGTCGGACAGAACCTGGGCCCGCTCTTACTCGCCCTGTCGGTGCTAACGGGGCTCGCGCAGCTCGCCCTGACAGGCACAGTGCCTTGGTGGACAGGTTTGATAATTGCAACCATGACCATAATCCGCTGCAGCGTGGCAGCTTTTCGGTCTCGCCAGCTGCGATTTCTCGGCTTTTCTCTGCACACGCTCATCAACCTCTTTCTCTTACTCCCCGTCAAAGCCTATGCGTTGTGCACGTTGAGCAATAGCGATTGGCTGTCGCGAAGCTCTCCTGCCAACGGACCGAACCAGGCCGGAGAACAGGTCGCCATCCGAAGCCCGATCGCTGGATCAGGCACGACTGAATTGTCGGAGAATGCGGTGCCCCGTCGTACGCTCGAGTTGGCGCGGGATCCTTCGACATAGGTGACATCCGACGGCGTTTGCAGCAACGAGTGATCGTAATGTTCCCTAGGTGGGCGGCTTTGACGCAGGACAAGAATCATCAGTTGTTGAATCGGGAACTGGCCGCCGACGATCCGTGGCGGCTCGACAGCAATCCGTTCGAGCGAAAGCGTCACACGCATATGCTCCGGCTGTCGCTTTCCCAAGGTCCTATCGCAAACGCACTCGAAGTCGGGTGCGCGGCCGGCGCATTCACCGAACAGTTAGCGCCCCACTGCCGACGGCTCACCGTCATCGATGTCGTGCCGCGAGCGATTGCTCGAACGCGCCAACGGATGAAGGAGTCGCCGCACATCAACTGGATAGTCTCCGACGTTCAACAGTTCTCGACTGAGGAGCTGTTCGATCTGATCGTCGTGGCGGAAGTTCTTTACTATGTCGGGGGCATAGCCGAGATGCGCGCGGCCATCCTCAACCTGTTGCGACTGCTTGCGCCAGGTGGGTATCTGGTTTTTGGATCGGGGCGCGATGCCACTTGCCAGCGCTGGGGTCACGCTGCTGGTGCCGAGACAGTCATCGCTATGCTGAGCGAGACGTTAGTCGAGGTTGAGCGTCTGCAGTGCCACGGTGAGACGGCCAACGAAGACTGCGTGCTCGCCCGCTTTTGGAGTCCGGATCGGCTTCCGGGCGGATCGAGTTGCCGACCTTAGACATGGAGACACTATGCGCATCTGTGGGATCAATCTGACTCATGACGGGGCGATCGCCCTCGTCGAGGA
>NZ_VOSK01000614.1 GCF_009296175.1 Microvirga tunisiensis | reverse complement strand
ACGGTGCCTCGGATCCTGAAGCCGGACGCGAGACATGATGGCTCGCCATCCGGGCGACCTTGATGGCCCCGGGCAGGAGGAGAGCGACCGCCACGAGCCAGAACAGGCGCATGAACCCCACGACCCAGAGCCCCCAGAGCAGCATCAGGCAAAGGGACAGGAGCCAGGGGGTGATCCTGTGGTGGACGGGCTGCCCCGTCACGTCCGGAAGGACCTCCGATGGGGTCGGACGAGCCCACACGATATTCAGGGCGATGGCGAGCAGCCCAAGCCCGAGGGCGTAGGCCACGAGCTCACGGGCCTCGAGCGAGAACCCCAGGGCGCTGAGAACATCGAGCGTGGCCCGCCCGAAGGCGAACCACCCGACGAAGAGCGCCAGGCGCCGGTACCAGAACCAGGCGGCGTCGGCGGGCAACGGGATGACGCAAAAGCGTTCCGCATCCTGCGGCCCGCCGATGTCAGGCGCCAGGAAGAACCGACCCAGAACCAGGGCCAGGCGCAGGATCACGGCCGCACCCAGATAGGCGAGCACGACCTGCTGCAACAGCGGCGGCCAGTCGAAGGCAAGAAAGGCACCGATACTCCCGAGGCCGAAGATCGCGACTTCGCTGAGGCCGAAGGCGAGACGCAGGCCAATGGCGCGCATCCGCGCGGACGCCGTGTCGATGGGCAGGGCAACGATGCGCCGCTGGGGATGGGCGGTGACCTTCCGGAACACCCACTCGGTTCCGGCGCCCAGGGCAACGAACCCGAGGACGAGGATCAGCACGCCGAGGAGGCTGCGGCCTCGCAGCTCGGCGAGCAGGCGATCCGCAGCATTGCGGAACTCGCCCGGCAGGCGCGGGGCGGCGGCGGCGAGGGCGGCGAGGTGCTCCCGCATGCTGGCGGTCCGCGCCGCGATCATCTCGGAGCCGGTGATCTCGGGAGCCGTCGGGGACGCTCCCGAAAACGCCGGCGGCGGCGTGGTCTTCTGCTGTTGGTCGACCCAGCCGCGAACGGCCGGGTCCTGCATGAGGTTCAGGAGTTGCTGCACCTGCGGCGGGGGCGGGCTCTGCGCCGGGGTGGTTTGGGCGTTGGCGGACGAAGCCCCCGTCAGCACGAAGAACAGCAGCGCCAGGCTGCAAAGCAGCCGCATCGGGGCGTTGCGGTCGGCGTGCGTCGTCATCATCGAAACCAGCATGGTTCACAGGACGCCTGTTTGCGATCCTGCGCAAGTGCTCCGTGCCGAGGCCGAGAAGACCGTCTGCCCCGAGGGAACTGGGGAGCTGTCCGGGGGCAGTTCTGCATCGCATCCGAGCTCTTCCGCCATGTCAAGGCTGCGGTTGTCCATTGGCCCGAGGATCCCGGCGGTCCCGGGCCGGAGACCGTCGCGACTGGTCGGGTGCAGCGACGATCTCGGCTCGCAGCGTCCGTCTCCAAATTCTTCACGCGAACGGCGCGCCCGATCGGTCTGCCGTCAAGGCGCCATTGGGACCAGGTTCACCCGCCTTCGCTCATCGCGCCTCATCGTAGCGGAGGGGCGTAGAGCATGCCTCCCATGTTCCAGAGCTGGTTGAGGCCGCGCGGGATGCCGAGGCGGGATTTCACGCCGAGGTTCCGTTCGTAGATCTCGGAATAGTTGCCCACGGCGTTGACGGCTCGGAGCGCCCACGCGTCCTCGAGGCCGAGGAGCTTGCCAAATCCGCCCTCGGCCCCTGCAAAACGGCGCACGTCGGGCTTGCGCGAATGTGCCGCCTCGGCCGCATTCCCTGATGGGATGCCGAGCTCCTCGGCATTCACGAGCGCGAAGTTCACCCATTTCACGATGTTGAACCAGCGGAAGTCGTCCGCCCGCGTGACCGGCCCGAGCGGCTCCTTCGAGATGATGTCCGGCAGGATGATGGCGTCTGCCGGGCGCTGGAGCTTGAGGCGCTCCGCGTAGAGCGCCGACTGATCCCGCGTCAGGACGTTGCACTCTCCGGACTCGAACGCGCTGAGAGCGTCCGCGCCGCTGGGAAAGGCCCTTTCCTCATAGGTCACGGAGTTGGCGCGGAAGAAGTCGGCGACGTTGAGCTGGCTGGTCGTGCCCCGCTCGACGCAGACCCTGGCACTAGATCCTTAGCACAGTGATTTTGACGGTTTGACACCGCCAAGCTCGTGCTGCGGACTTCGCATCTGGTACCGAGGCCCCGTCCAATGGGGATCAATCCACTTGCAGATCCCGCACCGCTTCGAAG
>NZ_VOSK01000613.1 GCF_009296175.1 Microvirga tunisiensis | reverse complement strand
TCGAGGGCTCCTGTCGTGAGGTGGAGGGACCAAACCCCTCGATCCTCAAGACAGGACCCAGTCCTGTCATTGTGTGCCCTTCAGCGGGTTACCGCCCCCAAGTCATGGCGCCGCCCCAGCCGCAGTGTCCTCCCGCGCGAGCGGGTTCGTTCTGTGGCACGCCTGAGACCTAAGCTCGAAGGCAGCAATCCAAATCAAACCGGACGTTCCAAAAGGACAGGGAATCTCGGTTCCTGACCCCAAGCGGACTTTCCTAGACTCCGGGTCGACTTCGTGGACAGAGTAGTCGGCCTCGCAATCGTATTGCGTTGCACAATGCTTCGACTTCTGGTCGGACGCTCTCAGAGGCTAACGTGGCAAGAGATTCCATCCACCTGCTGCGGCTCGCGTATGCCCGCCGCAACCCGCCGTGCCGCCCTGGCCGACCCCGCTAGCGCCGCTCGGCCCTCTCAGGCGCAGGCCGAGAAGATCCGAATGATCTGCCCGGATGGTTTCAACGCGGCCTGCACCATCCCGAGCCCCGCTTCGAGCGGACACAAGGTCTTGAACCCTCCGGAACCCGGACCGGGCCAGCCTTCCTGTCCCGGTCGGTCAAGGCGATGTCCTTTTCTGTCAAGCTGGCCACTCGCTTTCGTGCGAGGCTGTTGGCATCGGCGGAGCCATTCCTGCCGCGTTCCCCGGCTGTCTGGAGAGAAGCAATGCAATCCTCATCGATCCTGACGCTTGGCGCGATCAGCCTTGTCCTGGCCGCGTGCCAAACCCCGCAACAGGCCGTGCAGCAGAAGGAAGATCTGCTGGCGGCATCGGGATTCACGCTTCAGCCGGCCAATTCGCCCAAGCGGATTGCCGCCATGAACAAGCTCCCGCCGAACAAGTTCGTCCAGCAGACCTCGGGCGGAACGGTGGTCTACGTCTATGCCGATCCGGCCGGGTGCCAGTGCGTCTATTTCGGCAACCAGACGGCGTGGTCGAACTATCGGGGCGCCGTGTTCGAGAAGCGGCTGGCCAACGAGCAGCAAATGACCGCGATGATGAACCAGGACGCTTTCGATTTCGGGCCGTGGGGCCCTGGCTTCTGGTAGGTCGTGCCCCGCGCTTGGATGAGCTGATATCCGCCTCTTGCGGGGACGGCATGGGGCGGACCATCGACAGTGGTAGGCTCAAGGAGGAGGTGATGACCGTCAGACCTGTCTTGCTTCTCGTCCTGGTCTGCGGAGCCGAGCTCACGGGCTCGATCATGCGACCGGCCGATGCCGCAGCCTTCACCTGTCCGGACACCGTGACGTCGGATGCGCCAAGGAATGCTTCTCCCCTAAGTGACCTGTACTCGGGGGCAAATGATGCCACTGCCGGCAATCGCCTTGGCGAACTCATGGCTGACCTCCGCAAGGGCGGGATGAAACCGGCTCTCATCGTCGACCGCCTGGTCGGGGCCTATTGTCCGCTGGTTGCAAGCGACGGCAGCCTCACGGACAAGCAGAAAGCCGACCGAGTTCGGCGGTTCGCGCGGCAGGTGACGGGATTGGCTTACGGGCAGTCGGGCCAGGAGGAGCTGGATGTCCTCGTCGAAGTGCCCTTGATGCCAGCGCTGCTTGGCCAGGTTGACCAGGCGGCGGGCAGGGCAGGGTTGTCCCGGGATGCATGGATCGAGCGGGCGATCAAGCAGCAGTTGACGGTGCCGTGATGCAGCCGTTCCGTGCCCGACCTCGTGCCGACGCCATGGCCAAGCGGACCTGAGGCGTCAGCAGGACATGGAGCGTCGAATCAATCCCGGAAGTGGAGGCCACTTCCGGGATTGATGCTCTAGTAGCACGGGGGATAGGGGTAATAGCCGCACCGGCCATATCCGTAATAGGGGGCCGCCGCGGCGGCTCCCAACGCAGCTCCGGCGGCAAGGCCAGCCGCTGCCCCGGCACCCGCCCCATACCAAGCGCCGCGATAGACAGGGGCGTGCCAATAGTTGCCGCCACCCCACGCGCCGCCATGGAACCCGCCGACATGCACGGCGTCAAAGCCTCCTGCGTGGAAGCCGCCGAAGCCTCCTGCATGGAACCCGCCGCCGCCGAAGCCGCCGAACCGGTCGATGAACAACGCAGCCGGTCCGCTCGATCCGGCGAGGCTTCCTTCCAGCACCACGACATCGAAGGTCAGGTTCCCGCCTTCGAGTTTCGGCGTCTTCAGCGTCACCACGGCGTCGCTGACCTTCGAGCCGTCACCG
>NZ_VOSK01000612.1 GCF_009296175.1 Microvirga tunisiensis | reverse complement strand
AAGCGGACAATGTTGGTAGTCTCGTTCATGGCGTATCGCTCTCTCGAAGAGGTTCTGGCAGGCTCGACACCCGCCTCGATACGCCGCCCTTCTCACACCGTCATCACCCAGTTTCCGCCATAGCTCATGAAACCAGTGCTGCCTCTCATCTATCAGCTGACCGCCATGCACTACCTCGGAAGCATGTGAGGTCAGTGCATACGAGCCGTCTTTTATTCTGAATCGCTATAGCGTTTGGAACGTCTCTAGGAGATAACGCCTGCGTCCAGGTTTTTATCCTGGCTTGACAGGATTGCGGGTGGGCAATGGCGAAGATAAAGGCAGTGATCGGGATCCCCGATGATGCGGAACGGTCATGCGCGGCCGATCGAAATCGACATCAGGGGTCTAAGCCGCGTATGGGCGATGCCTCCTCCCATGACAGGCCAACCAACACAGCGCCTACATTATTGCCGCCAGAAGCACAGGTTCTTCTCTCCTTACTCACGGGAAAGCAGAGCGCCAGAATTGCCGACGAACTGGGTGTTGATGAGCCTTGGGTGAAAGAACATATCAAAGCGATCCTACGGAAGCTAAGACCCACAAAGCCCAAGCTGAATAAATGCGGAATGGTATCTTGTAACGTCGACAAGAGTTTCTCCCCCGCGACACCACCGCGATCTCCGAGGCAGCGATTTTGAGCAAGCTCCACGCCAGCTTTGCTTCCTATGAGACCCATCCCACAGGATTGGATCTCCTGAATGAGCCCTCTACTGCCCGAACGTCGATCAAGTGAGCGGTCCCCCACCTGCTTGGAGGGATGGTTTGAGAGCGAGATGACCGGCGACCCAACTGCATGCACCGTCTGGGATCTGTCTGAAACCGGGGTGCGGCTTGTGATCCCCGCCCCCGCCGATGTTCCTCTCGAGTTCGAACTGAAGATCCCGAACGAGGGCGCTGTCGCTATGGTCCGCTTGGTCTGGACCAGCGGAAACCACTATGGGGCGCGGTTCACCTGATCGCTGAAAGCCAATTCACCACCAACTCATCAGCACCTGGTCAAGGACTGAGGGTAAGTTTCGCCCCAGAACTGTTGCTTTCCCGACAGACGGCAGATGCAAGATCGCCTACAAAGGCGTAACCGGCTCTTTCTGCCCCTACGGGCCGGACCTTGAAGCGCTCCCTTGAGATGGTGGCGCTTCTTTTTTGACCCAACTCGCCTGTTCCCCAACTTCAAGGCATGCTCTCTCCGTTCTTGACGCGGAGTGACCATGCCTTGAAGTGGAGACCCTGCGAGTAGCGCGGAGACAGGAGTTTCGCGGGAGGCCTCGGCCCCATTCCTTCTGGCTCGTTTATCCACACAAGACAGGCGGCTTCGGTGATGGGCCGTGGCTCTGGACCATGAACGGCCTGCCTCACAACGCCAAGGTGCCATGACTGGGCTTTGCCAACACCTTTAGAAAGGTAGCAGGCCGCGACCGAGATTTTTTGACTTGTGGCTTGAACGGTCGGAACTGAGGATATCCTCGCGACATGGGCCGCAATAATCGATCAGTCCGCTTGAGCCTCGCCCGGTGGCGCAGCGTTCACGGACTTCTTAGGCCGGCGAGACGATTTCAAAGCCGGGAGATCTTCAGATTGGGTTATACCCTGGCTCTCTGCACCGTCCACCGCCTTTTTCTTCCCGTGCTTGCCAGCGCTATGCGTTGAACCCTCATCGTTCCGGAGCCGTTCCAAACCCTTTTGGACGGTCTTCAAGAAGACCTCAGCAGCAGATCCCGTCTCCTGAACCACAGCGAGTTTTGTGAGCGTCCGCTCCAGCTTCTCACCGCGTCGGATAGCCTTCGCGGTCAGAACTAACTCATCACCAATGATTTTGGACTTCTTCGCCATAGGGCACCCTTCACAACATCGAGGGAACTTCGGTAGCAGCCCTATCGCACCAACAACAGTGAAGCTTTTATGACGATTTGATGACGGCAGCGCTTCAGGCGAGGCACGACGGGCGCCCAATGGCCGGATCAGCGGCCAAGGCGCTGCAGTCAGCCTGCTATGCCCCTGTCGATCCACTCAGCCGTTGGGCCACTCGTTAAATTGGGGCATGCAAACTCAGGCTGCATACTCCCCAGCCGTTTTCTTTGGCTGGTGGTGTTGCTTAGAGCGCGTTGACATTCATTTGGTCCAGATGAACGCGCTGACGAGGCAAAGGATTGACATAAACGCCCGTGGGGTCTGTTCGTAGCGCGTGGCGATGCGTCTGAAGTGCTTGATTTTCAGGAAGAAG
>NZ_VOSK01000611.1 GCF_009296175.1 Microvirga tunisiensis | reverse complement strand
CCCAACAGCTCCAGCACCAACCGCTTCAGATCGGCGTTCGACAGGCCATCAAGATCCGGGGCCGGTGACATGCAGGGGATTGAATCAGAATTGTCGCTGCGCCGGAACCCCGACCCGCCAGCTCAGCCCGGACTTTTGCCAATGTTACCAGAACACAAGCTAAGTCACTAGAACTATTAGATTGCCTGTCTCACGCCAAAGTGCCCAGTGACAGTCAGTGTTGTGGAGTTAGAGTTTGAACCGAGAAAGAGCCATCATGGAAGACTGGTACCCGGTCAGGCTCGCACCACGCGACGGCACCCCTGTGATCCTCTGGATCGAGGACAGGGAGGCACCGCCTGCCTATCCAGTGACGGTCGGAGTCTGAGAAACCGACGACATCCCCAGAAGGAGCCACTGGCGTGTCTTTGGGGCTCGCTACGGGACGCACACCGACTTCGATCAGCACATTGTCGGCTGGCGGCCGCTGCCTCGCACTCGGCAGAGCCGAGACGGGTAAGGGAAGGACGGATGAAAACGCGAAACACCCCAACCCGCCTTGATACGCGCACCCTGCCCGCGATTGCACAGCGGATGAAGCTGCTGCGCCTCACGACGGGACTGTCCGCGGCCGACTTCGCTCGCAAGGCCGGCATGACGCGTGCCATGTGGCACAATATCGAAACCGGGTTCTCCCGTATCGGGATCGATGCAGCCATGAAGCTGTGCGACAAGTACCACATCACGCTTGATTGGATTTATCGCGGTCGTCTCGACGCCAGGCTTCCTCGTGGTCTCGCCAAGCGCCTGCAAGAGGTAGCCGAAACAGAACTTGAGGCTGATGCCTGACGAACTCCGATCCCGATCAAGCATCATTCTGCCCATGTGGGCCGTTACGTAACGGAGCGGCCATGGCCCTATCGAATGCAGAGCGGCAGAAGCGGCATCGCGAGCGCCTGAAGGCCGGCGCAAAGAGAGAGGAAGGGACGTGGGAAACGGCTGTCCGTACCACAATCACCAACGACACCTTCTATCAGACCTGGCCGAGCGCCGAGGCTGCGTTGCGCTACCTCGCGGAACTACCGGCGATAGATCACCTGCAACTGGTCAGCATCCGAAAAGTGGATGAATAAGGCCTCGTTACGTAACGGGACAGCCTCCGAGTGCCTGACGAGCTCCGCTCGCCAATCAAGCATCACCTCGTCCTGCACCGGATCGACCCGGAGCAGGGGATCCGGCGCTTCTACAGCCTGATGATCGAGCGGGATCTGTTCGGGACCGTGCGCCTGGTGCGCAACTGGGGCCGGATCGGAACGAACGGCCGCGAGCTCGCCGAGGAATTCGAATCAGAGCAAGAGGCCGGCCAGACGCTTGAGACGCTGGCTCGAGCGAAACGGGGACGCGGATATCAGGATTTGTGACGGATTCTGCACACGCTTTGCACAGAACATCCGCGGAACAAAGATGAGCATATTGGGAACACCGAGATGCATAAGATGTAACTTTTTGCGTCTCATGCGCCATCGATGGTGGTTGAGGACCCCAATTCCTTCGCTCTGCGAGGCAATCTGGGCTCTGGTCCTTTCTCCCATCGCTTGATACTGGAATCCACAACAACCCACCGAGATTCACAGGACTATAGTCCTTTAAGTCGGAGGTGAGACTTCCTTAGCAAGGAAACGTGCCATGATGCGCGTGTTCGTTTTCGGGAAGCAATTCGCGGAATCGGACCAGCCGGAGGAGCGTGAAGTTTGGCCGCTCGTAGCTCCTCCGGCTGCCTCTAAACCCAAAGCCATAGGAGAGCCCATGATTTCGGGACCCTCTAACGATAGCACGCTCTGCCGAGCCAGGGCAGATTTAAACCAACTGTTCTCAACAGAACGTTACGTCTCCGGTTGCGGAGGCCGCGAATGATGCGCGCGGAAACCATCGGTGCAATGGCGATTTTAATCCCCTCACTTGCCGGAGCATTCGTCGCTATCTCGCGGGAATTACGCCAATGGCGCACCAAGAACCGCGAGCGTGCTATGCGGAAAGACTGCCCCGGCGGTTGCTGGCACCCGGTAATAGCTTGAGAGATGAAAACGGCCGCGGAGAGTTTCTGCGGCCGTCCTCGGACAATTTTCCGTCTTAGTCCACTAGAGCGCGTTGACATTCAGGCTTTCGACGGACTCGCAAATCTGATTCAAGCTCCTTTTGGGCGCGGAGGCTTGGGTGAGCGGAGTTCGTCTGATGTTGAAAGATCACCAGTGGGATCGGATGGAGCCGCATTTGCCGGGCAAACGCAT
>NZ_VOSK01000610.1 GCF_009296175.1 Microvirga tunisiensis | reverse complement strand
TGCAGTCGTTCCCGCATTTACACAGAGATCTGTCTGTTGACCTAAGAGCAACACCGGTCATCGCAAAGCCCAGGCTCTGGCGCGAACGGACAGAATGCCTTCGCATCTCTGCCTCGCGCGCTACGGGCCTGGGCTGAACGGGTACCAGACGGGCGCCTGCATCGTCAGGCAAGCGCAGGAGCAGACCGGTCCGGGCTATCCCGTAAAAATTTAAGACGGGTGTCCGCTCCGGCCTCGATCGGAGCGGCTATGGCCGGTGGCTTGGTCCAGTCGTTCTACGGGTTCGGGTCGAATGCCAGCGGGTCAGGGCGCTTCTCACACGTGAAGCTTTCAGCGCTGTTCGGATCCCCCGAGCCATTGTACTTAGCATAGGACTGATAGCGGCAGGCTGGCATGCTCCGCAGGCGCTTGAGCGTGGTCGTGTCAATGTTGTAGGCCGTCACTGCATCCGGCGGGGACTGCCCCTTCTCAACCCAGTTTTCCAAAAGGGTGAGAGTATCCACTTGGGACGTTCCGGTCACGTTGTGCCCACCACCGTGTCCAACATAGAAGCGGAGCGTCTCATCAGTGGCCCCCTGCCCCATCTTGGCGACCACGGACCTGTAGTACTCCGCGATCATAGGGGTGCCGACCGCGTTGTCGGCTGAGGGCTGGAGGATGATTATCTTGCCGCCCCGATTACGGAACTCGGACAGATCCGGGTTTGTCGCGTCAAACAGGGCCGAGAGATACTGGATGCGCTTGGCGTAAGGACGTGGGTCGAACTGGTAAGGGTCAAATGCCGGGTCCTGAACAATCGTGTGACGGACCAGCAGGTTGGAGAAGTTGAGCACGGCGCCCCGCTTTGGCTCGAAGCCCCGCCCAGGCTCCAGAGGCTGCGACGGCCGCTCCGTCCCGACGGTGTAGAACGCATACTGGTAGCGCTCCCCATCCTCATCGCCAGTGACGCCGAAACCAGCATAGCGCGTGACCCCGTGCGCCAGCGGCACGATCATGGACCAAGGCTCCCGAACGGCGTTCACAGCCGAGATCTGCGCGTCCGAGAGGCAGCTGTCGCCCGGCTTTCCCTCGGGGCACCGTAAGGTCGCAACGTTGTTGGGGCACTCCATGTAGCGGGCGATGATACCATCCTTGAAGCCATCGGCTTCATCACAGGTGGCACGGGTCTTCTCGGCGATGAGCGAAATCGCCTTCGCATCCAGCCATCCCTGGATGAGCCTGTCGCGGATCGTGTTATCAGCCAGGTGGATGGCGTACCAGCCCAACACAGGGGACGTCGCGATGATGCCGTCATAGTCCTGCGGGAACTTCTGAGCCATGATCACAGCCTCGCGGCCGCCAGCCGACTCGCCAGTGAAGTACAGGCGATCCGGTGCCCTGCCATAGGATGCCTTGATGATTGTAAGAGCAACGTCACGGGTCTTCTTGTGAGCGTCGGACGCCCAGTTCCGCAGCGCCTCGTCACTCTTCGTGAAGCTGACATCCGGTCCCTGATGCCCATCGTCATCGCCAAAGGTCACGTAGCCAAGCGTGAGGGGGTACGGCAGATCCAGTGGGATTGGATCAAAGCGCCCGGCCGCTTTCTGGTTAGGGCCGGTGATCAGAGCGCCACCGAGACCGCCGCCACCAGATTGCAGGGCCATGCCGTTCCAGTTGATCGGCAGGTTGATGTTGAAGTTGATGGGTGGGGCAGCGGGATCGACGGGCTCGATCCTGCCCTGGACGATGCAGCGCTCCGGGATCGGGAGCCCGAACTCGCCGTCGGGAGAGGGCTTGGGCTCCGCCACCGGAGCACGATCTGCCTGCGTGACCGATGCTCCCTTCGTCGGCAAACCAATATCACCGGGTGCTATGGCGAAGCCCTTCAGATCCTGACAGCGCTGCAACGCGGTCGCGGGTCTATCCTGTGCCTGAGCGGAATGGGTGACGATCGCTGCGACGGCTGCAATGGCATAAACGATGGGCTTCATTATCTCCTCCTTTTGAGTGGGCCGCTTTTTCTTTTTGGAAGAGATTGGGCGTCGGCAATTATTTAGCCAATGGATAAAATACGCATAGGATTGGACAATCCGCAGATAAATAACCCCAGCTTCGCCTTTTGAAGATCGTCGACGGGAATGGCCCGGTCCTCGGATTTCCATCCAAACGCAGGATCCACCATAGCGAGATCTGACGATGGGTGAGACCGCCCAGTTGCGTCGCCGATTGCACAATTTGACGCTTGAACCGTCTCAACACGAGACATGGCTCAATCTATGAAGGTTTCCAGTGGGTC
>NZ_VOSK01000609.1 GCF_009296175.1 Microvirga tunisiensis | reverse complement strand
CACCCATCCGCCCCGAACGCCACGTCGCCCAGTCGATCGCCACCATCCGGGCTGAACTCATCTGCACTCTCGTGCGAAGGCTCCCACGATGTCCCTGCTGCCACACAAAGTTTATGACACAGTAGTACTAAGCCCTTGAAATAAATGGTCGGAGCGAGAGGATTTGAACCTCCGACCCCTAGTCCCCCAGACTAGTGCGCTAACCGGGCTGCGCTACGCTCCGACTGCCGAAAGGCTTGGTTCCTCTAACTTTTAACGGGCGCTCGCGCAACCCCTGAAATTAAGCGCGACAGGGAAAGACATCGTTGCCGATTGCCCGGAGCCGAGGATCGTGAGATTTGGGATACGAAACGGACAAGCTGCGCGAGACTTAGCAGCGGGGGTCAGTCCAGGCCTCGATGGCCTGCTTCAGACCTTCGGGCAGATCGGTCGCTGTCTCGATGTCTGGTGTTGTCCCTGAGGAAGCGAGCTCCGAAAGGAGTGCCCGGTACTTCTCGGTCTTCTCCTGGGTCGCATCGAAGCCTTCCGCCGATGCATCGTCCGGCAGGCCTGAGAACAGGCAAAGGAGAGCGAGAATAGCGCGCATGTTGTGGCTCCGCTGATGACGTTAGGGAAGTGAAGCCAAGGTGGCATTTCCACGGCAAGAGAGGTGTGCGCTAAGACACGTCAGCTCCGAACCCGAAGTCTGAACAAGACGGAAGCTTAACCATTTCCGAGAAGAAGGATAGGTAACGGCGCCGAGCCAGGATACAAATTCCCGTGAGAGCGGCCCACGGCGCCCCCAAGTGCCACAGCGCTCTCGGCAGTGGTTTCATGTCCACTGCCCCACTTTGTGTCTTTGCACACCCCGCCATCGTGCGGGGTTTTTTATTGGCGATTTCACAAGGGTCCGCGTTTCGCAAGAGCCTCGAAACCACCCCTCAGCTGCAACAGGCGATCCTCATAGGCTTTGCTCAGGCAGGTGCGGTCGCTGCCACAGCCCTCGCGCCGCTTGAGCCAGGCAACTTGCGCGTTTTCCATGTCACCGCGCGCTCCCATGCCGAGAAGAGGCTTGAGCTGCGTGTAGAGGACGGACATCTCGACATCGAGATCGTTCAAAGCTCGGTCCGCACAGACCGTTTTCTCGTCGGCCGTCTCAGCCTTGGCGCAATCAAAGCTCGCCGCTTGGACGGGCTGCCGCACCGACGTCAGGAGAATCGAGAGGACGGCGAGGCAGAACGCTTTTCCATTCATGAAATCTATCCTCGAAAGAACTCAGGCTGCAGGGAGAACGATTCCTGCCTGAGGAGGCTCCATGAATGCCTGGGGTCCTTCGGGATTGGCTTAATGGAAGGTAAATCGGACGCAGTTCAGCGGCGGAATGCCGAAGCATCGCCCGACAGGGCGAGACGCAGGCCAAGTCCGACCATGATGAGACCCGCGCATCTCTCCTGCCAGGCGATCAGGCCCGGCCGACGAGAAAGCCATTCGCCGAGCGTTCCAGTCCCGATCGCGACAGCTCCGAGAATGAAAAATCCTGAAGTCTTCTGAACACCTCCCAGAAACAGCAGCTGCGCCGTGACGGGCCACCCATTGTTCGGATCCACGAACTGAGGAAGGAAGGCGAGCATGAAGATCATGGCCTTCGGGTTGGTCAGGTTGTTGATCATGCCCTGGCGTAGCGCCGCGAGGTCCGACACCGGCTTCGGGGCTGTGCGCACAAGGCTATGGGGACCGAACGAACCGATCAAAAGCTTGGCGCCGAGCCACACGAGGTAGGCCGCGCCGCCCCATCGAAGCAGCTCGAAGGCAAGAGGCGAGGCCTTTATCAGGGAGGTGACGCCCAGGGCCAGGAGAGGAAGTTGGATGAGGCCGGCCAGCAAGGTCATGCCGATTGCGGTCAGGACGGCTGTGCGCCGGCCCTGTCCGACGCCGCGGCTCAGCAGGAGAATCATATCGGGGCCGGGGGCGAGCTGCAGGGCCAGCACGGCGGCATAGAACGTGAGAAAGGTCGAGAGGTCCGGCATGATGTAGTCTCCGCGCCAGCCATAGGCCTGCGACGGGGATCGAGGCAAGCTCTTCGAGGGCCGCCAGGGCGTCGATTGAGATGGTCTACCGTATTGCCTCACCGAAGAATGCTCCCGACACGGATGGTCGTTGCCTCATCTTCATGCTCCCGGCAAGCCTCAGGGCTCTGCGGGCACCGAGCCTTGATCCGATGACCCGAACACCATGGCCCATGCCGCATCCCGGCGCCAGATTTTCAGACGCCGCTGGAGTGTGCGCAGATGCCGCTCGGAGTACTGGTCAGGATA
>NZ_VOSK01000060.1 GCF_009296175.1 Microvirga tunisiensis | reverse complement strand
TGGTGCGCAGCCGCCTGGCCGCCGAGCCGAAGCTGGCCAACCGCCGCTACAAGCCGCCCGATTCAGACGCGTTGCCGCCCGCCCTCCAGGTCATCGCTGCCGCCAAGGAGGTCTCGCATCCAGACAACTAGAGCATCGGATGGATCCTCCTCTTGGCTGGCGCATCGTTCGGGCGGAAACCGGGTCCACTTTTCGCTGACGCGGCCCTCCGGGTCCGCACGATGCGCTGGACACGACTCGCTTTTGCCTGCAAGGCTCCTGCCTTCATTCAGCCTCTTATCCAAGCCATAAAGCATTGCTGCGCCGTGCTTTTGCGCACGGGCATCGGTGATTTTTCAGGTTAGCAGTGGCGTCATGCTCAATTCGTCTGTGCGTTGCATTCTTGGTCTTGCCGTCGCTCTCGCGTACGCATCTCCCGCCGTTGCCCAGCAGTCTTCCGACCCCCTGACACGCTTCCTCGACGGCGTTTTCAAGAAGCCTTCGGCCCCGGCCGCCAGCGCTCCGCAGCAGAATGCGCCGCAAGCCGCACCCCAGCCGCCGGCTGCCCCACGCGCTCAGGCGCAGCCCCAGCAGGCGGCTCCCAAGCCGAAGGCGACGGTGCAGAAGCCTAAGACGCCGCCACAGCGGACTGCTCAACCACAGCCCCGACCCGCGCCTCAGACCGCGGCGAAGCCCGAGCCCCAGCCGCAGGCGTCCGCTCCCGAGAAGGTGGAGGCGAAAACGGCAGCCCCCGAACCGCAGAAGCCTGCGACCGAAGCGCCCGTGCAGGCGGCCGAGCAGGCCAAACCCGCCACGCCGCCCCCGGTCAAGGTGGCGGAGCCGCCTAAGCCTGCCCGGTCCACCCCGGCGCCGTCCGCGCCTCCTCCGACCTCGGTGGCCGCGCCGTCTTCCGCCCCGACGCCGACGTCGCCCCCCGGGCCCCGGACGCCCGAGGAGGCTCTCGACCGGGTCAATGCCTATTTCAACAGCCTCGACGTGATGTCGGCCTATTTCGTGCAGAAGAACCCCAACGGCCAGCAGGCCGAAGGCACGCTCTCCATGCGTCGGCCGGGCCAGTTTCACTTCGCCTATGCCCCGCCGAGCACCCTCGAGGTGGTGTCAGACGGGCGCAACGTGGCGATCCGTGACAAGAAGCTCGGCACCAACGACGTCTATCCCGTCGGGCAGACGCCCCTGAAATTCCTGGTCCAGGACAACATCGACCTGTCGCGGGACACCAAGGTGCGCGACGTGCAGGTGGGCCGCGACGGCATGGTGACGGTCCGGTTCGACGACAGCGCGACGCTGGGCGGCACGTCGAAGATCACCCTGCGCTTCGACAGCCGGGCCAATGCGCTCAAGCAATGGACCATCATCGATGCCCAGGGCTACGAGACCTCCGTGACCCTGTCTGGTCTCAACGCCACCTACCGCCGGGATGCCAGGGCGACCCAATAGGGGCGCGCCGTTCTCCTCGTCCCGTCATGGCCAGCCCTGTGTCGGCTGTCCCGAACCGAAGAGTGCAGCGCCTTGCCGAAATGAGATCACCGGCACGAGGCCAGTGATGACGTGATGGCGTTTCCGGTGCTCGCCGACCGGGCCCGTGGAAAGAGCCGATTTTTGCCGGTTTGGGCCTAGCGTGCCCAAGATTTCGGGTTAGAACTCGGCCAGCGCGTCGCCGAGCGCGGCACCCGAATTCTCTGGCAGGTGAGCATGGTGGATAAAGCAGCCCTTGGAGCCTATGCCGGTTACGTCCTCGAGGACGCGACCATCCCGGAACTGCCGAACCACTATCGCGGCAAGGTGCGCGACAATTACGACCTGCCGGACGGGCGCCGGATCATCATCGCGTCGGACCGCATCAGCGCCTTCGATCAGAATCTGGCCGCCATCCCGCTCAAAGGGCAGGTGCTGACGCAGACCGCCAAGTTCTGGTTCGAGGCGACGGCGGATATCTGCCCCAACCACGTGATCGAATATCCGGATCCGAACGTGCTGGTTGGCCGCAGGCTCACCATCCTGCCGGTCGAGATCGTGGTGCGCGACTATCTCGCCGGCACGACCGGGACCTCGATCCTCTCCCTCTACAAGGCCGGCCAGCGCGAGATGTACGGCATCCGCCTGCCCGATGGCATGCGAGACAATGAGAGGCTGCCGCAGACCATCATCACGCCGACGAGCAAGGCTTTCCACGGGGGCCACGACGAGCCCCTCACGCCTGCCGAGATCGTCGAGCAGGGGCTCCTGAGCCAGGAGCAGTGGCGAACGGTCTCCGACTATGCTCTCGCGCTCTTCGCGAAGGGCAGGGAGATGGCGCGCGAGCGGGGCCTCATCCTCGTCGATACGAAATACGAGTTCGGCATCGACGAGAGCGGGAAGATCATGATCGCCGACGAGATCCACACGCCTGACAGCAGCCGCTACTGGTTCCTGGAGAGCTACCAACAGCGCTTCGAGGCCGGCGAGAGGCCTGAGAGCTTCGACAAGGATTTCATCCGCACCTGGGTCGTCGCCCGCTGTGACCCCTACAAGGACGAGATCCCCGATATCCCGCAGGACGTGGTGCTGGAGACCTCACGCGTCTACATCGATGCCTTCGAGCGCATCACCGGCCAGACCTTTGCTCTGCCGCCGAAAGACGTGCCGGTGCTGGAGCGGGTGCGGCGGAATTTGAAGGCGTATTTCTGAGCCCAGTTGACGATTCTGCCTCACATCCATAAGATCACCCCATGATCACCGGTCGCCTCACCTTCACGAATTATTTTACGCCGTCCCCATAGGGCGGCTCCGTTCGGTTGCGACCAAACGTTCGATGCCGCCGCTCTCCGGCGGCATCTTCATTTGGTGATCAGGTCTCCGGGCAGCGGTTTCCGCAAGCTCCAAGGAGACCCCTATGACGACCTTACGATCCGATTTCCTGAAGACGCTCACCGAGCGCGGCTTCATTCACCAATGCACGGACCTGGATGCCCTCGACGAGCGGCTCTCGGCCCGGCCGGTTGCTGCTTACATCGGCTTCGATGCCACGGCGGACAGCCTGCATGTCGGCAGCCTCGTGCAGATCATGACCCTGCGCTGGCTCCAGAAATCCGGCCACAAGCCTGTCGTGCTCATCGGCGGCGGCACCACGCAGATCGGCGATCCGAGCTTTCGCGATGCGAGCCGGCCCTTGCTCGACGACGAGCAGATCGCCAGGAACGCTGCGGGCCTGAAGCAGGTCTTTTCCCGTTACCTCACCTTCGGCGATGGGCCGACCGATGCGGTGATGGTGGACAACGCCGCCTGGCTCGATCCGCTACGCTACCTGCCTTTCCTGCGCGATTTCGGCACCCATTTCACGATCAACCGGATGCTGAGCTTCGAGAGCGTGCGCCAGCGGTTGGACCGCGAGCAGCCCCTGACGCTGCTCGATTTCAACTACATGGTGCTCCAGGCCTTCGACTTCCTGGAACTGTCGCGCCACCATGCCTGCGAGCTGCAGATGGGGGGCTCGGACCAGTGGGGCAACATCGTCAACGGCATCGAGCTCGCCCGTCGCATCGACCAGCGCCAGCTCTTCGGGCTGACGACGCCGCTGCTCACCACCTCGGCCGGGGCGAAGATGGGCAAGACAGCCAGCGGCGCGGTGTGGCTCAACGCCGACCGCTTGAGCCCCTACGAATTCTGGCAGTTCTGGCGCAACTCCGAGGACGACGATGTCGCGCGCTTCCTGCGGCTCTTCACGGAGCTGCCGCTCGACGAGGTGCATCGCCTCGGCCAGCTGAAAGGGTCGGAGATCAACGAGGCGAAGCGGATTCTGGCCAGCGAGGCAACACGGCTCGCCCATGGGGAGGCGGCGGCACGGGACGCCGCCGACATCGCGCGCCGCGCCTTCGAGGAGGGAGAGAACGCATCCGGGCTTCCGAGCATCGGTCTTGCCCGATCCGAGCTCGAAACGGGCGTCACCGTCGCGCAGCTTCTCGTTCTTGCGGGCCTTTCAAGCTCCAAGAGCGAGGCGCGCCGCTTGGTGCTCAACAGCGGAGCAAGGCTCAACGGGCATGTCGTGCAGGATGCGGATGCCCAGGTCGGTACGTCGGATCTAACCGATGGGTCCTTCAAGCTGACGGCCGGCAAGAAGCGGCATGTGCTGGTGCATGTGAGCGACTGATGGAGAAGCTCTCCTTCTCCCGGGTGCAACTTTCCCCGTCATGGCCGGGCTTGTCCCGGCCATCTCGATGATGTGAGGCGCGACGCTTTTCCAATCGAGATCACCGGCACAAGGCCGGTGATGACGGAAGGAGGGTGCTTATCAGATGGAGCGCTAGGCAGCGGCTCTAACCGGAGCCGCCGCACGTCGCGCATCGCTGCGTCGAAAGGAACCGTGTCACCACCTTCGTCACGTCCCTGGCCCGCTCGACGGGAAGCATGTGCGTCTCGTTCTCGAACAGGTGCAGCCGTGCGGACGGGATGAGCCGCGCCGTCTCTTCGAGGGAGGCGACATCGAAGAATCGGTCGCGCGTCGCACCGACGATGAGCGTCGGCGCCGCGATGCGGGCGAGCCAGGACGGATCGCCGCCGAAATCCTCTCCCGCAACGGCGTTGAGACCGCGAACGATCACGGCGGGATCGTTCATCGTCTCCTGCAGTCGCGTCCGTTCCCGCCTGAACCTCAGACGGATCAGCCAGTTGAGCCAGGGGCGGCGAAAGACCAGGCCGAACTCGTCTAAGAATCCCTCGAAGTCTCCGGCCCAGGCGCATGCGATCTGCCGGTCGATGCTGCGGCGCCCCTCCGGCGAAAACCGGTGCGCGCTCACCATCAGGATCAACTCCTTCACGAGATCGGGGTGATCGGCCGCGAGTCGCGCGGCGACGAAGCCGCCGAACGAGATGCCGATCACGGTTGCGGGGCCGATCTCCTCTCGAAGGATCTGCGCGACATCCCTCACGATCGTCCCGATGGAATAATCGGCGGAAGGCGCAGGATCGTAGCCCAGCACATAGACCGATCGGCCTGCGGGCAGCAGGCGCGCGATGCGCTCGGCGTCCCGCTGGGCACGGGCAGGCGTCGGACGTCGGACGAAGGCCTGGCCGCCGTTCAGGACGACGATGGGGGCGGGACCCGAACCCGTTTTCACAAAGGGGATTCTGTTGAGGAACAGACCCGTTTCGAATGTTGTCATGGACGTATCGCCGGAAGGCAGCTTGCTGCAGCGTCTGTGGCTGCTCCGAATGTGCTGCGCAGGGTTCTCGAAAAATCTGCCTGAAGGGCTGCCGCTGCTGTGCTCGAACGACGGGGAGCGCCAACCACGCGGCTGGAGCGGCAGGAAAGGGCAGGAATGAGAGCCGACGGACACTGGAAGAGTGGCGGCGGCTGGCGGCCGGGACAATTCTCCTAGTGGGACTCGACCGTTACGTCAACTGCCGAGTTCGTGTTGTTCGCAGGGTGGATCAGGTGCGGAGCGAAACGGTCGGAAGATCTTCCAGCGCTGGCTTGGCGAAGAGGAAACCCTGGAACAGGTCGATGCCGGCGTCGCGCAGCGTGGCGAGTTCCGCCTCAGTCTCGATGCCCTCGGCAGTGATCGTGATATCGAGGGCGCGCGCCATCACCAGGATGCCCGCGATGATGGCCCGACGCGCGGCGGAATCCGTGACGCCGCGGATGATCTCCATATCGATCTTGATGAGATCGGTCTGGAGATCGGCCAGGAGATTCAAGCCCGCATGCCCTGCGCCGAAATCGTCGATGGCCGTGATGAACCCAAGGCGCTTGTACTCCGCGATGATCCGAGCGACGTGCTTGGTGTCCACCATCCGCTCGTTTTCGGTGAATTCGAACATGATCCGCCTGGTGTCGAAGCCCACACGGCGAGCGGTCTCGAGGGATGTCCTGATGCAGGCTGCAGGCTCATAGACCGCGTTCGGCATAAAGTTGATGGAAAGCCGTGTCTCGTCGGTTCTCGGGAAGAGACGACCTGCCAGTTCGATGGCTTTGACGCGGCAGGCCTGGTCGAACTTGTATTGCCGGCTCTCATCGACCTGACTCAGGATCTGCCCTGCGGGTTGCCCCTGCGTTCCCCTGACCAGCGCCTCGTAGCCCCAGACGATGCCCCGGCCGAGATCCACGATCGGGTGGAAGGCCATGGTGAAGTCGAACGGAAGCGGTTCACTGCTCCTGCACCCCTGGCATCCCACCTTCGTATTCACTGACGCGTCCATTCCGATCATTGAAGAATTTCACAGGACGATATGGGGGAAGATCTTGCGATTGCCCTAACGTGAGGAAAGGCACATCAAGATCATTGGCATTCGGGCAATCTTGCTGCCTGCCGCAGCCCACAATCCTGCGTCGAAAGAACAAACCATAAAGCCGATTGTCCTCTCAGGTCGGGCTGTCGGGGCACCGTTGTCGCAAGAAATGCGGGAGCACTTCCATGACCAGCAGCCGATTTGCCTTTCCACCCTCGAGCGATGCGGTCTTTCTGACCGATGGCGGTCTCGAGACGACGCTCGTCTTCCTCGATGGTGTCGATCTTCCCTGCTTTGCGGCGTTTCCGCTTCTGCGCAGCGCGGAGGGACGGGATAGGCTCGAACGTTATTTCGAACCCTATATCCGCACTGCCGTGGAGCGGGATGTCGGATTCATTCTCGATACGCCCACCTGGCGGGCCAATGCCGATTGGGGCGCGAAGCTCAATGTCTCGCCCGACGATCTGGCGGATGTGAATCAGGATGCCGTGCGCTGGGCGTCCGGTCTTCGTGACAGGCTCTCCGATCATCGGGACCGGATCTTGGTCAACGGCGTCATCGGTCCGCGCGGAGATGGCTACCGGGCCGATGCGCGGATGAATGCGGAGGAAGCGCAGGCCTATCATGCGCCGCAGGCGGAAGCCTTTCGCGAGGGCGGGGCAGACATGGTGAGCGCCATCACCATGAATTATGCGGAGGAGGCCATCGGCATCGCGCGTGCGGCAGAGGCTCTCGGCATGCCGGCGGTGATCTCGTTCACAGTCGAGTCGGATGGCAAGCTGGCCTCCGGCGAGACGCTCCAGTCCGCGATCGAGAGAACGGACCGCGAGACCGGCCACATTCCGGCCTATTACATGATCAACTGCGCGCACCCGACCCATTTCGACGGGATCCTGTCGGAGAGCGATGAATGGACTCGACGCATTCGCGGGCTGCGGGCCAACGCGTCGGCAAAAAGCCATGCCGAACTCGATGAATCCACCGAGCTCGATCCAGGCGATCCCGACGATCTTGCCCGCCGCTATCGAGGTCTGCGCGAGCGCATGACGCAGCTCGCCGTGCTCGGGGGATGCTGCGGCACCGATCACCGCCATGTCGCGGCCATCTGCGAGGCCTGCGTTCCGGCATCAGGCCGTGCGGCGTGAGGCGCTGTCGCCATCACCTTTGTGACGGTCCCAAGGCCAGCGCCCCTCGATCTCGACTTCGAGCGAGAAGCTCAGGAAGGTTCGGATGAGGACGATGCCGCCGAGGATGAGGAGGCTCTGGAGAGTCGGCTCGATGGCCACCGTGTTGATGATGTCGGCGGCGACGAGGAACTCGAGGCCAAGCAGGATGGTGCGTCCCACATTCGAGCGATAGAGGTTGAACGCCTCCGATCCCGGGCGGCCGTGCAGAACCTTCCAGAGGACCGCGACGCTCGACCCGAGGAGTCCGAGGACGATGATGGCAATCCCGCCGACCTCAATGGCGCGTGTCGTCAGTTTGAGCGCCGAGGGAAACCAGTCGTCCATGAGCGATCCTTGAGGTTCATGGACTAGATTCATAGGTCAGGCGGGCAAAGGCTCCAGGGGGAGGGTGCCTGAGCGGTTCGCCTATTCGGCACCGCTCCAAGCTCCCGTCCCGATAAGCCGGCTCATCAGGTGGCTCCCTCGCCGTCATGGCCGTCCCCGGACTTGATCCGGGGATCAGTCCCGGCCATCCCGATGGGAAGGGCGCTGCGCTTCAGGCAATCGGGATCACCGGCACAAGGCCGGTGATGACGACCGAGGGGAACATCCGGTTGGACACTAAGGATGAGGTCGCGGTTGAAGACGACCTTGTTTGACCGTCAATCAGGCGAAGCCGGCTTTGCTCGGAAGCCCCATGCGCTTGAACATCATCACGACCGGGCACATGCCTGTGAAGGACGCCTGCACCAGATGCGCGCCGAGGAGCCCGGTGAGCCAGAGCCAGCTGATGTTGACATAAACGGCGAGCAGGACACTGACGATGATAAGCCCGCCGACAGTCAGAAGGATCGCGCGTTCCGGCGCATCGGACCTAAAAGTGGAATCCATTTTTGGGGCTCATCCGATGCTCCTCATGGGAAAGCGCATCGTTCGAAGCGGAAAACCGGGGCCACTTTTCCGCACGATGCGTGTCATGACCATGCCTCCAGCAGAGACCGCTCGATCCTACATCAAGCCTAACGGGGATAAAGGAAAAAGGGCCAGCCTGCGGCCAGCCCTTTTGATCTATATGCGATCAACCTCAGTAGGCTGAGGACACCCGCATTTCATCGTCGACGTCGAACAGGCGCTGTCCCTGGAGCACGACCACGGGCGAGCCCACCGGCACGCGGTTGTAGAGATCGATCACGTCCTGATTGAACAGGCGGATGCAGCCGCTCGACACCGATTGGCCAATCGACCATGGCTCCGTGGTGCCGTGGATGCGGTACATCGTATCGCGGCCGCCATCGTAGAGATAAAGAGCGCGTGCACCGAGCGGATTGTCCAGACCGCCCTGCATGCCGCCAGCCCACTTGCCGTTGCGCTCGGGCTCCCGCCGGATCATGGCAGCAGTCGGAGTCCAGCTGGGCCACATGGCCTTGCGGCCGACCCGCGCGCGACCGCCCCAGGCGAGGCCTTCCTTGCCGACGCCGATGCCGTATCGAATGGCCCGGCCGCCCTCGCGCACGAGGTAGAGATGGCGAGCCGCCGTATCGACCACGATCGTACCGGGCTCCTCACGGCCGTAATAGGCAACCTCGCGGCGCAGGAAGCGCGGATCGACCTCGGAGATGTCGGTCGCCGGCAGCGGATGTGACTCGTCGGGGCGCGGCCCGTACATGGCCACATAGGCGGGATCGATGCGGCGCAGGGCTTGCTGCTGAGGTGATTGTGTCGAGACACAGGCCGCCAGGGCAATCGGAAGAAGAACCGCAAGGAAGCGGATTGCGTTTTTCAACGGTGACGGGCTCGAAGCGGTGGCAGCAAACATCAGTGGGTGACCTGCAGTTTCTGTTTTTGGTTTCATTTGCCGACGCTTAGGAGCGGCGGCGTACATCTCGAAAAGACATAGCCTTGGCGGTGACGACAAGGTGGATCTCGCGTGGCGAAAATGTGGCAAAGGACAACTGTGATTTGCAAGACACAGTATTTTGAACGCTTCGATCCATTTGGATCGCGGCGAGTTAACTCGTTTGATAGGTTCGTTAAGGTTTTTGTCCCATTCCAGCCGTCCGACGAGCGTTTTTCATGCACCGTATACCCATTCAGATGCTCACGATCTGCGGCATCTCGGAATTGACGGACCAGCGCGAGCGGTCTGTAACCCATGTTCTTTCGATCCTCGACCCGGATCATCCTGATCCGGAGGCATTCGGGGCCTACGATCCCCATCACAGGACGATCCTGCGCTTCCATGACATCATCCATCCGATCCCGGGCATGATCCTGCCGGCGCCGAACGATGTGGAGGCGATCCTTCGTTTCGGGGACGAAGTGACGGACGGACGGGCCGAGCAGGCGGAGGGGCACCTGCTCGTCCACTGCCATATGGGCGTCTCGCGCTCGACCGCCGCGATGCTGACCCTCATGGCCCAGGCCAATCCGGACGAGAGCGAGGACAGGCTGTTCGAGCGATTGGTGGAGATCCGGCCGCAGGCTTGGCCGAACTCCCTCATGGTCGACTTCGCCGACGAACTCCTGTCGCGCAAAGGGCGCCTCACCGAAGCCCTGCGCCGGCATTACGGCCGCCAGATCCAGCGCATACCGAACTATGTGCAGCTGATGCACGATCTCGACCGCGGCCGCGAGGTCGAGATGGCGGCGTGGGGCCGCCTCACAAATCACTGACCTGCCTCGTTAAACCGACCCTGACACCCACCCCGTCATCCCCGGGCTTGTCCCGGGGATCCCGATCCGAAGAGCGCGGCGTTCCACACAATCGAGATGGCCGGCACAAGGCCGGCCATGACGTCGAGGGTGTGACCAAGCCCGGTGATCCCGATCGGTGAGGCGCTGCGCTTCAGACCATCGAGACGGCCACGACGGAAGAGAGGATCACGTCTGAAGCTTGCCTACGGCCGGTGAGCCCGTTCAACGGGCCGCAGCCTTTCCCAAAGCGCCGAACTTCGCATCCGGCTTCACCGGAGGAGCCGCCGCGTCGTCGTTCGCCAGTTCCTCGATGATCGGACAATGGGGACGGGCGTCGCCATGACAATTCCTGGCGAGGTGCTTCAGGGTCGAAGCCATCTCCTGCAGTTCACGGATCTTGCGCTCGAGCATGCCCACATGGTCGAGCGCAATGGCCTTCACGTCCTTGCTCGCCCGCTCGCGATCCTGCCAGAGGGAGACGAGATCCGCGATCTGCTCGACCGAAAAGCCGAGGTCCCGCGACCGGCGGATGAAGCGCAGGGTATGTACGTCGTGATCCGAATAGACCCGGTATCCCGATTCCGTGCGCACGGTCTTCGGGATCAGCCCGATGGACTCGTAATAGCGGATCATCTTGGCCGAAACGCCCGAGGCCGATGCTGCCTGTCCGATGTTCATGCGACACCTTCGACCGTTTGAGTGTGAGGCGCTGCCTGCGCCGATGCGATGGGAGCCTTGAAGCGGCGCAGGCGCAGGGCATTGCCGAGAACGAACACGCTGGACAGCGCCATGGCGCCGGCCGCGAAGATCGGCGAGAGCAGGGTGCCGTTGACAGGATAGAGCACACCCGCCGCGACCGGTATCAGCAGCACGTTATAGGCGAAGGCCCAGAACAGGTTCTGCTGGATGTTGCGGATGGTCGCCTTCGAGAGGGCGATGGCATTGACCACGCCGCGCACATCGCCCGACATGAGCACCACGTCGGCGCTCTCGATGGCGATGTCCGTGCCCGTGCCGATGGCGATGCCGATATCGGCTTCCGCCAGCGCAGGAGCGTCGTTGATGCCATCGCCCACGAAGGCGATTTTGCCGTGCGACTGGCGCAGGCGCTTGACGACCGCCACCTTGCCGTCGGGCAGAACCTCGGCCGCCACCTCGTCGATCCCGATCCGTTTCGCGATGGCCTCGGCGGTCTTGCGGTTGTCGCCGGTGATCAGGGCGACCTTCAACCCGAGCGCATGCAGAGCCGCGACGGCTTCCGGGGTCGAAGGCTTGATCGGATCGGCAACGGCAACGATGGCCGCGAGTTTGCCGTCGATGGCGGCATAGAGCGGGCTCTTGCCCTCGGCGCCCAGACGGGCCGCACTGTCGGCGAAGGTGGAAACGGTCAGACCGAGCTTCGTCATGAAGCGGTCCGCCCCCACATCGACCTTCCGTCCCTCGACCATGGCCGAAACGCCGAAGCCGGGTACCGCCTCGAAGCTGTCGGTGGAGGGCAGGTCCAGTCCCCGCCGCTCGGCGGCCGCGGCGATGGCCTGTGCGATGGGGTGTTCGGAGCGGGTTTCCACGGCAGCGACGAGCCGCAAGGTCTCGGCTTCGGAGAAGCCGGAGGCCGCCACGAAATCCGTCAGTTCGGGACGTCCCTGGGTCAGGGTGCCGGTCTTGTCCAAAGCGACGACGCCGACCTCCTTGAGGCTCTGCAGGGCTTCGCCCTGGCGGAAGAGCACGCCGAGCTCCGCCGCCCGGCCCGTGCCAATTATGATCGAGGTGGGGGTCGCCAGACCCATGGCGCAGGGACAGGCGATGATCAGCACTGCGACCGCATTGACCAGCGCGAAGGTGAGAGCCGGATCGGGACCGAGGACGAGCCAGACCAGGAAGGTGAGGAAAGCTGCCGCCATGACGGCAGGCACGAACCAGGCGGTCACCTTGTCGACGAGCGCCTGGATCGGCAGCTTCGACCCTTGAGCCTGCTCGACCATGCGGATGATCTGGGCCAGCACCGTATCGGCGCCGATGCGGGTGGCGCGGAAGGTGAAGCTGCCGGTCCTGTTGATGGTACCGCCTACCACTTCCCTACCTTGAGACTTCTGCACCGGAACCGGTTCGCCGGTGATCATGGATTCATCGACGAAGGAAGAACCTTCCACCACTTCACCATCGACCGGAATCCTCTCGCCGGGGCGCACCTGGACGAGATCGCCGGCCAAGACCTGGTCGAGGGGGATTTCCTGGGCCTCGCCGTCGCGTACAACGCGGGCGGTCTTAGCCTGCAGCCCCACGAGGCGCTTGATCGCCTCCGAGGTCCGTCCCTTGGCTTTTGCTTCGAGATAGCGACCCAGCAGGATCAGGGTCACGATGACGGCCGCCGCCTCGTAATAGACGTTGTCCATGCCCTCGGGCAGGAGGCCCGGGAGGAAGGTCGCCACCACCGAATAGGCATAGGCGGCGCTCGTACCGAGAACGACCAGCGAGTTCATGTCCGGCGACGCACGGAGGAGGGCAGGGACGCCCTTCCGGAAGAAGCGCAGTCCGGGCCCGAACAGGACGAGGGTGGTGAGGGCGAACTGCAGATACCAGCTGTTGCTATGCCCAAGCGTCCCCATCACCCAGTCATGGACGGCGGGAATGAAATGGGACCCCATTTCCAGAGCGAACACCGGCAGGGTAAGGATCGCCGCAATGAGCACGGAGCGCCACAGGCCGGCGATCTCGGTAGCCCGAGCCTCTCGCTCGCCGTCAGCCTGACCATCCACGCGTTGGACCGGCTTTGCCTCATAGCCCGTCTGTTCGACCGCGCCGATCAGGCGGTCCACGATGTCCGCGTTGCCGAGATAGCGGATGGAGGCCCGCTCAGTGGCAAGATTGACCGATGCATTCTCCACCCCGGGAACGCGCCCGAGCGCCTTCTCGACCCGATTGACGCAGGAGGCGCAGGTCATCCCATCGATCTTCAACTCGATCGTGTTCTCGAAGGGCTCGTAGCCTGCAGCCCGAATGGCATCCGCGACGGCCGCAGGGTTGGCCTCGGAAGGGGCGAATTCCACATACGCCCGTTCGGTCGCCAGGTTGACGTTTGCAGCCGCAACGCCCTCCACCGAGCGGATCGCCTTCTCCACGCGGCCGACGCAGGAGGCACAGGTCATGCCCTGAATGGGAATGTCGATGCTGTCGATAGGGGCGGGCATGCCGGCAGCCATGGTGAATCTCCTGATCCTCATATGGGAAGAGGGTGTAATCCTTCCAATCATGGGAAGGTCAAGCGGGTGAGGAAAGTACTTCGGGGAGGTTCGGATCCGACGGGTCCGAGGGCTCGCCTTGGGGAACCATGCTCGAGCCTGGGTCATTGATCCGACACGTTTGCCGCTTAGGTGGCGAGGACGATTTCCTGCTTGTGCCGAATGACGCGGTGCCTTTACCTGTAACGAACGAATTGAGCCGGTACTGACCTTTGAAGCATAGCGACAAACAGGGGCAAACCCTTCGGATCCTCACCTACAATGTCCATCGCTGGCTCGGCACCGACAGGCAGATCTCACCGCACCGCATAGCGGACGTCATCGCGTCCTGTGGCCCGGACGTCGTCGCGCTGCAGGAGGTTCGCGTCGGCCGCGCGCGGGCAGGGGAGATCGATCAGGCCGCCGCCGTGGCGTCCAGGCTCGGCATGGATCTGCATTTCCAGCCCACGATCCGCATCCTGGGCGAGCAATACGGCATTGCCGTTCTGACCCGCCACTCCTCCAGAATCGTGAGGTCGGAGCGGCTCCCCACGCAATCGACACGGCCCTCCTTCGAGAAGCGCAGCGCCCTCTGGGTCGCCGTCGAGGTCGATGGCCAGACGATCCACGTCGTCAACGCTCACCTGTCGCTGCGCTCCGGCGAGAGGCGGGCGCAGGCCGCTGCTCTGATCGGGCCGGATTGGGTCGGCCATCCGGATTGCGCCGATCCGGCCGTGCTGCTTGGCGATTTCAATGCGCCGCCGTACTCACGGTCCTACCGGCTGATCGCAAACCGGATGCAGGATGCCCAGCTCTCCAATTCCTTTGGCGAGCCTCAACCGACATTTCATACGAGAGCACCCGTTCTGCGTCTCGATCATGTCTTCGTGACGAAATCCATCGAAGTGGTCGATGCCGGGCCGGTTCGGAACCCTCTGACCCGGGTGGCATCCGATCATTTTCCGCTCCTGGCAGAGCTGCGCGTACGCAAGAGGCTCGGGGTTTCTACGGGAAGCCAAGCCCGTGAGGGCGAACTCCTCTGACAAGCTTTCCCGCCGGTTCATGCGACGGGTCTGCAAGCGAGAGCTGGTCACGCGATTGCGGAACCGGCCTTAGTGGGCGCAGGACGACTGCACCACAGCCCATGAAGAGTCCCAAAGCCCTTGCCATGGAACTTCAGGGCGGCTAGGCACCCGTTGCCATGGTTCCTGTTTCCGTTTTCATCATTGCCAAGAACGAGGCCGACCGGATCGGAGCGACCATCCGCGCCATCCGGGGGCTGACGGACGATCTCGTCGTGGTCGATTCAGGCTCGACGGACGGAACCCAGGCGGTGGCCCAGGAACTCGGCGCCCGGGTGATCTTCAATCCCTGGCCCGGCTACGGGCTCCAGAAGCGCTTCGCGGAAGATCAGTGCCGGCACGGATGGCTGTTGAACCTCGATGCGGACGAGGAGGTTTCTCCGGAACTGCTGGCCGAGATGCGTGCGCTGTTCGCCCATGGAGAGCCATCCTGCCAAGCCTATGGGATCCGTATCGCCGAGACCTATCCGGGAGAGAGCGCTCCCCATCTCCTGGCCTACCGGATCGCGCCTGTGCGGCTCTATCGCCGAGACGCCGGCCGATATTCCTCCTCGCTTGTCCACGACCGGGTCGACCTGAAGCCGGGAACCAAAGTCGGCAAGCTCAAGGGGCTCGTGCATCACCGGTCCGTGCGCTCCCTCGGCGACCAGCTCGCCAAGCTTAACAGCTACGCCGATCAGCAGGCCGTCGACCTCGAGGTGAGGGGCATCTCGATCCCCACATGGCGCGTCTATTTCGAATTTCCCGCCGCATTCCTGAAGGCTTATTTCGGACGACTGCACTTTCTGCGCGGCACCTACGGCTTCCTCATCGCCATGAACTACGCCACGTGGCGTCACCTGCGCCTGGCAAAGCACTATGAGCGCAAGCGCCTGGGAGCACTCGCAAAATCGACCGCCCGGACGGAGCGGGCTTAAGCGGGGCTGCAGGATCAGAGGGCGGCGATGACCTGGATCTCGAGCTGGTAATCCGGGTTGGCCAGCCTCGCCTCGACACAGGCGCGCGCCGGAGCCTGCCCAGGAGCCACCCAAGTGTCCCAGACCGTGTTCATCTCGTCATAGAAGGCGATGTCTGCCAGCCAGATCGTCGCCTGCAGCAGCTTGGATTTGTCGCTGCCGATCTCGACGAGGGACTGCTCGATCTGCCCGAGGATATCCCGGGTCTGTTCCGAAACCGAAAGGCCCAGGGTCGTCTCGGGCACGTAGCCCGAGAAATAGGCCGTTCCGTCATGGATCACGAGGTCGCTGTAGCGTGCGGCAATGCCGATCCGTCGGATGTCTGTCACGATACCGCTCTCCTCATATCCGAGCACCATTCCGGCTCCTACCACAGGTCAGGCCCTTGGCGACAGCCGGAAGGCCTGCCTCCGGATCGGCCTGAGTTTGGCTGGATAGGGCACCATCCGCACTCGATCGTCCCCGTGGAGGTCACCCAGCCGGTCCTTCCTGGGCGGCCGAGCTCCACCCAAGCTGCTCCCACTGTTCCGACGTCGGCAGGCCGGGACAGAAGTGAGCCCGAGGTGATGGGGTCAGCTCGAAGATCACGGAGCCGAACGTTGTGCTGTTCCGCTCGCGGGTTTGGGTCTTGCAGATTGGCACCGACCGATCGGCCAGCACGCGCCTAATGTCGGCTATTTGCCGGATCGATGCGCTTTGCTCGTTCAGGAACTCAAGGCGCCGTTTGGAGTCGGCGATGCTGCCACGCTGCTCCAGGGCGGCCTCGGCGACAGGATCGATCTCATGGTTTGCCAAGGGATGGTTGGTGTGGATGAGGGCTGACTCTGAGGCGGGCGGGCTCAGAGTTTTGCCGGTCGCCGAGCATTCGAGGCCCATGACGCCGCCGGGATCACCCACCGCATAATGCTGGCCGCTCGCGTGCGACACCGATTGCAGGAAGGCCAAGGCAGCATCGCGCCGCTCATGACGCAAAGCCCCTCGGATCACAGCCGTGACCGGCAGGCCGCTGCGGCTGTGCCGGAGCATGAGAAGCGTGTTGACGCAGAGCCCCATGCCAGCCCGGTTGACGCCGGTCAGGCCCAGCAGGCCCGCGGCAGACAACACCAACTCCTCCGGCTGTCCCGGCGCTTGGATCCGGAGCACCACCTGGCCGCCATCCATGTAGGCGGGAAGGTCCATGTTCTGCCCCAGGAGAACGGCCCCCGTGCCCTGATCGGCAAAGGCGACGACACTGCATCCGGGTTCCGCGTTCGGGGTTCGCTCCAGATCGTACCACCATTGCTCATCCATCAGGTTGTAGGCGGCAACCTGATCAAACGGCACGCCGGCGCCATCGGCAATGCCACGCATTTCCTCGACAAGGTCCGGGAGCCGGGTCTCAATCGCGGCGAGGAGCGCGGTGTCCGACAGAAAAGCCGAGACGTAGCGCGTGATCGGGATCCCTGCGGCGCCGGCGGTTGCATCAGCCCAGCGCTGGAGCCCGTCGCGGATCAAACCTCGTGCCACCTCTCCATGCATGCGCCCCCGGCTGCGGCCATCGCCCGTGCACTCAATCACAATCATCGTTTCAACCTCCAGACCGCGGCTTTTCCCCGAATCTTTTATGACATTGGCGGCCGAGCGACCCGTGTCAGGAAGCCCCACCCGCTCCTGTGCGAGTCTGCCACCGTGCCCGGGCTTATAGTGCTTGTGGCCAATCTGTCTTGCGGCAAACCGGCGTATGCCCCGTGGGAACAACTCCAGCTCGGGCTGCTTCTCCGATGAACCTCTCACCTCACGGAACGGTCCCATGCCAAAGCTCCAGGACAAGATTGCAGTCATCACCGGGTCCGACTCAGGGATGGGGCAAGCCATGGCCGAGGAGTTCGCCAAGGAGGGCGCTCATGTTACCGTCATCTTCCACACGGACGAGGCGGGAGCTCAGGAAACACGCAGGCGGGTTGAGGCTACAGGGCAACGCTCATTTGTTCAGCAGGCCGATGTGTGCGACGAAGCAAGTGTCTCGGCCCTGTTCGAAGCGGTGGAGCGCGAACTCGGAACTCCCGACATCCTCGTCAACAATGCCGGCGTAGGCTCCAGCGGCTCAACAGTCGCCGAGACGAAGACTGAAGAGTTTGACAAGGTGATCAGGACGGATCTCTACGGTCCGTTCTTCTGCTGCCGGGAGTTCATCCGCCGTCGCAAGGCCGCTGGTCCCGGCGGAAAGATATTGAACATCACCTCTGTGCACGAGGCCATCCCAAGCCCGATGAACGCCGCCTACGGGGCCGCCAAAGGCGGACTCCTGACGTTCACCCGCAGCCTCGCGCTCGAACTCGCGCCAGAGCGGATCAACGTGAACGCCATCGCGCCCGGTCTGATCAGGACTCCCATGACGATAAAGCGCACGGACGATCCCGAGAAGCGGCGGGAGGAGATGCCGAACATTCCATGGAACCGGCCGGGCGAGCCGCGGGAGATTGCAAAGCTCGCCCTTTATCTCGTCTCCGAAGATGCCGACTACGTCACCGGACAGAGCTTCACGATCGACGGTGGCCTTGAGATGAACTGGGGCCAGGGCGCTTGAGACAGGGGACCGGCCCGGCACAGACTGGAGGATGTCGATGAGCCCCGACATCGCAGGCAAGGTCGTCGTTATCACAGGCGCCAGCAGCGGAATCGGCGAGGCCACGGCCCGGCTCCTGACCAGCATGGACGCGCATGTGGTGCTCGGGGCACGTCGGCAGGAGCGCCTGGAGGCGATTGCCGCCGAGATCCGGGCCGAGGGAGGTCGGGTGGAGATCGCCGCGACGGACGTGGCCCGGCGCGATCAGGTGGAGGCGCTGGTCAGGACGGCCGAGACCGCCTTCGGGAGGCTGGACGTGATGATCAACAATGCCGGGCTGATGCCCCTGTCCCGGCTCGATCAGACCAGGGTGGAAGATTGGGAGCGCATGATCGACATCAACCTGAAGGGCGTGCTCTATGGCATGGCCGCGGCGCTTCCGATCATGCAGCGCCAGCGGAGCGGTCACATCATCAACATCGCTTCGACCGCAGGACTGCGGGTCCGTCCCACCATGGCGGTGTACTCCGCGACCAAGTTTGCCGTGCGGGCCATCTCCGAAGGGCTGCGGCAGGAAGCGACGCCCTACAACATCCGCAGCACGATCATCTCGCCAGGGCCTACTCAAACCGATCTGCCGAGCAGCGTCACGGATGAAGCCGCAGCGGCGGCGACCCGGGAGCAACATGCACTGGCGATTCCTGCGCTGTCGGTGGCCCAGGCTATCGCCTTTGCGATCAGCCAGCCTGCGGAGGTGGATGTGAATGAGATCGTTCTTCGCCCGACGGCGATTTCCTGATCGTCGATACCCGGCCCGGCTTCGACATGGAAGCCGCTGATTCAGGATCGACCGAAGTCGGGGCCGAGCGCCATTCCCTGCCAGGACTCCACGTTGCCAGAGACCGATACCGACGTGCCCCGCAGCCGGCATTTGCCCTGATTGCAGTGCGGTCTGTTCGGGCTTTGGTTCGGAATGCTGCGTGCTGATAAGGAACTCATGAGCGTGACGGGTTGCCAATAATCTCCCTGACCATGGCGACGACTGCCTCGATCCTGAAAGGCTTGTCATAGACGGCTACAAATAAATCCGGGTAGCCACGGGCAATCGCTCCTTGCGCCCCGCTCAACAGAATGACCGGGATCTGGGCCCAACCGGGGTTGGCTTTGATCGCCTGGGCGAGCTCCAGCCCGTTCATCAGCGGCATCATGAAGTCGGTTACCACAAGTGCCGGCGTTTCCCTGTCCAGGATCTCCAGGGCTTTCCGGCCGTTCGAGGCTGTCAGCACCCGAAAGCCGTCCTCCTCCAGGACATCAACGAGAATGTCCGTAATGAGGAACTCGTCGTCGACTACGAGGATGGTGGTCATTCTCCGGCCCTGCTCCCGCTCAGACAACGTGTAGTTTCATGAGCGGGTCCCATCATTGGTCCGGGCGGTGCCTGCCAGCACTTGCTCCGACTCGGCGAAGGATCGGGGGAGGGTGACACCTCGGTCGCTGATGGCGAACTCCCGGAAGGACGGATCGAACGCACTGTCGCGTACCTTCATGATCGAGATCAGGCGGCGGAGTTGGGCGTGCTGGTCCACGAAGCGCAAGGTGATCAGGTTGTCGATCACGCTGGAGATCTCAGGCGTCGGGGCCTGGATCTGCCGACTGAACAGGTCGGTCAGCTCCCAGGTGCCGAGCGTCGTGACGTTCAGGGCGCGCAGCTCGTTCGTCAGCGCGGTGAAGAAGTCGACCAGGCGCGAGGGATCGATCGCGGCTCGTTCAAACCCGCCAAACCCGTCGATGAACAGCCGCTTCACGCCACGGCGGTGCACCGCGTCAAGAAGCTTGTGGGCAAGCCCATCCAGCAGGTTTTCCGTTGAAGGCTGCCACAGGATTTCGAGGGCCCCGGAGGCGAGCGGCCGATCGAGATCAAGCCCGATGGAGCGCGCCTTGAGCTTCAGGCGCTCCGGTGTTTCGTAGAACCCGAAGTGAAGCGCAGGCTCGTCGGGAGTGGACCGGGCAAGGAAGTTCAGCCCCAGGGTGGTCTTGCCGGTCCCCGAAGCACCGATCGCCAGCGTGCCGGAGCCCTGTTGCAGCCCGCCTCCGATCATCGCGTCGAGATCGGCAATGCCCGAGGTGGTTCGGGCCATCGTGGGGCTGTCCGGCACGGAGGGCCAGCCGAGAACCGCTTCGAGCCGCGGGTAGATCACCACACCCCGGTCCAGGATCTCGAACTGATGGTGGCCGTGCAGAGCCTTCACGCCCCTGGACTTGCGGATCTGGAGGCGGCGCACCGAGCGGACGCCGACAAGCTCTTCCTTGAGCTGGATCACGCCGTCGACCATCGTGTGCTCCGGGCTGGACTCGTCGACCTGCGCGCTGGTGAGAAAGACCACGGTGCAGCCGGCAAAAGCCGCATGCCCCTGCAACTCGGCGATGAAGGTCTTCACATCCAGGTTGCTCTCCGCCTTCTCACGGGCATTGAGAAGCCCATCGAGGATCAGCAGCGTCGACTTCTTGCGTGCAATCTCCTGGCGCAGGAGCTTGACGACCGCGGTCAGGCCCTCGTCCCGCAAGGTCGTGAAGGCGCTCACATAATCGATGCCGTTGCCCAGCCGCTCCGGGTCGAAGAACGTCAGGGTGGAGAGGTTCTCGAACAACCGCTCGTGGGACTCGGCGAGCAGTGTCACGTAAAGGATGTGCTGACCGAATGCGGCCTGATGGAAGGCGATCTGGTTGGACAGGATAGTCTTGCCGGCGCCGGGAGGACCCTGGATGATGTAGGACGAGCCGGCGACCAGGCCGCCACGCAGCACCACATCAAGGCCTTCCACACCCGTCTCAACGCGGGTCAGCTCATGGGGCACGGTTCAAGCTCCTTGAAGACGCTGTCCCAAAGGAATGGCTCGCCAGGGGACGCGACGCGGGAGGGGACAGAGAAACCTATCGCAGCATTATGCTCTCTTGATCCAGGAGTCCAAGCCAATCGGCGTCTGTGTGGATGGGGATCGATCATCTGCCGAAGGTTCGGACCGGCGTTCCTGACTTCGCTCAGACGCTCGAACGTAATGCGTGAGGCCGTGCCGGACATCTGCGCCACAAAGCGCCGGAACACCCCGACCTCAACGGTGTCGCCATCCCTTGACGATGGAGACGATGGCCTCATGCGGGAAGTAGTGTCGTGAACGATAACCCCCCATTCCGTAGAGCACCTGACCGCGCCTGAGATCGATAACTTCAAGTTGGGGCTTGAGCAGTGCAAAATCCTCGGGCTCCAGAGCGGCCCGGAGCCGGTTCGTGCGAGGATCTGCTTTCGGAGCATGGGGAATGACGACATCATCACCCCCGTTCACATGACACGGATGAGAGCGGATCGTCTCAGCGGGGCCGGTTCCCATAGGCACTTCCGTGAATGACGCGATTTGATTTTACGCGCGCGGAGGTTGTGGCGGCGGGTCGACCCGGTCGACTGCCAACGAAACCTTGATGGTCAGCACCCGGTGGCGGTGTTCGTTCCTGACCTCGACTGTGACCTCACGGCTGTTGCCGTGCGGCAGCCGGTCCCGTCCGATCTCAGCCGCCATGCAGGCCGCCTCGTGCTCGGCAGCACCCAGGCTGTCGAACTCGGTTCCCTCGTCATCGGGAGCGAAGCGCCCTCCCTCCCGCACGTCGAAATAAAAGCGAGGCATGTGGTTCAACGAGGGACGCTGCTTGGCGTTCCAATGCCTTGCTCTCACCGCATTAACCTATGATAATCTCGGGATTGTCAGCATGCGATCCTGTAGCGCTGACGACTGAGAGACCTGCGCTCCCGCCTGCTCACCAGGGGAGACTGTCTTGGACGCCATTCACTACACCGCCGCGTTGGTTCGCAAGCTGGAGAGCATCGCTACACTCACGGCTGAGGAGAAGGCCGCCCTGCTGCGCCTGCCGCTGCGGCTGAAAACCGTCGCGGCACGCCAGGATATCGTCCGTGAAGGCGAGACCTCCTCCGAGTGCTGCCTCCTGGTTGAGGGCTTCGCCTGCCGCTACAGCCTCACCGCCGAGGGCAAACGCCAGATCCTGTCGTTCCACATCAGTGGCGACATTCTCGATCTTCAGACTCTGCACCTGGAGACGATGGATCACAGCTTGGCCACGCTGGTCCCCTCCATCCTCGCCTTCATCCAGCCTGACGACCTGCGCACCTTGATGCTTAGCCACCCCAATCTCGGCGACCTGCTCTGGCGCGACACTCTCATCGATGCGGCAGTCTTTCGACAATGGATGGTGGGGCTCGGGCGGCGCAACGCTTATGGTCGGATCGCGCACGTTTTGTGCGAGCTGCTGGTGCGGCTGCGGGCCGTCGAGTTGGTGGAGGACCATGCCTTCACTCTGCCGGTGACCCAGGCGGAGCTGGGCGATGCGTTTGGGCTCTCGACGGTGCATGTCAATCGGGTGCTCCAGGATCTCCGGGGCGACGGCCTGATCACCCTGCACGGAGGCTCCCTGAAGGTGCTGAACTGGCAGGGGTTGAAGAAGGCCGGCGAGTTCGATCCGACCTATCTGCATCTGGTGAAGAAGGAGGCGCTCTGACCGGGATCAGAGTTTTCGTCAGCGATCCTCGACTGGAGGCGAGCCATGGACGGTCGCGCAGAGAAGATCCGGGTGAGAACCTATGAGGTCTGGGAGCGTCAGGGCCGCAGTGGCAATCCGGAGGATCTCTGGCTTGAGGCAGAGCATGAGCTAGGGTTCACCATGGGTCCATAAAAGCGCCATCGGAATTACCGCTCGTCCTTTAGCGTCCGCGAGGCATTGTTCTCGTCTTCACTGATCCGTTCGAGTTCACGGTTCAGATCGGCCACGGACTGGCCCAAGGCTTGCGAGCGAGCAATCTCGGCACGTGATCCCTCAATCGCCCGATTGGCTTGATCGATGGTTTCATTGAGAGAGCTGCGTCCCTGTTCGGACTTGCTGTCAGGGGGATATGGCTGATCAGGAGTCATAGCTGACGGGACTTCAAAAGAAGATCGTATCATCAAGCTTACATAGTGCGGCACAGCTAAGCGCAAACCTATGTTAACGTTACGGTGCGGCTTGTTATCCCCTCTATAAATAATGCTGATTTCGTCATGATGATTGGAGGATTTGCAGGAACAGGCAAGTTTCTTCTAAACACAACATGGATCAATGACAGTGCTTCATTATGGTCCTCGATCGGCAGCGGCTGGTGGCGGTGCTGGTTCACCTCTCGGACGACCATGAGGTGGAGCCGGGGCACTGCTACCTGGAGGCCGGCTTTGGCCGGATCGATGGAGCAAGCCACCCCACCTTCGCCAGCCTCGACACCGCCCAGGACTGGATCGCACAGCGTCTTCTCATTGCGGGACGATGCGAGACAAAAAAGCTCCCTCGCTGACGATTGCCAACGAGGGAGCAGGGTCAGAATTTGACCTCGAGTCCAGGGAGGAACGTGCCTTGCGACACATTTCCAAGATAGTCCGCCAGAGGTGAACTCCCATCACTTAAGTTAAACGTGACAAGAGCAATCGTACGAACTCGGTTCGGCACGATGACCCCCGCCGAACTTCCGACGGCTGCTTGTTGTTTGAGGAGAGCTTGAGCCATCAGGGTGCAGCCATGGCGCGCTACTGTTTCCATGCCTACAGCGGGATCTGCTTTGCGCAGGATTTCGAGGTCCAGGATCTGCCCAGTCTCGAAGCCGCCCGTGGTGCGGCTCGGCATGTCGCCGACCATTTCTGGGTCTATCTGCCCCGTCACCTGCGGCAGGAGAGCCTGACGATCGAGATCGAAGAAGAGGCAGGTCAGGGATACGCGTCCGTGTGTTTCCCAGGAAGGGAACGGCGCTGAGACGCTCCATCGGGCACGCACCCGCTGCTGAACGGTGCGCATCTCATGACTGCCTCACGCCGATCATAGGTAAATGGCGGAGCCCCTCCGGTCGGCCACCGGCAGGACCAGCTCGATAGCTTGCATCCGCGGTCGAAGCCCGGCGTATGAGAGGCGAAGGATTGCGCCGGACCGGACCGGCCGTGCCGTAGCAGCCCTATTCCGGCACCACATCCTGATCGAAGTCGCCAGTCTATCCGCCGCTGTGCGGAAGGTTGTCCTGCCGCTTGTCCGGATCCGAGCCGGAGGACCGGCTCACCGTTTCGGAAGACGGCTCCCGGAGCACGTAGACGTTCCAGTCCGCCGTCTCGCGTGCGAGCTTGAAATGCTCGTCGAGATACTCGCCATAGAGCCGTTGAAGGCCTTCGGCGGTGGAGAACTCGATTGGCCATTTCGGTACCATGACCACATGCACGTCGCGCAGGAGCGTCTGGGCTGGCAAGTGGTTGTCTTCGTTGACCGTGCGTCCCCAATGATGCCACGTGCCGTCGCCATGGGGGGACCTGAGGCCAAGACCGGCCGAGAACGGACCCACGAAGTCGAGCACAAACACATGGTCCGCTCTCCATTCGAGGCTCGAAAGCGCGTGTGCGCCATCTTCCAGGCTTGCCAGATAGCGGCTGAAAATCGGGTACTCGCCCTCGCTCCATAACTTCACGAGCCGGATCCGGTCGAAGTTCGCTAACGGCACGGCCTGTCCCTGTTTGAGTAACGCGAGACCTGCATGAAGGCTCAGGGCCGCAGCATTGTGGATCATAGCCGGCAGCAGAAGGGCCAAAAGAAGAAGCTGGGCACCCGCCGTGACGGATGCGCGATGCTCGTCCGCTTCGAGAGCGTCCTTCCGGGCGGCTGTTTCCACAGCCACGGCCGCTCCGGCCACCAGCGTGACGATGCCCCAGTTCTGAAAGTTCTGCGTCATGAGCACGTAGCCGGAGCTTGCGCAGAAGCCAAGGAAAAGGGCATCGCGGAGGCTCCTCGTGCGCCAGAGCGCCAGAGCGGTGAAGATCGCGAACAGGACATAATCGGCAAGATTCTTGAAGAGCACCGTAGCCAGTTCATCGAGGATGTCGACGCTGCCGCTCACTCGACCGGCGAGCAGAAGGTCCGCGATGTGGTTTGCTGTCCCGCCCCAGAAAAGCTCAATCACCAGCCCAGCAAGGAAGACGATAGCGAATGCCGCCGCTGCCCAGCCGCGCTGGCGGGAATCGAGCAGCATCAGGGCCAGAAAGCCCAATCCCACTAAGCCATAGCTGATTTTGATGTACAGCATCAGGAGGATCAGGAAGGCCGCGCATAGAGTATCGATCCACTGATGATGACGGCGAGAATGCTCGGGCCGAAGATACATAACCAGCAGCAGCCCGAGCGCGGACCACCCGATCCGGTTGTAGAACATGGCGAAGGAGAGGGCTTCGATGCTCTCGCTCAGGTTGATCGGAACTGCTGCGACCAAGATCAGATAGGTCCCGAGCGGAATGGCGATGGCCGGCCTGAGGCGCGAACTGACGATATACGCGGCAGCCGACGCGAGTGCGAGCACCAGGAGGGCCATTCCGGTCGGCATGGCGCCACCGAAGTTGCCCGAAAGCCAGTATCCTGCGGCCGGCGCATAATAGACGAGCGGTCCCAGGGCTGTATGGAAATCGCGGTTGGGCACCTGGCCTTCCGCGATGCGGTGAACTCCGTCGAGGAAGAGGAAAAGGTCATTCAGGTAGTTCGTCGTAACCGTCTCGCCTGGAACGGCAAGCAGAAGGGCGCAGACAGCACCGAGCGCGAGCAGGAGCAGACCCGTCGATCGCGTCCGTACCGCTCCCATCGACATCGTACTCATTCTCCACAGACCAGAGTCAGAGCTTCAAGCGCTTGAAGATCGTTTCGGGAATGCCGCCGATCACCATCATCACCGGCTGCCAGATGCGTCGGACATAGATCACGTCTCTGCCGCCCTTTTCGGCCGCGTTGAAGATCGCTCGACCGACCTCGTCAGGTTCTGCCGTCAGCACGGGAGGCAGCTTCATGCCCGCCGTCATCTGTGTACGCACGAAGCCCGGCTTCACCGTGATCACCCGCAGGCCCTTGGGCGCGAGCCGGTTGCGCAGACCGGACAGGAAAGTGGTGAAGCCCGCTTTCGCTGCGCCGTAGAGATAATTCGATGCGCGCCCGCGATCACCGGCCACGGAACTGACACCCACGATGGTGCCGGATCCGCGCGCGAGAAAGTGCTCGGCAATCGCCCCAAGGAGGAGAGCCGGGCCCTCGAAGTTGGTGCGCACAAGCAGTGTTGCGTGGGCCAGATCGCTCTGTCCCCGCACTTGGTCGCCGAGCTCGCCGACGACGCACACGGCCGTGTCGGGCGGCTGGGGCAGGTTGTCGAGGAAGCTCCCGAAACGATCCGTCTGGAGAATGTCCAGGCCATGGGTCGTGACCTCCGCTCCGGTGCGGGCCGCGATGTCCTCGGCATTGCGACGGGCTTCCTCCTCATTCCGCGCAGAGAGCAGAATCCGCCACCCGGCCTTGGCGTAGCAGAGCGCCGTGGCCCGGCCGATGTCGGAGGTGCCGCCGATGAGGAGAAGGGTTTTGGAGAGCGCCATCAAATACCGAGCCTTGTCGACAGACGTGAAGAAATCCGGCCTGCTGCCCCGATGCTTCGCCGGATGTCCCGGAAGTGCGAAAGGCCGGGGTAGCCGGCCTCGAAGGTCTCAGGCGATTGCCGCGCGTCCTTGGCGAGATAGAGCCGACCTCCGGCTTCGACCACCGATCGGTCGAGGTCGTCGAGCAGGGGAAACATATCGTCACCGACGGGCAGATCGAGAGTCAGCGTGAAGCCTTCGAGAGGAAACGAGAGACCGCCGTGGCTCGGCCCCAGCTGCTTCAGAACAGCCAGAAAGGATGCTGTGCCGCGATGGGAGACCCGCTCAAGGATCGTGCCGAGCACGCCCTGAGCCTTCGCCGTCGGGATCACGCATTGGTACTGGAGGAAGCCCCGGCGGCCATAGATGCGGTTCCAGTCGCCGATTCCGTCGAGAGGAAAGAAGTAGGGATCCCAATGCACAAGATGGGGATACCCGGCTTTCATCGCGCCGATGCGGTAGTACATCTCATTGAACGCGGAAACCGACAGCCTGTTAAGGGTGAATGACGGGAGATCGACCGGTACGGAAAGCCGTCCGGGCCGGGAGGAGGGGAAGGGCTCCGCGCCGGGTCGAAGGCTCTCCAGATCCTGGTGAGTGGCATGTTCGGCGGCAAAGATCAGCGAACGCCCGAGCGAAGCACCGCGGGCCAAGCAGTCGATCCAGGCAACTGAATAGGTGGCCGTTCCGGCTTCGTGCAGGACGCGTAGCGCGTCGTCGAGATTAGTCGCGACGGTGGTCTTCTGCCGCATCCACCCCGTCTCGACAGGGCGGAGGCGGATGGACGCCTCGAGGATCGTGCCGGTGAGGCCCATCCCCCCGATGGTGGCCATCAGAAGTTCAGGGTTTTTGTCCCGAGAACACTTGATTGTGCTGCCGTCAGGCAAGGCGAGCATGAGTTCCTCGACGTGCTCGCCAAAGCCCCCATTCCTGTGATGGTTCTTGCCATGCACGTCCGAAGCGATCATGCCGCCGATGGTGACGAACTTCGTGCCCGGTACGACGGGTGGAAAGAAGCCCCGGGGCGTCACGACAGACAGGAGATCCGCGAGAAGGACACCGGCTTCCAGTCGGATGCGGCCTGTCGACGGATCAAAGGCCCGGATGCGGTCCAGCCCTAAGGTCGTGAGCGTCGTCGTCTCGCCGATGGCCGCATCGCCATAGGCGCGCCCGTTCCCGCGCGCCACAAGGCCCGAACAGGACGCCATGAGTGCAGGTATGGCTGCAGGCGTTGAAGGGCCGATCACCTGCGATGGGTGGCTGGGGTATCGCCCCCAGCCGGCGAGTTCCATCATGCCTGGCGCTCCTTGAAAACGAAGGCTCGGTCAAGCACAAATTTCGCAGCATAACCGATTGCGAGCCCAATCACAGCGCCAGTATACTTGGCGAAATCTGTACGCCAGATGACCCAGAAAGCTACCTCGAAGCTCCAGAAGACCAGGGTGGTGAACACGCTGAAGACACCGTAGAGGGTGATCTTCTGCAATTCCCGTCGATGACCGCTGTAACCGTCGTCAAACACCCATTTCTTGTCGAGCAGGTATTTCAATATGAAGCCCGTCGCAGTGCCCATGAGGATCGACAGGGCGAGCGGAGACAAGGGGGCGACACGGACCACAGCCTCTTGGGTTGCGAGGTTGACAAGCGTTGCGATGCCCGCAAACACCACATAACGGATGAACATCATCGCCAGGCTCTAAATCGCGGCGAAGAGCAGGGTAGCGGTTGCCGCAATGGTCATGAGGCTTGTTCTGTCCTTGATGGCGAAGACCACGGGGTCGTCATCCATCTGCCTCCGGCTGGCGAGCATCATGGCGCGGGAAATCCAGAACAGGAGAAGGGGGCCGACCAACCAGAGGATGCGAGGGTGGCTGTAGAGCTGCTTCACAGCAGGGCTGGAGATGTAGAGCGTGAAGATCGTGACGGCATTAAACCCTGCTGCCGCCGCCAGCGCCGCCACGATGTCGAGATCGCTATTCCGATAGTCGCGGCTGGTCGGATCGGGCAAGTTCGCATCCCGTCGGGCGGCGAGTTCCACATAGCGCTTGATGAGTGCCAATGACATGAAGATCATCATGCAGAAGGCCAGAAGCCACTCCGAAACCACAATGCTCGTGGCTACGGCTCCGCCGATCACCCGTACTGAGTAGAGTGCTGCCAGAGTGATCACATCGACGACCATCGTTCGTTTGAGGGCAAACGAATAGGCCGTCGTCAGAGCGAAGTAGCCGAGCAGAACGCCGAGGAAGGGCAGCGAGATGGCAGATCCGACGGCGAGCGCACCCAGGAAGAGAATCGGGATTGCGGCCATCCCGTGCTTGAGAGGGATCGCCCCGCAGGCTAGGGGGCGCTTGCATTTACTGCGGTGGCCGCGATCGTCCTGCAGATCCACCAGATCGTTGAGGATGTAGATGCTCGAGGCGCAAAGCGAAAAGGCGATAAAGGCCAGAACAGCGTTCGCAAAACCCTGCAGGGTGAAGAGGTGCGAGGTTATCAGGGGCAGAAAGACCAAGGCGTTCTTGGCGTATTGATGCACCCGTAGCATCTTTGCCCAGGTTCGCCAGTTGGGAAGGCTGCAGGGCAGATTTTCCACCTCTTCGGCAGCACGGAGGGCGAGCTTCTTCCTGACCCCGGCTGGAGCACGTATGGCGATGACCGTTGCAGCTTTCTCCCAGACCGGCAGGTCGGCGGCATCGTTGCCGATATAGTCGAAGCCGCGCTCGCCGAACGTCGTGACGAGCTGTTCGGCCTTCCGGATGCCGGCCAGGTTGGTGGTCTCGTCAGAAGCGAACCAGCCGTCGAACACCCCCAAATGGTCGGCTACGCTCTCTACCAGCCGGCGGTTGCTGGCCGAGGCGAGGTAGACAGACCGCCCGCCGGCGCGGGCCTTGCGGATCGCTTCAAGCACTTCCGGATCGTAGGGCAGGGTAGCCGGATCGAAGGCTGAAGGTGCAGCCAAGCGGTGCTTCAGAGCGGCCTTGCCACGAGAGAGGGCAGCCAGCATCTTGACCAGGGAATGAGGGTGCCGCCCCAGTTCCGAAAATGCGGTCTCGATCAGCAGGTCAGAGGCGATGAGTGTTCCATCAAGATCCACCACGAGAGGGCGAGGGTTTCTGCTTCCGGGCGTTTGGATCTCTAGCCGTTCCTATTCACCAGAGTTTGTTTCGGGGCCTATTTGGTAGCGCGGGCGTGCCGATCCGCTGCGTTTCTTTCACCGCGGCAAGGTCTGGAACGTGGGGAACGCGTTGGCAGGGACGGGATGGGATGACCGGGGCGATGGCAGCCCCGGCGCTCAGGGCGAGGCCGCCCGGGGCTGGGGTGCCAGAGCGCTCGCAAGACGGCGGACGAGATCCGCTTCCGGACAGCACGAGGCAAAGGCCAGTCGGATGCGGCTGGTGGTTTCCTGCACCCGCACGGCGATCTTGAGCAGGCGCAACCGCAGCGTTGCGAACTCCGCCCGGGCGAGAT